>CAMDRI010000042.1 GCA_945906725.1 Candidatus Kuenenia stuttgartensis | reverse complement strand
GTCAAAACCGACCCGCAAATCCTCGTTTTTCGCGTCACCCATTGGGTTCCCCTATCACCTTGACACATCTTGGCAGCAAACCCCTGTTTTTCAGGTGTGTGGCGCAAATCGCATGCCAAGGCGAGGGAAGTCATCTGGGAAATGTGGGGCTGGGGATGTTTCATCTGATCGGGCTGATGCTGGAACTCTTCAAGACGCATCCAGCCGTCGGGCGTGGAGCTATCCGGAATTCGGCTACACGAAGTTGGGCACAGTTCCGCTCTACAGCGGCTTCATGTACGCGGCCGTCGCCAGCTACATGTGCCAATCGTGGCGCATCCTTGATTTAGAACTGAAGTACTACCCGTCGTATCGGCTGAGCGTTCCGCTGTGCGTGGCGATCTACGGGAACTTCTTCACGAACGCCTTCGTGCACGACGTGCGGTCGGTCTTGATTCCGCTGGTCTTCGTGTTCTTTTGGAGGACAAACGTGTATTTCACGGTCTGGAAAGTACGCCGCCGGATGCCGCTGGTGCTGTCGTTTCTTTATGATCGGCTTCTTCATCTGGGTGGCCGAAAACATCGCCACGTTCTTCGGCGCGTGGGTCTATCCAGAGCAGATCGCTCGCTGGACCGCTGTGTCGGCGCAGAAGCTGAGTTCGTGGTTCCTGCTGGTCATCATCAGCTTCGTGATCGTCGCCGATCTCAAGCACTGGCGGGAACGACGTGCGACACAGTCTGCGGATCTCGCTCCAGCGACCAAATAATTTCCACTCAAATCGTCATCGACAAAAAACCGCCATCCACGACGATGTTCTCGCCGGTCAGAAAGCTGCCGGCTTTCGGCGAGGCCATCAGCAGGATCGCTCCGGCCAATTCTTCAGGGTTGCCGAAGCGGTTCATTGGCGTGTGCCGCATGATGTTTTCAACGCGGTCGGGCGTGAGCACTTTGCGGTTCTGCTCGGCGGGGAAGAAGCCGGGCGAAAGGGCATTGACGCGAATCCCTTTCGTGGCCCACTCGCGAGCCAGATTCAGCGTTAGATTGAGCACCGCCGCCTTCGTCGCAGAGTACGTGAAGACTCGCGACAGCGGAATCACCGAACTGAGCGACGCGATGTTGATGATCGAACCGCCGCGTCCCTTGTCGAGCAGAAACTTGCCAAAGACCTGACACGCCAGCCGCAACGCTCGGACGTTGATGTTAAAAATGCGGTCCCACTCTTCGTCGGTAATCTCCAAAAATGGCGTCGGCGAATTCGTCCCCGCTCCGTTGATCAGCACGTCGCAATTCCGTCCGTGCTGATCGAGATGCGAGACGATCGCCTCCAAGTCGGCTCGGCTGGTCGAGTCGGCTCGAAAGAATTCCGCGCTGCCGTTGGCCTGCTGAATCGCAGCAACGCGAGCGTTGCCATCGACTTCATCGCGACCGACAACGAGGACGTGTGCTCCGGCTCCAGCGAGAGCATCGCAGAACGCTCCGCCGAGTGTACCAGTTCCGCCAATCACTATGGCGGTCATACCATCGAGGCCGAAAAGGGATTGCAGGTAATTGCTCGATGACATGATGCAACTTTCGAATGTAATTCTTGGCGTGGTCCAAAAAGTCTGTTAGCCGATGAACTCCAACTCGACCGGCTTCGGAATGATGCGTGCTTCGTAGGCTCGGCGCAGCAACAGCGACACCGCCTCGCGGCCGCGTGGACCGAAGTCGAGCGTCCAGTCGTTGACGTACATGCCGACGAACTTGTCGGCTTGGCTGCGGTCGAGGTCTCGGCCGTATTGCAGCGCATGAGCGAGTGCCTCGGCCCGGTGGTCGAGTCCGTATTGAATGCTTTGCTTGAGCAGCACCGTAACCTCTTCCATGCCTTGCCGGCCGAGATCTTTGCGGATCGCATTGCCACCCAGCGGCAGCGGCAGTCCGGTGTCGTCGTGCCACCAGCGGCCGAGATCGACCACCAAATGCAGCCCTTGATTCTGAAAAGTCAATTGCCCCTCGTGGATGATGAGACCCGCGTCGGCCTTGCCCGCTTCAACGATGTTGAGAATCTCATCGAAGGGATGCATCTCGAATGTGAATGTGTCCCCGAGAAGCAGCTTGAGTGTCAGGAATGCGGTGGTCAGCGTGCCGGGGACGGCGATCTTTTTGCCGCGCAGATCGCCGATGCCCATCGGCTGCCGAGTCACCACCATCGGGCCGTAGTTGTCCCCCATGCTCGCCCCGCACGCACACAGCGCGTACTTGTCGGTGACGTAGGCGTAGCCGTGCAGACTCACGGCGGTCAGTTCGAGTTCGCCTCGCTGAGATCGGTGATTCAGCGTTTCGATGTCCTGCAAGGTGTGCGTGAAGCGATAGTTTCCGGTCGGGATTTTGTCGTTCGCCAACGCGTGAAACATGAAGGCATCATCCGGGTCCGGGCTGTGTCCGACGTTGATGGTGATGGGCATGGATTGGGGTCGATGGTGAGTGTTTGATGGTTTGAGGCAGTACGAATCGGAGAATAAGCCCCAAGGAAACCGGTCGCAACCACCCGGACTTAACTGACTATGGGGGATTTGTCTGTGAACAATGGTCGGCTGACGGTCGTTTCCGGCGACGGCTATACTCCGCCTGTTGTTTGGCAATAAGCGGCTCCTGGGGAGTACGAATATGGACTTGTCTCACCGTGACCTAGCCTTCGACGAAATCGAATGTTCGGGACATCGCTGGTGTCTACACTGTGAACGCACATACGAACGGGGAAAGTGTCGCAATAAAGACGGCCTCCAAATGTGTCCGTATTTGGACTGCGACGGCGACGCAGTGATTGACGCTTTGGACTGGGCAAAGATCCGCTCGCATCATCTTGAATACCCTGAGTTTCCTGAATTCGGAACGCGGTATCCAATGTACGGTTGAGTTGATCAACGAGGCTCTGCTGCCGAGTGAGAAACTTCTGAGACCCGCTTGGGTTGAATGTTCGACGTGACTGCAACGGAAAGTCCGGACGTGGTGAAATCCGAACCCGCACTTTCGCAGTATCTGCACGATCCGGACGTGCAACTGATGCTGCGCGCGAAGCGGGGAGATGACGCGGCGTTTTCGCAATTGGTCGAGAATTATCAAGATCGGCTGGTCGCCGTGCTGTACCACTTGCTGGGCAACCAAGACGCGGCGGAGGACTTGGGCCAGGAAGTCTTCCTGCGGATTTATCGCAACCGCACAAAGTACGAGGCCAAGGCGAAGTTTTCGACGTGGATGTTTCACATCGCCAACAATTTGGCGAGCAACTGGCGGCGCGACGGCGCACGCCGGCGAGAAGCACCGCTGGTCGGCAGCGATTCCGGGCCGCTGGGTGCTCGGCCGCAGGAGCAACTGCTGGCGGAGAAGTCGGCGCTGATGCCGGCTCGTGTGATGGACCGCAACGAATCGCAAATGCTGGTGCGGGCCGCGCTCGAAACGCTCAATGACCGCCAGAAGATGGCGGTGCTGCTGCACAAGTTTGAGCAGATGAGTTACATCGACATCGCAGCCACGATGGACCTGACACCGCAGGCGGTCAAATCGCTGTTGTCGCGCGCACGCGAGAATCTGCGGGCCTATCTGGAGCCATTTTTTTAGGCCGACGGAATCATGTCCGACGAATCACCTCAATCACCGACTTTCACGGAGAAGCTGGTCGCGTACCTCGACGGCGAGCTGCCCGAGGGAGCCGCGCGCGAAGTCGAACAAGCGCTGTCGAGCGATCCGGCGATGCGGGCCGAAGTCGAACAGCTCAACCGCGCTTGGGAGTTGCTCGATCTGCTGCCGCGTCCAAATGCTTCCAGAGAATTCAGCAGCCGCACCTTGGCAACGTTGCATGTCGTCGATGGCACCACGGAGTTGGCGGCGGAGCCGGAGATTGCGGCGACTGTCGCGATTGAAAACTCAACTCGGCGTCGCTTCCCTGTTCCGCCGTTGGTAGCTTGGTCGGCAGGATTGGTTGTGGTCAGCCTGCTGGGATTCGCGGTCGGTCGCATGACGGCTCGGTCGAACAGTGACGTGTGGCTGGACGATCTGAGTTTGATTGAGCACATCGACGTTTACCGTGAGATCGGCGATGCGGAATTTCTGCGTGACCTCAAGCAGCGAGGAGTGCTCGATGAACGTCGTCTGCCAGAACGTCGCTAATCCAGGCCAGGCGGATGTGGGGCCGCGTGTGGCCGTCGTGGCGGTCGCGCTGAGTTTGTCGCTGTTGCCGTGGTTTTTGGCTGCCGATGGCCCTCCGTCGGAACAACGTGAGGCGAATCAAAAGCGACTCAACGAGATGACCGAACCCGAGCGACGACGGCTCGATGAAAACGTTCGGCTGTACCGCGAGATGCCTGTCGCCGAGCGTGATCGGTTGCGTGAACTGCACCAAGCCATCGAGAACGACTCGGAACTGAAAGCCGCGTTTGATGACTATCAGGCTTGGGCGAATTCGCTGTCACCGGTGGACCGACATGAGCTGCGACAGACTCTGGATCCCGAAGCACGCAAGCGGTTGATTGAGAGATTTCATCGTCGGCCGCCGCCGAGTGACATTCCCGAACAATTCCCTTCGGCTCGCCCTCCTAATGGTCCGCCGTTTAGCCAGAACAACAACAGTCGCTTGCGCATGGTCGAGAAACTGTTTGGCGGCCTGATACTGCCGTTCGGTGACCGCTTCGGTTCTTGCGTGCCGGAGATGGAATTGATCATTCGCGTTCTGGAGCACGAGTTTCCGTCCGAGACTCACGACGAACTCGACAAGCTCGATGAATACTCCCACAAGGTTCGTGTCCTGCGATTGACCCTAGAGCGACATCCACTCGGACCGCCGGGCGTTCGCATCTTTGGATCGGGCAGCAGTACCATCGACAAGGTCTTCGCCGCACTGCCTGATGGGCCAATCAAACAGGTGCCAGTGAATCGTAATCACAATCCGAATCAATTCGACGCTCGCAGCAGATTGCTGATCATGGTCTTGATCCGCGGCCTAATTACGGAGACGCAGCGGACGTTCGAAGATCATCGTCCCCGGCTCGATGTCCTTATCGCCTTCCAGAAAAAGCTCAATGAAGCTGAACGAACTCGGCTCGACAACTTGAACCGCGAAGATCGCCAACTCGAGCTCTTACAGCTCTACGTCAAAGATCAGGTTCCGGGGATTGGGGAATTGCAGAAAATCTTGGGCACTCCAGAGATGGAGCGTTTCCTAAATCAATTGAACAACGATCCTCGACCAGGACTGGGGCCACCCGACGGAGAGGACCGATGTGACAAGAAGGGCCGGTTTCCGCCGTTGGATGGCTCTCGCCGACCGCGTGAGTCAGAGTTGCCGCCACCGAATCGCCCTGATTTCAAAGATTGATCGACCACCATGCCGACGTCATTTCCACGTTGCTTTCTCGTCGTCTGCGCCAGCCTCGCGTTGTTGATTGGTTCCGCTGTCCGAGCAGAGACTCCGACCGCGAACACTCGCATCGACTTCGCACGCGACGTGCGGCCGATCCTTTCGAATCACTGCTGGAGTTGCCACGGGCCGGACGAGGCGACTCGGCAGGCGAAGCTGCGACTCGATCGACGCGACTCTGCCATCGCTAAGACGGAATCTGGCAAGAATGCGGTGACGCCAGGAAATCCGAAGGCCAGTGAACTTGTTGCGCGGATCGACGCTCTCGACGACGATCAACTGATGCCTCCGCCAGATGCCAAGAGGCCGCTGACGCCCGCTCAAAAAGAAACGCTGCGACGCTGGATCGAACAAGGGGCGGAATTCTCGCAGCATTGGGCGTTCGTCCCGCCGCAACGATTGGCTCCGCCACAAATTCGAAACTCGAAATCCGAAATCCGAAATCCGATTGATGCCTTCGTTCATGCTCGACTGATCGCCGAAGGACTTGCGCCGTCGCCGGAGGCTCCGAAAGAGACGTTGCTCCGCCGAGTCACGTTGGATCTGACGGGCTTGCCGCCATCGCTGACCGACTTGCGAGCGTTCTTGGCGGATGACTCGCCCGATGCGTTCGAGAAAGTCGTGGACCGATTGCTCGTCTCACCGCGTCATGCCGAGCGGATGGCGATGCACTGGCTGGATGCGGCTCGGTATGCCGACACGAACGGCTACAACAACGACGAAACTCGGTCGATGTGGCCGTGGCGCGATTGGGTCATCGAGGCATTCGCGGGCGGGATGCCGTATGACCAATTCCTTTCCGAACAACTCGCGGGCGACTTGCTGCCGAACGCGACGTTGGCTCAGCGAGTCGCCACCGGGTTCAATCGCAACCATGTGCTGACGACCGAGGGGGGCATCATCGAAGAGGAATATCACGTCGAGTACGTCGCCGACCGTGTCCACACGACGGCGACGGTCGTCATGGGATTGTCGTTCCAATGTGCTCGCTGCCACGACCACAAGTTCGACCCGCTGACACAGCGCGAGTACTACCAGTTCGCCGCGTTCTTCAACAACGTGCCGGATCGTATTGTCGGCTACAACCAAGGCCGCATGGCCGAACCGCTGCTCAAAGTCCCGTCGCGAGAACAGCAGGCCGAGCTTGATCGCTTGCAGCGCCGCAAAACGGAACTCGAAGCGTTGCTCAAACAGCGAGAGGCGAACATCGCCCCGGAGATCGCGCGCTGGGAGAAATCGCTCACTCCCGACGACATTGTCAAAGCGGGACCGGCGGGACTGGTCGCTCATTTCCCGCTCGATGAAGCCGACGGCGACCAAGTGAGCGACCTCGTCAACGTGGATCGGCGCGGAACGATTCGCGGAAAAGTCTCTCGTGTACCCGGAAAAATCGGAGGCGCGCTAGACTTCGATGGCAAGACGTTTGTACTCGGCGGCGAAGTCGGAGCGTTCGACAGTGACGACAAATTCTCGTTGGCCGCCTGGGTTTGGCCGACGTCGAACTCACCGACCACGGTGCTCTCCAAAATGGACGAGGCGAATGCACATCGCGGCTACGATGTCATCCTCGAAGGAGCCAAAGTGTCCAGCCACTTCGTACACATTTGGCCGGACAAGGCTTTCAAAGTCGTCACAAAGGAACCGCTGTCGCTCAACGAATGGCATCATGTGGCCGTATCTTACGATGGTTCACGCCGCGCGACCGGCGTGAAGATTTACGTCGACGGCAAGCCGCACGAGTTCGACGCGACGACCAACAACAGTCTCGATGGAACGCTGAAAACGGACAAGCCGTTTCACATCGGACAGCGGAATGCGACCGCTCCGTTCCAAGGCCGCATCGACGATGTACAACTCTATTCCGTGGCACTGACCGCCGATGCAGCCGCGTCCCTGGCTACTGGTCAATCGCTCGGCCGATTGAAGGACATCCTTGCGATTGCTTCCAAAGATCGTTCCGAATCGCAAACGGGGCTGCTGCGGCAGTTCTATCTCGACCGTATCGACGTCGAGACGCGAACGATGAAATCGCAGATGGCCGACTTGCCGCGGCAGCTTGCGGAACTCGACAAGGCCATCCCGGTCACGATGGTCATGCAGGAACAAACGCCGCGCCGCTCGATGTTCCTGCTGCGTCGTGGCCAATACGATCAGCGCGGCGACGAAGTCACGGCGGGTGTGCCGTTTGTGTTTTCGAGTCTGCCGCAAGACGCGCCCACCGACCGTGTGAGCCTGGCCCGTTGGTTGACGAGTCCATCGCATCCGCTGACAGCTCGCGTGGCCGTGAATCGTTGGTGGGAGATGCTCTTTGGCATGGGGTTGGTCGAGACCGCTGAAGACTTCGGCGTGCAAGGCACGCTGCCAAGTCATCCTGAATTGCTCGATTGGCTCGCAACCGAACTAATTCGCACCGGCTGGAACCAGCGTGCGATTCTGAAATTGATCGTCACCAGCACGGTCTATCGGCAATCGTCTCGCGTCACTCCCGAATTGCTGCAACGTGACCCTCGCAATCGGATGCTCGCTCGAGGGCCGCGCTCTCGTCTGCCGGCGGAAACCGTCCGCGACAATGCGCTGGCCGTCAGCGGCCTGTTGCGCGAACGGCTCGGCGGGCCGAGCGTCAAGCCGTACCAACCGGATGGGCTGTGGGAAGACGTGTCGGTTGAACGCCGCGATAAATACGTCGCCGATGCCGGCGACGGCGCGTATCGCCGTGGGATGTACACGTTTTGGAAACGGACCTGTCCGCCTCCTGGCATGATGACCTTCGACGCGCCCGACCGTGAGTTCTGTCTCGTTCGCCGAGCACGCACGAACACTCCGTTGCAAGCGCTGGTGTTGCTCAACGATCCCACCTTCGTCGAAGCCGCGCGCAACCTGGCAGAGCATGTGCTGACCGAGGCGAAGACAGAAGACGAACGGATCACCCTCGCATTCCAGTTGTCGTTGAGTCGCCTGCCAATTGCCGAGGAACGCCGCGTTCTTTTGGAAACGCTGCACGCGGCGAGTGACCGCTTTCGGACGGATCACGCCGCCGCCGAGAAGTTGTTGAATGTCGGCCGTGCGACATCGGGGCTGCAGATCGCGCCAGAAGAACTCGCCGCGTGGACGACCGTCATGAGCTTGCTGCTCAATCTGGATGAGGCGATTTCCAAGACGTGAGCAGGCTGCTTGTGATCGGGCTCGCCGATTTATTCCTCATCCGCCGGTTGCGGCAGTTTGGAAATGTCGGTACCGGCGTTGTTGCCGTCGGTCGCGGCGTTGATGCCCGGATTTGGGGAAGGTGATTTGCGATCAAGCGTCAGCGCGTCGAGCGACATCGTGGCCACGTCGCCGCGTTCCGCGAGCCAGAAGAGTTTGTCGTTGGACGCTGCGACATCGCCGATCGTCTTCCAATCGTCGAAGCCGTCATAGAAATTCTTACCACCCGACCAGACGAAAAGCTTGCGGAAGTCCGCCTCGCTGGTATTGCCGCTCATGGCCACCAGCGGGCCGCTGCTGGTCGTCATCAAAATGTTGTTGCGGGCTTCGACCGCGATGGGAGGCAACTCGCGCGGCAGGTCGCCGCTGTCGAGTCGGATGAGACTGTGGCCGACGATGGCGGTCACATGTTCGAGTCGCAGATCCAGTCGCGTTTGCTCAGAGGGCTTTTCGGAATGCCCTTCAATTTGGAGCAGCGAGCCGTCCACAGCGATGGCAGTGTCTCGCAGCGTCAGATGGCCGGACTTGGTGTTGCGGACACGAATCAAATCGCAGTGCCCGCGCACGAAGCACTCGGTCAATTCAATCTCCAGCGGGTCGCGAGCCACGCCGGTCGTGCTCATCTTCATATCGGCCAGCATCTGCCCCGCTTCCGTTGAGATATCAAACAACGCGGTCGGGCGCTGTCCAGGGTTGCTCAACGTGATGGCGACATCTTGCAGTCGTAGCTTGTCCGCACGATCAATCGCAAACAGACTGATTCGATCCGCCGCGAAGAACGATGGAACGGAAATCTCAAAGGCCACGTTGTTGATCTGCACGGGACCGCTGCTGACGCCGATCAACCGCAGGTGCGCATCCGCCGCGACACTGCCAAGAGTGAACTCGACAGTCGGACGAAAGCCGCGTGCGGCTCGAATCGTGATATTCTTTTTGCTGATCCGCAGCGGCTTCTCGGAACGGCGACCGTTGTACCGCAGTTCGATGACACTGCCGTCGCTCACTGCCGCACAAGCCGCCTCCAGCGTTGGGAATCGTTTCGCAGACGAACCATCCGATGCCAGGACAAAGACTCCATTCGTTTCCTCGGTCGTTGTGGATTTGTCCGTGTTTGGATTGCTGTCGCGCGACCCCTCGGTCTCAGATCCGCCAGTGGTCGTGCGAACGACCGCTGGCGATTCAGTTCTGGTAGGTTTCTCAGTGGAACTCAAACCGGAATTCAATTTTTCGGAAGGTCCGAACAACACCGAATCCGGCGGACGAACGACCGACGGGAACGTGGAACCGTCGAGTGAATTCTCAAAGCCCGGTAACAAAGGCCACGGTAAACGCGACGGATCACCGATGAGATCGGCGGATTTGGTTTGTCCCTTCGCGACCAAAACGGAATTTTCGTCGCCCGACGATTTACTCGGTTTCGTCGAACTGGATCTGGAACCATTGGCGGTGAGGTCCGTCGGAGGGAGTACTGCACGTCGGCTAGTTCCCACGGTTTGGCGATCGACGTCATTTGAATGGGACGCGTCTGCCTTGGACGGGGACGCGGCTTGAGTGCCGTTGCTCCCATTGCCGCTGAAATCAGGAAATCGTTCGACACCAACCACGATCACAATTAGCAACGCGACCATCGCAATGACACCGACGTTTTTCCGCCAGAAGTCGGACATGGAGCGATTCGACTTCAGCCAGATCAAGCCTTCCTGGCTGATGCCGCGCAGGCCCAGTGAGCCGGCGATCAACATCAAATCGTGAATCAATTGGTCGGGCGTTTGATAGCGCCGCTTGGGATCGCTAGCCATCATCTTGCGGCAGACCAGAGACAAATCGTCCGAGACTCGGCGGTTCTTTTTTACCGGATCAGGTGGCTCGCCACTTTGATGGTCGAGCAACTTTTTCAGCACGGTTCCGTCGGGATACGGTGGCTCGCCAGTGAGCATGTGATACAGCGTGCAACCCAGCGAATAGATGTCGCTGCGGACGTCAACGTTCCGCGGGTCTTTCGCTTGCTCCGGAGAGATGTAATCGAATGTGCCGAGCGTCGTGCCGACCATCGTCAGGTCCGGCGCGGATTCGGTGCTCTCTTTGCGGGCCAATCCGAGGTCGACCAGCTTTGCTCGGCCGGAGGGCGTGATGATGATGTTCGATGGCTTGATGTCGCGATGCACGACGCCATTCGCTGACGTGTGCCGCAACGCTGCGGCAATTTGCAGCACGAAGTTGACCGCCTCGTTGGGGTCGATGCGGACTCGCTCGCGAATCAATTCGCGAAGATTGGTGCCGGTAATGAACTCGAAGGCGATGAAATGCAGACCTTGCTCTTCGCCGATGAAATACACTCGAGCGATATTCTCGTGATCGAGGCGTGCTGCTGCACGCGCTTCATTCTGAAATCGCTGCACCGCCGTTTGGTCGCGCGACAGGCTGGGCGAGAGAATTTTCAGCGCAACGCCTCGCTGCAATCGGGTGTCCATCGCATGGAACACGGCTCCCATGCCTCCCGCACCAATGCGCGCCTCGATCTGAAAGTGCCCCAACTTCAAACCGGCCGGTGCGGGGATCAGCGCCGGGTCTTGATAATCGACCTCCGACGGAAATAACCGCAACCACACTGACGAGTTGGGTAAACCTGGCCCTTCCGGTAATGGCAATGACGTTCCACGACGCTCAGGGTTAATCACGGTCTCTGTTCCGTGTCCAACGCGCGCGGGGCGATAAGCCGTGGTGGGCGGCTGCGACGCGATCGCGGAGTCGGAACGTGCTTGATCCATGATTTCTCGTGGGATACCGCTGTCAGATGAGGGGTGTCGTGACGGAAGTCAGACACCAATCGTTCCGCAAGATCGAAAACTCTTGACGACTAATGCTGTTCGATTCGATGTAACGAAGAGCGGATAACCGAGTATGGCCGAACGGCCGGGACTTACTGCGGACTAATAATCCGTGTGACGGCCTGATTGATTGAGGTGAAATAGGTCGTCATCTTGTCACTGACTTCGCCCGCAAAACGAGCGCTTTCGAGGACATGTGAGGCGTGATTTCGCATCGTGATGTCTTCGACAACCGCCTCGCCCTTCAGTTCCATCTGAACGAGTTTCTTGAGATTGTGGATTTTCGGCAACAAATGATGTTCGAGATGATCGACCAGCTCTTTAGTAAGCTGTTCGGCGTTCGTGAATTGCTCACGTAGTGTTTGTTGGGAAACCGGTCGCTCCGCCACCGTTTCACTCCTGGATTCGAGGTTTCGATCCGTAGGCAACAAAATTAGAGCCAGTTAGAATGCGAACGGTCAAGGTGTCAGTCGGGCTGGCTGCCAATTTGGCGGAAATTCCGCAAAGTGATGCGGATCGTTGAGTCGGACCAATTTGATCGAGTTGGGGTAACCTTCTTCTTCGAAATTTATGTCGATGCGCATTTTGGTTTTGGCAGACATCCACTCGAATTGGCCAGCGCTCGCCGCAGTGCACGAGCCATTCGATGCGTGTTTGTTCGTTGGCGATCTCGTGGACTACGGAACCGATCCGGTTCCTTGCATCAATTGGATCAAAAAACATGCGGCGGTTTCGGTGCGAGGCAATCACGATCACGCGGTCGCTCAGCGGATTCCTGTGAAAAAGACCTCAGGTTTGCATCGTTTGGCGGCGGCGACGCGTCCGTTGCATTGGAAATTGCTCAGCGGGCTTCACATGAAATTCCTGACGCGGATGCCAGTGACGCGAAAGGTGACGCTCGACGACAAACGCTTCTACCTTGTGCATGCCACGCCGCGCGATCCGTTCGACGAATACCTGCGAGACGACAAGGCCGCTTGGGAATCTCGGCTGAAAGGCATCGCCGCCGATTTCGTGCTGGTCGGTCACACGCACATCCCGTTCACGCTGCAACTCGATGGCCCGATGGTGATCAATCCCGGCAGCATCGGTCAGCCGCGCGACGGCGATCCGCGAGCCGCCTACGCCATCATTGAAAACGGCAAAGCGGAACTCCGTCGAGTGAAATATGATATCGACGCGACGCTTAAACACATGCGTGACAGCGGCGTCGATTCCGATACGCTCGAGTTGGCCGAGATGGTGCTGCGTTCAGGCGGCCGGTTCGACGAATCCAATTCGGCAACGTTTGACAAGCCGATTTCGGTCGATGAACCGGACGAAATTCACGACACGATCGAATTGGACGTCTTCAAACCCAGCGATAAGCCGGCCAAAAAACAAAAATCATTGGCCAAGAAGAAAAAGAAGTGGTGACGAGTCGCCGGCTAACGCCGTTGCGAACTCCCGCGGTCGGCGATCGGTTTGCGTGAAATGTCGGTCCAGCGAGTGATGTCGTATTCAAACGGGCCATGCGTCGACGAATCGAACGGTCCGTGATGGCGGAGATAGAACTTGATTCGCTCGATTTTTTTGTCGGCGGGCAATTCTCCGGGGTGCTTGGCTCCTGGTGGTCGGCCCCAAATGACGCGCGAGCCGCCGCGAGTGCTGAGCTGCAAGTTCAGATCGTCCCACGCGAGTTTCCGATCTGAGTTTGCCGGTGTGAGAATCGACTGAAATCCGAATTGTTCCCAAAACGGTTTGAGTTCCACGGCCAGCCGAGCCGCACTGAGCACGCAAACATCTTTCCAAACGGTCCCAGCCGATCCGACCGGTGGCGTCGAGACATTTTCGATCACCGGATACTTGGCGATTTCCGCCGGAGAAAAATCCGCTGACGGTAACAGTGTCGCGTCCGCGTCGATCGGAAACATTCCGATTTTGCCACCTTGAGTGACGCGGACCATCGCAACCGGTTCGCGGTACTCGAGGTCCACGCGCATTCGCGCCGGCACCGAGGTGCTGACACGCACTTGCCCTTTCACCCACGGATGCTGCTCGAATGCCGACGCGACGCGACGCGTGACATCGGGGTCGAGCAATGACAGTTCATCCGGCAATCCGGCTCGTTGAGCCGCTTGCTCGGCCAAGTCGTGTGGCACCCAATGCGGCGGAGGTGTGATTTCGATCTGCGAAGTCGCCAACCGGTATTGCCGATCGTTCCGCAGATCTGGCAGCCGCACTCCCAACTTCGGTACGAACACCCAAGTTGCGACCGAGCATGACAGCAACAGCAAGACCATCGGCTGCAACAGCCAATCCAGCAGTTGCACCACCACAGTCGTGGGTCGCTTCGGCGATGAGTCGAAGTCATCAGGCATGTGCGTGGATCTGATTCGGCGACGTGGCCGGCTGCAAGCTGTGTTTGACGGGCGAAACCGGTTCGCTATTCAAGCAGTTGTGAATGGATCGTTCGCAGATCGCTCCCAAGCTGAGTCCAATCCGCGCCGCCGCCTTTGGGATCAAGCTGTGGCTGGTCATGCCGGGGATCGTGTTGACCTCCAGCACCCACGGTTCGTGGAAACGATCGACTCGCAGATCGACGCGAGCCAGTCCGCGACAACCGAGCGCTTCGTACGCGCGGCGGCCGGCATTCTCGATGGACTTGATGACGCTCGTCGGGAACGCGAAGTCGAACAGGTACTGCGTGCCATCGTCCTCGTACTTGGCCGTGTAGTCGAAGAAGCCTCGGCCGGTTTCGATTTGGATCAGCGGCAGCGGTTCGCCGTCGAGCACACCGAGCGTCCATTCGGTCCCATCGATCGCGACTTCCAAGAGCCCGAACGGATCGAAGTGGAAACAACGCGCCAGCGCCTGCGGCAACTCTTCCGGCGTGCGGACGATCGTGATGCCGAGGCTCGAACCCTGCCCATCGGGTTTCACCGCCAGCGGGAAGCCCAGCGCATTCGCTTGCTGTTGGATGCGTGCCGCGCTGTCGGATTCGTGAATGAGCACATAGGCCGGTGTCGGCACTCCGTTTTGGACGAAACGTTCTTTGGCGGCCGACTTGCTGAACGCCAATCGGGACGCGACCGAATCGCTCCCGGTGAACGGGATGCCGGCCTCTTCGAGAATCTGCTGAACGTGCCCGTCCTCGCCAAACGTACCATGCAGCGCGAGGAACGCGATGTCAAAGCTCGACCAGTCCAACTCCAACAGCTCAATGTGAGCCGGATCGATCCGCGAGACGATGTGGCCTCGCTCGGACAGACTTTTCGCGACGGCATCGCCGCTTTCCAAACTGATGCTCCGCTCGCGAGACGTCCCGCCCGCCAAGACCGCGATTCGCAATGGAATTTTGTTCGCCATGAAGCCGCCTCCTTGCTGAAGTCTTTCACGCTCTGCGTGAAGAATGGGGCGGGCTTCTAACAAATCCGGAAAAATGGCTCCAGTGCGAGTCAAACCTTGCTGGTCGTTCGGATCACTTCGTTTGCAAGGCGAGCGATTGGGCCTGCACCGAGCTGCTGCGATCGATCAGCCAGATGTTCCGGAAACGGACCGGATTGCCGTGATCTTGCAGCTTGGTTGGCAGTGACATGGGCCCTTCGGCCGCTCCGCCGCCCGTCTTGTTGGCCAATTCGACGCGGTTCTGCACAACGATACCGTTGTGCCAAACCGTGACCGTCGCTGGGCAAAGTTTTTGCTTCGCGCCGTCGAATCGAGCGGCTTGAAAATCGATGTCGTACGTCTGCCAGACGAGCGGCGGGAAACACAAGTTCGCATCGGGAGCTTTGAACTTGTAGAGGCCCGCTGCTTCGTTGTTCTCACCCTTCAGCCCGAACGAGTCGAGCACCTGCACCTCATAGCGGCTTTGAAGGTAGACGCCGCTGTTAGCTCGCCCCTGTCCGCGAGCGTTCGGCATGTACGGCAACTGAAATTCGACGTGCATGTGGAAGTCCTGGAATGGCACTTTTGTTTCGGTACCGATCATCAGCAAGTCGTCGTCCGTCTTGCGTCCGCTCTTCCAGTGATCAGTGTTGCTGCCATCGAAGAGCACGATCGCACCGCACGGCGGCGCGGCTCCGAGTGTCTGGCTGCGACGCTCGACACGAATCAATTCACCGAGCGACACGACTTGCTCGCTGGCCGGAGTCGGCAGCTGATGCACCGCCTGCACGGTTGCCGTGCTCTTGGAAATCTCAATCCTCTGTGCCGCATCTTCACCGATCAATCGCAGCGTCTCGCCGTCGCGTTGGCCCTTGAACTCGTGCCTCGTCATCCCGGTCCACCAGCCGCCACCCGGCAGACCGCCGTGATACAGCACCGCTTGGAATTCGCTCTTGCCGAGCGCCACCACTTGTAGGCCGCACGACTCACATTGTCCGCACGCATTCCGCGCTGAGCCGAGATACTCGCCCTGAAACCAGTAGTCGCGATCGACTTGCTTGACGTCGGTCGCCACGATTGGACCATCAGCGGCGTTCGCGATTCCGGTGCCGATGACCAACAGTGCCCCCGCCAAAACTCGAAGTCGCGCGACGTTCATGCTCTGATCCTTTGCCCGAAGTTGTACGTTCCCTAAAGGCGAATCAGTGTGCCCAGCGCTCCGGCGTCCCGCAAGCCAACCGCGTCGGTTGCGTTGACGGGATAATGGAGCCGTCTTTCTCCCTCTCCCTTTGGGAGAGGGCCGGGGTGAGGGTGCCGTCCGTGATTGAATTCCTCATCCGGCCTTCGGCCACCTTCTCCCAAGGGGAGAAGGGACAAACCGACGTCGATCTTGTCAGCGACTTTGCTCTTGAGCAATTTCTTCAGCAGGCAAGGCACGATCCCAAATCCTCACGTCACGGAGCCGGCCGTGAAACGAGTCGGTCGGGCCGAAGCCGATGCGTAGCGGCGCTTCCGTCGAGAGATCGAATTGCGATGGCTCGAACGGAACAGAAGTCGCGACACTTTTGCCGTCGATAAACAACTTGAGTTCGCGGCCCGCGCGCTGAGCCGCGACGTGATGCCAGCCAGTCGGCAGTGAGCGGTCGTGTGTGACGTTCGCACCAGCCGCGATCGAAAGCACGCGGCCGCTCGGCAGCGTGCCGACAAACAGCCGTCCTTGATACTCGGCCATCGTCCACGCCCGGCGAAATTTCACGTCGGGTGTGAGGTCCACGCGGCCGACGCTCGCCCAACGATCCTTGCCATCGAAGCGAAACACCTCGGCCAGTGGCAGCGAGCCGGCGAACAAGCCGCCGTTGTGAACCAACATCCCCATCACTTCCAGTTCCTCGCCGAGCCGCCCGCAGTCGGCCCACTGGTTGTCACCGTCGTAGCGAAAGACTTTTCCGGTGCGCCAAGTTCCGACGTACATCTTTCCGTGATGAATCGCAAACGAGTACGTCTGGGTGTTCTCCGCTTCGCCGACTTGGCCGCAGTCGGTCCAGGTCTCGCCGTCGAAGCGAAAGATGTGGGCCTCGTCGTAGCTCGACGCGAAGAGCTGGCCGTTGTGAACGCACATCGCTTCGACTCGCTTGCCGTTCGGCAGCGGCAGCGTCGTCCATTTTTGATCGCCCTCGTACCGAAAGAATCCCGCCGGTTTGTACAACGAGCCGGCGTGCAGCTTGCCTCGAAAGACCGCGAAGCCTCCGATCCCTTCGGCCTCCGGGAGTTGCCCGCAGTCGATCCATTTTCCGTCGCCGTCGTACCGAAAGATTCTGCCACCGAGATTCGGATTCTCGGACTCCTTCAACGCCGAGCCACCAAGCCGATACTTCGACACGCCGACGTACAGCTTCCCATCGACTTCCGCGAACGCTGAGACCGCGTTGCACGGAGCTGGACTGCCGCAGTCGATCCACTTCTGCCCGCCGCCGAAGCGATACACATGCCCGGCCTGATCCTTTCCTTGCTCGCAAGTGCCGGCGAAGAGCTGCCCGTCGAAGACCGCCAGAGCTTTGACAAACATCCCGTTGCCGACCTGCCCGTGATCGGTCCACTTTGATTCGAGCCGATCCTGATCGATGCCGAAATGCAGAGTCCGCGTGTTGGCCTGGCTCGCCGTGACGGAGTGCGATTTCAAACTCAAATTCCAACCGCGGCGTTTGTCCGAATCGAACTGACTGAGTAAGTCTCCGGGCACGTCATCGAGATGCTTGTCCGTGTGCAACCACACCGAAACCGTGAAGTCTTTCGTGCCGAGCTTCAACTTGGAATGGGCCGGCACTTCCAGCCAATCATCACGACCGTCGAACTTCACACCGTCTGTCGCCGAAAACAGCAACTCGCCGCCGTGCGGCTTCGCGTGCAAGCCGAGCGGCCCGGCATCCTTCGTGTCTCGTCGCAACGGCCAATGAGCAATGGGCTGGTCGGCGGCGGAGCTCACCGACCAAGAGACAATGACTAGCAACAGGACGCGAATCGTCAACGACATGTTTGGCTCCAAAAAGTAGACCGGACGCCCACGTCCAGTCAGATTTCGATGGGTGACCGGACGTAGGCGTCCGGTCTACGGGATCACTTCAACAGACTCTTCTCGACGACCGCCCGCGCTTTGTCGAAGCACGGGTTCCACTCGATCTCCGGCCGGCCATCGCGCAGGCAGTCGCGGACCTTTTGCAGCGTGTTCCTCGACATGTGCGGGCAGCGGTTGCAGGCACAGGTCTCGCCGCTGGATTCCAACAGGCCGGGGATCGGCACGTAGTTGTGCTGCGGAGCGATCTTTTGCAGCGGGTGAATCATGTTGGCTTCGGTCGCGACCAGAAACGTCTGCGGCTCGGCGAACGACGCGACGTGTTTGCGCATCGCCTCGGTGCCGCCGATGAAGTCAGCATGTTCGAGAATGTTCACCGGACACTCCGGGTGCGCGATGATGCGGCTGCCGGGGTTGTTCCGTTTGGCTCGCAGCATGTCGGTGATGCTGAAGACCTCGTGAACCATGCACGAACCCGGCCACAAGATCATCTTGCGACCGCTGACCTCGGACAAATACCGGCCAAGATGCTGATCCGGCACGAACAGGATTTCCTTGCCGGCCGGCACACGGTTGATGATCTCGCGGGCGTTGCCGCTGGTGACGATCCAATCGACGAGACTCTTCACCGCCGCCGACGTGTTGATGTACGCGACCGTTTCAAAGTCGCGCCCTTCGGCTCGCAGCTTCTGTTGGAACTTCGCCAATTCCTCCGGCTGGCAGCTATCAGCCAGCGAGCACCCTGCCAGCATGTCCGGCAGCAAAACACGCTTCGTCGGGCTGAGCATCTTGGCCGTCTCGGCCATGAAGTGGACGCCACTGAACACGATCGTCGAGGTCGTCACCTTCGTCGCGTCTCTCGCCAGCTTCAGACTGTCGCCGGTGAAGTCGGCCACATCTTGAATGTCCCCGTCCACATAAAAGTGAGCGAGGATCGTGGCGTCTTTTTCTTTCTTCAACCGTTCGATCTCGTCCATCAGGTCGAGCGGGTCTTCCTGGGTGGCGGGAGCTTGTCCCAAAATCGGCAACGTGGCAGGCATGTTGATTCCTCGTGGAGCACGCGGCTCGCGTGCTTTCTCGCTTGGCTCACATTATAGAGCCACTCGTCTTGAAGGACACTCGGCAGACGCGGGAGATCATTCCCGAAACATGTGCGTGTTTTGTCGGTTAGGATTGCATCCCGGCCGGTCGGGACGGAGTCTCAGCCTACTTTCGTTGCGGCCGGAGACAGCCTTGCTCATCGTCCTCGTCGTCTTACTCCTCGATTTTCTCAAGTGAATGATCGCAGCATGCCAACTCTCGTCGGTTCTCTCCTCGATTCGGATGACCCACAGATTTTCCACATCGCGACTCACGGGTCAGGCCCGGTGGGGCGGATGCCGTTCACAGAAAGCATGTTGCTGGATGCTCCGTCGGGCGACCTGTTCGGCATGACGCAGAATGCCGGCATGGGTTGGGAACCGTCGCAGTTGGGGCGGCCGCAGTTCCTGATCGTCAGCACTCAGGGGGGCATTCGGGATGAAAGCGGGCGGCCGATTGCGTTGGGGTATCACACCGGGCACTGGGAAGTCGGCTTGCTGATGCGAGCAGCCGCCGAAGAATTGAGTCGGCTGGAAAAGCTGCCGTTCGCGGCTTATGTCAGCGATCCGTGCGATGGGCGATCGCAGGGGACTGTCGCGATGATGGATAGCCTGGCGTATCGCAACGACGCGGCGATTGTGCTGAAGCGTTTGATCCGTTCGCTGCCGACTCGGCGAGGCGTCATCGGCATCGCGACCTGCGACAAGGGATTGCCCGCGACGATGATGGCCTTGGCGGCTCAGCACGACTTGCCCTGCGTGATCGTGCCCGGCGGTGTCACGTTGCCGACTCGTGATGCGGAAGATGCCGGCAAGGTTCAATCGCTGGGAGCGCGTTTCGCTCATGGCGAAGTGACGCTCGAATACGCTCAGGACATGGGTTGCCGAGCCTGCGGCAGCGCAGGGGGCGGCTGTCAGTTCTTGGGAACGGCGGCGACATCACAGGTCATTGCTGAAGCGCTGGGCATGGCGTTGCCGCACACCGCGCTAATGCCGTCGGGGCAAGCGATCTGGTTGGATGCGGCTCGCCGATCGGCTCGCGCGGTCATCGCGATGGAAGCCGCTGGGCTGACAATGCGCAAGCTGCTGACCGACGATTCAATCCACAATGCGATGGTCGTCCATGCGGCCTGCGGTGGCTCGACGAATCTGTTGCTGCACATTCCAGCGATCGCGTTCTCGGCGGGATTGAAGCGGCCGGTCGTGGAGGATTGGAACCGGATCAATCGGCAAGTGCCGCGTCTGGTCGATGTCCTGCCGAACGGGCCGAAGGGACATCCGACCGTGCAGTTCTTC
The DNA here is from genome assembly GCA_945906725.1 of Candidatus Kuenenia stuttgartensis. Classification (GTDB taxonomy): domain Bacteria; phylum Planctomycetota; class Planctomycetia; order Planctomycetales; family Planctomycetaceae; genus SXKJ01. The sequence goes on along the minus strand of CAMDRI010000042.1, from coordinate 15,901 downwards.
CTCGCGGGGGGAGTTCCCGAAGTCATGCTGCATCTGCGCACGTTGGGTCTGCTGCGTTTGAACGCGATGACGGCAACGGGGCGGCCGTTGGGAGAGGTGCTCGACTGGTGGGAATCATCAAATCGCCGTAGCGAACTGCGAGCGTTGTTGCGATCGGCCGATGGCGTCGATCCCGATGATGTGGTCATGTCGCCGGAACGCGCTAGCGCGCGCGGCTTGACGAGTACCGTGACGTTCCCGATCGGCAACATCGCGCCAGAAGGCTCGGTCATCAAAAGCACGGCGATTGACCCCAGCGTGGTCGATACCGACGGCGTCTATCGCAAGCTCGGCCCGGCGAAAGTTTTCACGTCCGAACGTGACGCGATTGCGGCGGTGAAGGGCCGTGGGTCGAAAACCATCGAAGCGGGCGACGTGATCGTGCTGATGTGCCGAGGGCCGCTCGGAGCCGGCATGGAAGAGACGTTTCAACTCACCTCCGCGTTGAAATATCTGTCGTTTGGAAAGCAGGTCGCCTTGATCACTGACGCCCGCTTCTCCGGCGTTTCGACCGGAGCTTGCATCGGCCACGTTGGCCCCGAAGCGCTGGCCGGTGGCCCGATCGGCAAGCTCCGCGACGGCGACATGATCGAGATCATCATCGACCGCTACACGCTCGACGGCAGTTTGAATTTCGTCGGCGACGCGGATCGTCGATTCGCGCCGGAAGCTGGCGCGAGAATCCTCGCCGAGCGTGAACCCGCTCAGCCGTTGTTGCCCGATCCGCAACTTCCAGACGACACGAAGCTTTGGGCGTTATTGCAACAACTCGGTGGCGGCACTTGGGGCGGGTGCGTGTACGACGCTGATGCGTTGGCGAAGATGATTGCAGGAAAAACGGTATGACGGCATTCGGCTATCGGCGTTCGGCCGAATGCCGTCAGCCGATGGCCTACGCCCGTGATATCGTTTTCTAAATCTCAAATCTAAAAGTCGGAGCCACGCGGATGTCTGATCTCCTTCAAACCCCGTTACACGATTGGCACGCTGCGCAGGGCGGTCGGATGGTGGAATTTGGTGGCTGGCACATGCCGGTGCAGTACCGCTCGATCACCGAAGAGCATCACGCCGTTCGTCGAGCGGCCGGGTTGTTCGACATCGCACACATGGGACGGCTGCGGATCTCCGGACGTGATTCGGAAAGGTTTCTCGATCAACTGCTGACGAATGACGTCGCTTCGCTGAAAGATTGCCAGGTACGGTATTCGTTGATCTGCAACGAAGCGGGAGGCGTGCTGGATGACGTGCTCGTGACGAAATGCGACGGCTGGCATCTGCTGGTCGTGAATGCCTCGAACCGACTGAAGATCGTCGAATGGATCGAACGGCAGCGTTCCGGTTTCGACGTGACGATCGAAGACAAAACGGTCGAGTGGTCGATGCTCGCGCTGCAAGGGCCGAGGTCGGTCGAGTTGCTCTCGTCAGTGATCGACGTCGATCTCGCGGTGATGAAATACTACTTCAGTTGCGAAGCCGACGTGCTGGGCGTGCGCGGCATCGTCAGCCGCACCGGCTACACGGGCGAAGATGGCTTTGAAGTCATCGCCTCGCGCGAACACGGAATCATGCTGTGGAAAGCATTGATTGGACGGGGAGCCTCTGCGGGGCTGCTGCCGTGCGGACTCGGTTGTCGGGACACGCTGCGGATCGAAGCGGCGATGCCGCTGTACGGTCACGAGCTGTCGGAGTCGATCGACCCAATTTCGGCGGGACTGTCGTTTGCCGTGAAGCCGCAGGCGAAGGATTTCATCGGCAAGGCCGCATTGCTGGCGAAGCCTCAGTCGCCGGCGAAACAGCGAGTCGGACTCATGCTGGCGGGACGGAGGATTGCACGCGAAGGGGCACAGGTTCTCGCTGGCCAAGTCGATATCGGCGAAGTGACTTCGGGGACGTTTTCGCCGACGCTCGAAAAGCCCATCGCGATGGCGTACCTCCAACGAGCGGCAGCCATCTACGATTCCAACGTCGAAGTTGACATCCGCGGCCAATGTGAACGGGCCACAATCGTCAAGCTGCCGTTTTATCGGCGAAAGTAAACCGAAGAGGCTGTGATTTTTTACAAACCGATCTTCAAGTAAGAATTTGGGGCGTGATCAGTCTGACAGGCATGAATCGCACTCACAAAATGACGATTCGGCAGTGCGAACTCGGGTCCAGTGGCCTCATCGGGATCAGATTCAGTGGCGGGATGCGTCGCTGAGCAGTTGGTTCCGAAGGATCCTTGGGACTCCCGCGACCTTCTGGCTTCCCAGGTTCACTTCGGCGTCGGAGACCACTCCGACTTGTCGCGCTTCATCCGAGAGTTCTCGTTCGCGGAGCACGGTCCAAGTCATCTGCCCGCGCACCGAATCCACGAACGACGAATCGGCATCGACGATGTCCTGGAACAGTTGGAGTTTCTCGTAGCCCCGGTCGAATACCTAGAAACGTCCGGCTTCCAGCATGCGGTGCAGCGATTTCTTCTTGCAGCCTTGGCCGACCGTGATATCGGCGCGCACGGGGCGACGAAACAGCCATGCCTCGGCTCCTGTCTGGCTCCGCTGGGAGCAACAGCCAAAACATGACGGGACGGCAGCCATTGCGCAATACTCGACATTTGAATTCTTCTGCGCAAAAGCGGAACCAAGGCCAGCGACTGCGAAAGTGTCGTTGCCAGAAACCCATCTGAACCGAGCCACCAAACTCTTCGCCAAAATAACTGCTGTCGGGAAAAATGAACCGGAATCGATTTCAGAAAAAACTCACAGCCTCTTCGGGTTATTTCATTCGTATTTTGCAATCTTCGGTTCAGGAATCTCGGCGATCAGCCGTTGGATCACCGTTTCGCTGGTGACTCCTTCGGCCTGAGCTTGGAAGTTTGTCGAGACTCGGTGCCGCAGCACGGGAATCGCGACCTTGCGGACATCGTCGATGCTGATGGCGGGGCGGCCGTCCATCGCGGCAAGGGCTTTGGCTCCGGCGATCAGGAATTGGCCGGCGCGCGGGCCGGCTCCCCAACTGACGAGGTCTTTGATGAACTTCGGGGCTGACGCATCCTTCGGCCGAGTCGCTCGCACAAGCCGAGCGACGTAGTTGATCGTCAGCGGCGCAGCTTCGATCGTGTTAATCTGCTTTTGCAAGTACACGATCGCGTCGGCGGAGAGGACTTTGCGAACGTCCGGTTTCTCCATCGAGGAACTCGCGGTCAGAATCTGCTCTTCGTGTTCCAGTTCCGGGTAATCGACGATGACGTTGAACATGAAGCGGTCGAGCTGCGCTTCGGGCAGGGGGTACGTCCCTTCTTGTTCGATGGGATTCTGCGTGGCGATGACGAAGAACGGTTCGGGCAGCTTGTAAGTTTCCTGACCGTAGGTGACTTCGCGTTCCTGCATGGCTTGCAGCAGCGCGGCCTGAGTCTTCGGCGGCGTGCGGTTGATTTCGTCGGCCAGCAAGATATTGGTGAAGACCGGGCCTTTCACGAAGCGGAATTCGCGGCGGCCGGATTCGTTTTCGTCGAGCACGTTTGTGCCGGTGATGTCCGATGGCATCAGGTCGGGCGTGAACTGAATCCGTTTGAACTGCACGTCGAGAATATTCGCGATCGTGCTGACGATCAGCGTCTTTGCGAGTCCCGGCACGCCGACCAGCAGGCAGTGTCCGCCAGTGAAGATCGCGGCCAAAATTTGTTCGATGACCGCCTCTTGCCCAATGATGATCTTGTGAAGTTCGGTGGTCATCAGCTCGCGGCGGCGGCGGAATTTTTCGAGGAATTCGTCGAAGTCACGTTTCTCGGCCAAGGCAGACTCGCTTTCGGTCGAACGGAGTTTTGTGGAGCACGCGGCTCGCGTGCGTGACAGGTTGAGGTGGTCGGGGTCGAAGGCGGATTGTAAAAGGCAGCCGGTTCGGAGAGTACCGTGTGCCCAGTCCTTCCTGTTGAGCGTGAGGAAACGCCGTGAACCGAAATTCTTGTCGATGGATTTGTGGTCTCGCATTCACGCTTTTTGCGGTCGCTGCCAGGGACCACATTCGCGCGGCGGACGGCCTGAAGCCGGAAGCGGTCGTCAAGTCCATCGAGGCGGGCAAGCGGTTTTTGCTTTCCAAACAAAGCCCCGATGGTCAATGGGAATGTGGACTCAACACGATGTATCCGACCGGCCCAACGGCTCTGGCGACACTGGCATTGTTGAACATCGGGATGACTCCACAGGATCCGCCAATTCAAAAGGCGCTGGATTTCTTGCGCTCGAAATCGGCTCCGGAAACAACCTACGAGGCCGGCTTGCAGTTGATGGTTTACGCAGCGGCAAAAGACGAGAAGCGTGACCGCGCTCGAATGCTAGCGATCGTCCACAAACTCGAAGAAGCTCAAGACACGAATGGCATACATCCTGGTTGGTGGGGATATCGCTTGGCGCCAGGTTCGCATGGTTCTGACCACAGCAACACGCAGTATGCCGTGCTCGGACTGCGCGAGGCGGCCTTCGCCGGTATTCCGACCAGCCGCAAAGGTTGGGAGTTGACTCGGCAGCATTGGATCAAGGCGCAGTCGGCCGAAGGCGGCTGGGGCTACACGGCCAATCCGAGTGGCGGGTCAGGCAGCATGAGCGTGGCGGGCATTGCCTCGCTGGTGATGGCCGACTCGCTGCTGCCGGATGATTCCGATGTCGGAAAGGATGGACTGCCAGATTGTTGCCGTGACGAAGCTCGCAACGAAGCCCTCGAACGGGGATTGAATTGGCTGCGGACGCGGTTCGCGGTTGGACACAACGTCGGAGATGGCGGGATCGGCGGAGTACTGTACTACCTCTATGGCCTGGAACGTGCCGGTCGGCTGAGTGGTCTGCGGTTTTTCGGCAACCACGATTGGTTCCGCGAAGGCGCGGCGTACCTCCTCCGAAGTAAAGGGGATGACGGCCGCTGGGCCGGCGGCAATGGAGCTGGTGAGCAGGACCCTGTGGTCGGCACCAGTTTTGCATTGCTATTCCTTTCGAAGGGGATGGCTCCGGTGTTGATCAACAAACTGAAGTTTGGACCGGCGGCGGAACGCAACGCGAAAGGGATCGCCGTCGAGGATTGGAATCGGCATCGCCACGACGTTAATAACCTCACCGACATGATCAGTGGCATGCCGAAGTGGCCGAAGCTGGTGACGTGGCAAGTCGTCGAAATGGACAAGGCCCTGAAAGGGGGCGGTGTCGCAGATTTGATGCAGGCCCCGGTGCTATTCATGTCCGGCAAAGACCAGCCGGCATTCGGCGATCCCGAAGTCGAACTGCTGCGCGAGTACGTCAATGCCGGCGGTTTTCTCTTCGCGGTCGGCAACTGCAACGCGGCGGGGTTCGACGAAGGCTTCCGCGAGCTGATCAAGCGAATGTACCCGAATGGGGAGGCCGAGTTGAAAAAGCTCGCACCGGAGCATCCGATCTTTCGCAGCGAATTCCTGCTGAGCCAAGCCGAAGTGAATCTGTGGGGCGTCGATTTCGGCTGCCGCACTGCGATCGTGTACTCGCCGGAGGACATCGCTTGCGGTTGGAACAAATGGTGTGTGTCCGAGCCGCCGGGCCGGCGACCCGAGCTGAAAGGTTTCGTCTCGAAATCCACGCACATCGGCGTCAATGTCGTCGCGTACGCGACTGGTCGCGAGCCACCCAACAAGCTCAAGCAAGCCGAACTTGCCGAGCAAGCCGCTCAGCGAGACCGGATCGAAGCGGGGCTGTTGCAGATCGTGCAACTGCGACACACCGGCGGTTGGGACACCGCGCCGCACGCGCTCCGCAACATCCTGGTCGCGCTCAACGAGACAGCGGGCTTGTCAGCGGCGACAAAACCGCGCGAACTCGCCGCCAGCGATCCGAACCTGTTCAACTACCCGATCGCCTACATGCACGGCCGGCACAAGTTTGATTTGTCTCGCGCCGAGCGAGAACGCTTGAAACAATACCTCGAAAACGGCTGCGTCTTGTTCGCGGATGCGTGTTGCAGTTCGAGTTCTTTCGACAAGAGTTTCCGCGAACTTGCGGCGGCGTTGTTTCCCGACAAGCCGCTGACTCGGATTCCGATCACGCACGAGTTGTACTCGACAACGATCGGTAACGATCTGCGCACCGTGCGTCGTCGTGGGGCCGATCAAACTGCGGGACGAGGCGTCATCGCCAACTCGATCATCACCGGCGAACCGGTCCTGGAAGGGATCGAGGTCGACGGTCGCTACGTCGTGATCTACAGCAAATTCGACATCAGTTGCGCGCTCGAACGCCAGTCGGCGATCGCCTGTGAGGGCTACGTCTCGGAAGACGCGACCAAGCTGGCGGTCAACATCATTCAGTACTTCATGCTGCAACAGTTGAAGTGATGCGAACGCGGATTACCGAGGAACTTGGAAACCGGCATCAGCGGTCTTTTGTGGTTTTTGTTCCGGAGCGACGCCGAGTTGTCGCAGCGTCTTGTGGATAATTTCGCGAGCGGGAGGAGCGGCGATGTCGCCACCGAAGTGCTCGCCGCCACTCGCTGGTTCATCAACCATGACCAGCACCAGGACTCGTGGATTCGCCGCCGGCGCACCGCCGACGAACGAACTGACGTGCAGTCGATTTGAATACTTGCCGCTCTGCGGATCCCGTTTCTGAGCCGTGCCCGTCTTGCCGAAGACGGTGTAGTCGTCGAGCCGTGCCTTCTTGCCTGTCCCGCGTTTGATCACCTCGGCCATCACGGATTCGCGGAGCCAGCGGCATGTGTCCGTGCTGATCGTGGCGGAGACCACCGGTGCCGAGAGCGTGCTATCAGCGTCGTCCACGAAAGTCGGCTCTTCCGGAAGTGGTTCATATCGCAGTTCAAGAGGCGTTTCATGCTCGGTTCGGCCATCGTCCGTGAGATCGAATCGGTCATCGAACTGAGTTCCGAGTTCCGAGTTCCGAGTTTCGAGTTCTGTATTCCGACTTCTGAATTCCGAATTCCGACTTCCGAAAAATGCGATCTGCTGCAACAACGGATCGGCATCGGCGGTCCGTTCGCCGCGATCGGGCCTCTCGGCCCACGGGCGGCCAATCGGTTGCGTGCGATGCGCTCGAACCAGATGCGGACTGATGAGTGTTCCACCATTCGCCAGCGCCGCATGAGCGGTGAGCAGTTGAATCGGCGTCACGGCGATCTCTTGGCCCATCGGAATCGAACCGGTCGAGTACGACGTCCAGTTCTTCAGCGGTGCCAGCATCCCAGAAAGCTCGCCGGGCAGCTCAATGCCCGTGCGGCGGCCGAAGCCGAACGTCACCGCCGCGTGAAACAACTCTTCGTTGCCCAATCGTTGGCCGATCTTGGCCATGCCGATGTTACTCGACTTCACCAGCACGTCGGTCAGGCTAAGCAGGCCGTACTTGTGGTGATCGTGCAGTTCCCGGCGGCCCATGCGGTACAGGCCGTTCTCGCAATGAAACGATTCGTCGCGACGGATGAAGCCGTGTTCGAGTCCCCAGCCGACAATCATCGGCTTGAAGGTCGATCCCGGTTCCCAAATCGCGGCGATCGCCTGATTCTTCCAAGCCTCGATGCTGACGTGTGTCAAATCGTTCGGGTCGTAAGTCGGCCGTGACGCCATCGCCAGCACTTCCCCGGTCTTGGGGTCGAGCACGATTGCCGCCGCGTGCTTGGCTCGCCACTTTTCCATCGCGCGGTCGAGTTCTTCCTCGACGTGCATCTGGATGATCGCGTCGATCGTCAGCGTCACACTCTGGCCGTGCAGTGGTGGTCGATTGAGGTCGGTCTGGACTTCGATCACTCGCAACCGCGAATCGAGCATCAGCCGCCGGAACCCTGGCTTCCCCGCCAGCTTCGCGTTCATCGTTTGCTCGATGCCACCACGTCCGACGCCATCCACGTCTCGACCGCCGAGCACATGCGCGGCGAAATGTCCCTGCGGGTATTGCCGCAAGAACTCATCGCGGAACCCGAAGAGTTGCGGCCCCTTCTTCGGCGATTCGAGGGCGTACAACTTGGCGAGCACATCGTCTTCGGTGATTCGCCGACTGACCCACAGGAAGTGTTTCTTGCCATGCGTCGCGATCCGAGCCTGCAGTTGATCGGCATCTTGCCCGACCGCTTCGGCGATGGCTTGCACCAACTCCCACTGCTTGGGCTGTCGCGTGAGTTGGCTCGGCACGACGAAGAAACTCTTCGCTGCGATCGACGTCGCGAGCACTCGGCCTTCGCGGTCGAGAATGTCCCCTGGCCGCGCGGCGATTTCTTCCCACGATGTACTTTGGTCTTCGACCTGCTCTGTGAATCGCTGACGGTTGAACCACTGCAACTGCACGAGTCGGCCACTCAGAATCATCCAGAATCCGCAAACAACAACGACGAGAAACCGCGTTCGCCACGCGAGCGTCTCGTTCGAGGCTCTGGTTGTTTGATGGGGTACGGTCATGGATGCCTGGTGCGTCGAGTGTGACTATCTGGCCGAGATGTCTTTCAGGTGCGGCAGCGCGAGCGTGGTACGTGGAATTGCCAACGGAGAACTCGGCCCGGCCTGAGCGGATCGCGGCGGTTTCTTCATGTCGCCCCCACGCTCGTCAAGCGACTTGATCGTGCGTGCGGGAGCTCCCAGTCGTTGAGCTTGAAGCCGCATCTGAGCGTATTGCTCGACGAGCACGTCCATTTGGTAACGCTGCCGCGAGATCGCGCGACGATACGACAGGCTTTGCTTCTCCAAAGCCACGCCGATCACGCTGACCACGACAACCAGAACAATGGCCGCTCCGAACCGAAAATACATGGCGTGCTTCGTAGCACAGGCGGCTTGCCTGTGATTGCAGTTGGAATCGGCCCTCAAACGAAAGGCGAGTCGCCTGTCGCTACGCCGAAACCTATCACACGCGGTGGCTAGCGGACGGCCTTCTCGGTATCAACCAACCGAACCTGACTCGCGTCGTTCGGCAAACGCAGTTCTTGGCCGAGACGCAGGTTGTTTGGGTCTGGTAAACGGTCCTGATTGCGGTTGGAGATGTGGATCGCACGGGATGCACGGCCTAGATGAGCTTGCGCGATTCCGGAGAGCGTGTCGCCTTTGCCGACGCGATACCACGGTGCTCTTTGGTCGTCAAAGAAGATCCCCGACGGCAACGGTGCGGCCGAGACTTTCTTCGTCGCGTGCGGCTTTTCTTCCTTGGCTTCGACCGCCGCTTTCGGTTTGGGGATCAAGGCCGCGTGTTGTTGTTCGAGCACTTCTTTTGCCGGGGCAACGATGATCAATCCCGGACGCATTCGGCAGGGATCGGCGACACGGCTGCGGTTGTGCTCGGCCAAGGCGAGGTAGTACTTCTCGCTGCCGTAGACCTTCTTACTGATGGCACAGAAGGTGTCCCCTTCCTCAACGAGATACTCGCCCTCGCGAAGCAAAGGATGGCGTGTCGTATTCTTGGCAGTGGTCGCTGGGCGAGCGGGCGGCAAGTCCGTGGTAGGCGAAGTCTTAGCCTTTGGGTCATCGAATCCAGTTGCCTCCGCGAACATATCTTTCTGCGCGACTCGCGCAGTTCGCTGAGATCGCTGTAGGACTGGCTCGAAGTCGTCTTTCGGTTGCGTGCGACCGGTAGCACCGACTCGCACCGGTTCCTCGAATTCATTGTCGGCCGGAGCAGTCGGCTGCGCTGGTTGTTTGAGGCGAATCGGTTCGGTGGTCTTCGTCAGCGCGGAGTCATCAGATTCAATTTGCTCTTCGATACCGAGGTCCAGCGTCGCTGGCACGCGTGTGGATTTGGCGGGCGGATCGGTGTCCCCGAAATCCGGCATGTCATTCGCCGATGCGGTCGCCTTCGGTTGAGTCCGCAGATTGGTCGTCTTGGTGTCCTCGGCGAAATCACCAACCTCATCACCGAGCGTGGTGGATCGCGGAGGCTTTCGGGTGACAACCTTCGCGGCATCTGGATCGTTTTGGTCGTCCCCGATGTCGAAGTCATCTGCGACCGTGCGCCGTTTTGGCTTCGCAGAATTCTTGTCGAGTTCGTTCAATTCTGAGTTCACGACACTCTGCTGTTTGTCGAAAAGGTCACCGGTCGAGGCGGGCGTGACTTCGGTATCGAGCTTGCCGGGCGTCTCCGCAACTTCTCCGCGGTTTTTCAGATGCCGCGCCACGACGTATCCAAAAAGTCCGAGCAGGGCGATGATGGCTACCAAGCCGATCACCGCTTCGCGCGAAAGCTTTGGTCGCTTGCCGGAGAAGCCCCACGCTTTCGCGAGTTGCTCGTCGGTCTCGGCAGGCGACGACTCATCGCTGTCACCAGCCTCGGCATTTTGTGCCTTGGCTTTCAGCGATTGAATCGCGGCCTGGGCTGCTTGTGCCGCTGCTTGAGCAGCGAGATTCGGATTCGAATTGGGGTTTGGGTTCGACATGGGATTCCCCGTGGGGTTCGGGTTTGTGGCTTGCATCATTTCGGCGACGCTGACACTGCGATTGGCGGGAGCTTGATGGCCACTCGGAGTTTGGCCGACCGCGCCCGCGGGTTGATACGGATTTCCTGGGGGCTGGGGGCTACCGGTTTTTTGTGGAGGCATTGCCATCGTGCTTCATCCCGAAATGCGTGCTTGACCAAACGGTCTTCCAACGAATGAAACGTGATCACCACCAGCCGCCCGCCCGGCCGCAGTGACTCGTACAAACTGTGCTTGAGTGCCTGTTCGAGGTGCTCCAACTCGCGATTGACGGCGATTCGCAGAGCCTGAAACACCCGCGTCGCCGGCTCCTTGCGAGCCTCGCGCTTGATCGAAGCCGGCAAGGCGGCGCCGATCGCTGCGACCAAATCCGAGGCTGTGCGAATCGGTGAGCCGCGACGCTGTGTCACGATTTGCTCGGCAATCGGTCGACTGAATCGCTCTTCGCCAAACTCGTGAAAGATCGTTGCGAGTTGCTCGGCAGTCGCACGCGACAGCAACTCCGCCGCCGATTCGCCCTGTGAGACGTCGAACCGCATGTCCAACGGACCCGATGTATTGAATCCGAAGCCACGCTCGCGATCCGCTAGTTGATCCGACGACAGACCGAGATCCACCAAAATGCGATCGGCCGCTTCGAACTGCAACTCGCGCAGAACATTCGACAGATCGCGATAGCTGGCGTGACACAGGTGACTCCGTTCGCCGGTCACGACCGTGGATGTGTGCTGCAACATCAGCGGGTCACGATCGAGACCAATCAGGATTCCATCAGGCTGAATGCGTTCGAGGATTTTTCGACTGTGCCCACCTCCGCCGACCGTGCCGTCAACGACCGTCAGCCTCGAATGCAGATCGAGCGCTTCCAGCGTTTCCCGCAACAGAACCGGGACGTGAATCGCAGCCAAGGAAGTTTTCGAGAAAGTGGATTTGGCCGGAGATTACCGGCGAGGATGGGAGGCAGGTCGGCTCGGCAAGGCCACTTCACCGTAGCCTCACTTCACCAGTGAGCGGGGTTGTACGTCGATTTCGCAAAACGTGAGAAGAGCAAATTCCGTAAGCCGAAAACGAAAAACGCCTGGTCCGACATCCTGTCGGCCAGGCGGCTTCGTGGAGAGTGTCGACGCACTGACACTCCCGCTTCACACCAGGGCAATCCTCCGTGCAGCCCATTTTCCGCAGCCCGGTTAGCCAGCGGAGATCACTTCCTTGAATCGGTGAGATCGTCGATCTGGTTGTCCTCAGGACTGGCGTGATCCCATCGCGCCGTGTTACTGGATCAACCTCGCGTGAATGCGGCCAAAGACAGCTCGTCGAATCGGGCGGAGTGTTGTTGTTCGAACTCCGTCCAGAGCGCCTTGTCCCAGATTTCCGCGTGGTCTCGCACTCCCAGCAGCATCACATCCCGTTGCAGTTTGGCGAAAGCCGCTAACCGTTCCGGGATGCGAATGCGTCCTTGACCATCCAACTCGACCTTCTCCGCTCGTGAAAAAAAGAACCGTTCGTAGTTCAGGACGTCCGCTCGCGTGGAAGAACTGGCGTCCATCCGTTGAGCCAACTTGTCGAAGTCCTCCGGAGCGTACAGCACCAGAGCTTGATCGTTTCCAGGTCCAACAAAGAGGTGAGTCGTTCCTTGCTCGTCTGTATTATTTTTGTCAGTGGACTTGCGTGACGTGAAAGCTTCCCGAAGCTGCTTCGGGACGGCGACCCGTCCTTTGTCATCGACAGTCCGTTCATAGGTGCCGGTGAGCGCCATCAGTCACCATTCTTCCCCACAACCAACCACATGACCCCAATATCCTGATCGGAGATCAAATCGTCAATGATCTTTTTGCGCGCGAGTCCACTTCGAGACGTCCTTCTCGACGCAGGTCCAAGCGCGGCTTCCGATTGGCGATTTGAAAGAAATTTTCAGAAGTATTTTTATGACGCGGACCGCGCGTCATTTTGGAGCAACGACAAATAGAGTTGCTCATAGGAGTGGATCATCGCTTCGAGCGTAAATCCATTGGCGACTATTTGTTGCGCAGCACTCGCGAGGCTCGTCGAAAACTCGCGGTCCATGAGAACCTTCTCGATTTGCTGCTCCACTTCCTCGACCGAACCTGGAGTCGTGAGCAACCCCGTTTCGCCATCGCGAATCAGGTCCTCGGTCCCTTCGACTCGGCTCACCACTACCGGTAGCCCCGCCGCCATTGACTCCAACACGATGTTGGGCATCCCCTCCCACAACGAAGGCAGTACCAACACGTCCGCTGCCTTCAATAATTCCGGAACGTCGGGTCTCCAACCCGTAAAATGAACACTCGATTTGAGTCTGTGTTCGATGACCCATTCCGTCATCGACGTTCGCAACGGCCCTTCGCCGACAAACAGCAGTTGCCAGTCGGTATGCCGTGCGATGAGTCGCTCGAATGCTCCGAGCAACACCAACGGGGCTTTCTGCGGATCAAGGCGACCGACAAACAAGACCAACGGTGCAGTGGTCAAGCCCAAGCTCGCTCGATCCACCGCCGTTGCCGACGCAAAGCGATGATAATCAACCCCATTCGCGATCACGCTGACCTTGGAATCCTTCAGCCGCGCGTTGCGAATTGAGAAATCAGCCACCGCATGGCTGACACAGACGTTGTGATCGACGAAGCCTTGAGTCAGCCGATCCAACCACAACGGCACAGGACTGCGGCGTTCGGCCACTCGAATTCCGCAAACCATGCGGGGCACTCGGGCCAACCACGCGGCGAGTCGGCCGACGAGATTCGCGTGAAACAGAAAGCTCTGCATCAGCGCTGGCCGAAACTTCTTCAATTCTGCCGCGAGCCGCCAGATCACTCCCAGAGTTCGAACGCTCTTCGCACTGAAACAGGTCACGGGAATGTTGTTCGCCTGTAGTTTCTCCACGAGTGCTCCGGGACCAGACAGACAGAAGACTCGCGGTTCCCAGCGACGACGATCGAGCCGAGTCACCAATTCGACGAACATTCGTTCGGCTCCGCCGACGTCGAGGTCGGTGATGCAGAAGGCGACTCGAATCGGTGGACGTTCGCCGGAGTCGTTCGCAGCCAATACGATCCCGTCCGCCATGAGGTTTCCGTGGGGCAGGTTTTCAACCTGCCAGTGAAGTGGCCTGCAAACGTCCGGTTGGACAACTTGACAGAGGCGGGCAGGTTGAAAACCTGCCCCACTGACTAGGACCATACGAGCAAAACGGCATGTCGAGCGAGTCCATTTCTCCGTTGCCGTCAACTTCATCGGTCGAGAACAATTCTTTCGACGATGTCTCATTGTACGACTACCAGTTACCGGAGGAGTTGATTGCCAACGAACCGCTCGCGCAGCGTGACGCCTCGCGATTGCTTGTGCTCGATCGACATATGGGAGAGATCCAGCATCGTGGCATCCGCGACTTGGCCGACTTGTTGCGGCCGGGCGATTGCCTCGTGCTAAATGACACGCGAGTGCTTCCCGCCCGCTTGATCGGCCAACGAACCAAGACCGGCGGAAAATGGGAAGGGCTGTATCTCGGACAGGCCGAGAACGGCGACTGGCGACTGATCGGGCAAACTCGCGGGTATTTGAAGTCGGGCGAAAGTGTGGTGCTGATTCCACTGGGGCAACCGTCCGCGAATCCTCCGGAATCGCTGCATCTGAAGCTGATCGACCGTGAGGAGGACGGCGTTTGGCGGATGCGGCCGGAGCCATCGGGCGATGTGGTCGCGCTACTCCAACAGTTCGGCACGATGCCGATGCCGCCGTACATGCACCGCAAGATTGCGAACGACAACGACTGGCAGCGGTATCAAACCACCTACGCGAGCCATCCCGGCTCGGTCGCCGCTCCGACGGCGGGATTGCATCTCACGGAAGCGCTGCTCACAAAGATCGGAGAGCGCGGCATCGACATCGCTCGCGTGACGCTGCATGTCGGCCTGGGGACGTTTCGGCCGATCTTGACGACAACGCTCAGCGGCCATGCGATGCACTCTGAATGGTGCGAGATCGACGAAGCCGCCGTGCGGACGATTCAGGCTGCTCGCAAACGTGGTGGACGAGTAGTCGCCGTCGGAACAACAACGGTACGGACGCTCGAAACCGCTTCGGCCGATGGCGAGCTGAAACCGTGGCGAGGAGCGACGGCGATTTTCATTCGCCCGCCGTATAAATTCCGCAGCGTCGACGCTGTGCTGACGAACTTTCATTTGCCACGGTCGACGCTGTTCGTATTGGTCTCCGCAATGGCCGGACTCGAACGAGTTCAAGCGGCCTACGCCGAGGCGATTCGCGAGCGGTACCGCTTCTACAGCTACGGCGATGCGATGCTGATTCTGCCCTGAAATTGCACGACGCGGCAACGCTGGCCTGGCTGCCGGTTCTGAACGTGTACGTCGTCATCTACGACTCGATCTTGTCGTGCAGAGCGTGATGCTAACCGCTGATGTCTTATCGCGAGAACGCGGATCCGAATCGCCGCTCACGAGTTCAGGCTTGGCCTATTGGACGCTGGCCATCGCCGGATCGGCTTGGTTCAGCCAGAGTTTGGCTCGCGTCTCCGGCTTGCAAGTTTACACGCTGGCACTGATCGGATTGGGGACATTCTTGCTTCGCCAGACAAACCGCAGCACGTCGGTTTCTGCAAACCTTCAATCCGAAACGATCCTTGCCGCACCCCAATAGCCGAACTCGTAGGACCAATCGTTGGCTTGGTTGATGAGCCCGAGAGTCAGTTCTTGGCCGGCGAATTTGGAGAGGTCAACTTTGATGGTGCGCCAGCCGTTCGAGCAGGTTTCTTTTGAGATCATTTCATCGGCGAGACGCTCGCCGTTGCCACGGGTGACGAGTCGCCAGTCGCCTCGCGGGTCGTGAGCGACGTCGAGGATCAGCGTCGTCTTCTTGCCAGCGGGTGGGGTCAGCTTTTGAGTCAGCACACACGGCGCGTCGCGGGAGACCGGATGGGTGCGGAGCACGCTGTCTCGGTTGAAGTGGTTGTTGAGCAATGCGATTCCGCCTTCGCCGCAGGCGTTCGTCGTGAAGCCGGGGAGGATTTCAGCGATCAGGGAATTGAACTCGGCTGCATTCGTGCTGCTGCGCGGTGTCACGGCGGAGACTCCGGGTAGACGTTTGGCGGACTTGTCGTTCGGGTGTTTGTCGAGCGTCAGGAAGGCGAACAGGTCAGTGATCTCTAGTGGGGCCAATTGTTTCTCCAAGCCTTCGGGCATCAGCGAGAGTTCGTTGAGTTTGAACTCGTCGATATCGTCGCGGGGGATGATTTCCAATTTGCCGACGGCTACCGACACGGGAGCATCTGATGCCGTGGTGGGCTTCGCGGCGACGGCGGCGGGTTTGAGGACGACTCGTTGCGGGCTGTCTTCGACGAGCAGGCCGCTTTGCACTCGGCCGGCTTTGTTCACGACGGTGCAGACGCGATAGCCGGCTCCGATGACCAGGCTGGGATCGAACACGTTTGAGA
>CAMDRI010000041.1 GCA_945906725.1 Candidatus Kuenenia stuttgartensis | reverse complement strand
AAGTCTTGATCCAGTTCATAACGCAGCGTCTCCTTCCCTTGGGACTAATGTCAAACACGGACCGCCGATGGTGCCAGGGGGGCGAACAGGCGGTTTTTCGGACACCGAAGAGAAGTTGGAAACCGCCCGCGACGCGCGTCGCGATCTTCTCAGCGGATCCGTGTTCCCACCGGCCGGGCCGTGGTGACAGAATTCAAAAACGCACCACAGACTCAGAGTCCTTGCCAACTCCGAAATTACGGGGCCACGCAGAGGCGTTTGCAGGTAGACGCCTCACAATCGGAGATGACAGGTCTAGTGCTCTAAATCGGCAACTTCGAAACGGCCCCTTGAACTTCTCAAGTCCTCAAATTGCAAAAGACTTACGTTGATTTTGCGGCTAGTCGCAGCACTCTTGTCGGGTAGTTAATTTACATGCGACTTTGACGGCAATGAATCGGCATTGGTGAGACAAAACACTTGAAGATAGGCAAGCTGCATCTGTTTTGGAGTTTCGCCATGATCGCTTCGGATCACGCGAGTCATGCCTCCAAAGCACCTCCGATCAGGCGAGTCGGCGCGAGTGCGTGTCGCAGGGGAACCTCACCTGCGACGCGGGTTCGGCGCTGTGCTCCGGCAACGACAGCCGATGCCTCTCTCCAACGATTCGGTTGGCGTTGAGTCTGTCGAAAATGCGTTGTGGAGCGTCGTCATAGTCGCGCCTGTATTCGTCTTGTGGCAGCATTCATCGAGGACTAGATTTCGTAGCCTTTTCAGGGAGGAAGGGGGCGTGCAAGATTACAACGTCAAATCCGTCAGTCGAACTTGCTCAGGGACGGGCGAAGAACTCGTACCCGGCAGTCTGTGCCACTCCGTCTTGCTTGAGAGAGCTGGCGAGTTGTTGCGTCTTGACTATTCCGAGGCAGGCTGGGCGCCGCCACCAGCCGGACTGGTCGCTCACTGGCGTTGCGAAGTTCCCGAAGCAACCACCAGTGCGAAGAAGTCGCTCGACGTCGAAGACTTGATGCGACAATTCGAGCAACTCAATGAAGAGGCGAGTCCGTCGCAAGACAAGTTTCGATATGTGCTCGCGTTGTTGTTGCTTCAACGGCGTCGCTTGCGGCTCGACGGAACGAAGACCGTCGACGATCAAGAATTCCTCGAAGTGACTGGCACGCGAGGCGAAGGGACATTTCTGGTTCCCGATCAGCTACTCGATGACACGGAAGTTCAGGAATTGCAAAACGCCGTATTTGGCACATAGATATTCGCAAGCGACCACGACGATTCCACGAGACGCCTCAAGGACGAGAGCATCGACCTGACACACCTCGACAAACTGACCTCGAACAACGTCACACGGACACGCTCCCCTGCCCCGTCGCTGTGCTTTTTTTGGTTGGCGGCGGCGACGTGGTGGTTGACGCTGCCGGGCTGTTCGTCGATGCGGCATTGGATGGCCTACAGCCGGCGAGCCGCCCCGGAACCTTGTGTCCTCTCGCCAGAGGCGACGTCGGAAGACATCGTCAACGTGCTCAATGACAACGTCACCAAGTTGTATGCCTGGCGTTCGACCGATGTAAAAATCACGACTCGAAATATGCCTCCGCTTTCAGCCGTGTTGGCCGTGGAGAGTCCGCGTAAATTACGACTGATCGTGCGCTCGTTAGTGGCGGACGAAGTGGACCTCGGCTCGAATCCGGAGCGGTTCTGGTTTTGGATGAAACGGGGCGAGCCGCACGGCATTTTGACGGCGTCGTACGACGACGTGGCGGATGGCCGTCCGATGGGGCCAGTCCCTTTTCAGCCCGATTGGCTGATTGAGACTCTCGGCGTCGTCCCGTTTGCCGAGGCGGATTTTCAGATGCACGAACAACCGGGCAGCCAGCCGCGTCGTGTCCTGTTCGTGGCAGATCAGGTCACGCCGCAAGGCCAGCGTGTGCAGCGGACAATGCTGGTCGACGCCCGTCAAGGCGTCATTTTGGAGCATTCGTTGCAAGAACCCTCGGGCCGTTTGATTGCTCGCGCCACACTTGGGAACTACCAGCGTGAGCCGAGCGGCGTCCGAATGCCGCATCGCGTCGATCTGCACTGGCCCGCTTCTGGGGTCGATCTGACGCTGCGGATCGGCAACATCGAAGTCAATCCTGCCGCGATCTCGGAGCAAACCTGGTCAATGCCTTCGTATCCCGACACTCCCGTGATCGATCTGACGCGGTTCCGACCGTGACCTCAATGCGTCTCCGAGAATGCGACGTCCTTGCAACTCCAGTCCACACGCTGTCATTGCTCGTGAACGAGAAGTGACTCGTTCATTGAACAAAACACTCCAACATTTCGCTTGTCGTCGTTGACATACTTGGCTGGGAAAAGTCTCCCAAAACTGAATTTGAACCATCTGTTGTCGAACAAACCCAATAACGATTAGCCACTACGACGGGGAGTCGGTGCAACCGAACTAATCGATATAACCAGCAAGCGATGATCGATGTGTTGAGTCGCGTACATGGCGAAGGAATGCGTTTTGCCGTAGCTCAGCCCCTCACATATCGGGGGAACCTCGTTCATCTCGGTGAGTCGTCTGACGATGAAGTCATCATGAGTCCGGCCGCCCCCGTCGCCGCCGCCGAACTGGTGCGAGCAGCGGGAGCCGTGCCGAGGCTTGTCGATGTCACCGAACGTGGACTGCACCTCAGCCCCGAGTTGCTGGTCTCCGCGATCAACGAACAAACGCGAGCGGTCTTGATCTCGCACGTCGCGGGCTGCCGGGCGAGATGGATGACCTGCTGACCATCGCGCGACGAAACGGTCTGCTGGCAAGCAAGGCTTTGCCTGTCGTTGTGTCCGTGGACTGCGATAGACTGCTCGTCCCCGCCAATTCGAGGCTTGCCTGACCCAGCGATCTCGCCTCACCCACCCCGTTTTGAAATTCGGACATGCACTTTCATCGGATCCGATTCTCGATCGCCGGCCTCGCTTTGATCGCCTCGACTTTCTGGTCAGGTTTGGCATTCGCTCAGACGGGACCGGCCAAAGTCACGGTCGCAGAGGTCGTCGAGCGTGACCTCTCGGCCGGCCGAACGTTTGTCGGTACGGTCGAGGCTCGTCGGCAGAGTTTCATCGGCAGCGCAGTCTCCGGCCGCGTGACTTCGCTTCTGGTCAACGAGGGAGATCGAGTCACCAAAGGACAGCCTCTGGCAAAACTGCTGACGCGAAACGTCGAAATCCAAATCGCCGCCGCCACAGCGGAACACGAACTGCGAAAGCACGAGTTGCTTGAACTGAAGAACGGCGCGAGAAAAGAAGAGCGCAGCGAATCGGAAGCTCGCATGCAGGCCGCCAGCGCTGCGATGAAGCTGGCACAAACGAAACACGCGCGGGTTAAAGGGTTGATCGAACGTAACGCTGCCACGCGAGAAGAAATCGACGAGATGGAATCTGTGTTCGAGACCGCGACCGCGATGCACCTCGCCGCGAAAGCCGCGTACGACTTGGTCATCGCCGGTCCTCGCCCGGAACGAATCGCACAGGCCGAGGCACGCGCCGAGGCGACGGAAGAAGAGGTCAATCGACTGCTCGACATTTTGGAGAAGCACACGATCAAGTCCCCGTTCACCGGTTTCGTCGTGGCCGAGCACACCGAAGAAGGCCAATGGATCGAATCGGGAAAGCTGGTTGTGGAAGTGATCGAAGTCGATCCGATCGAAATCCGTGTCGCAGTGCAGGAATCGTACATCCCGCGGCTGACTCTTGGCACATCGGCTCGCATCGACATCGAGGCGTTGCCGTCGCAAACGTTTGTCGGCACCGTGATCGCCATCGTTCCGAAGGGTGACGTCAAATCGCGGACCTTCCCGGTCCGCATCGAATTGAAGAACCAGTGGCAATCCGACGAGACGCCGCTGCTCAAGCCGGGCATGTTCGCAAAAGTCGAACTGCCGGTTGATCAGAAGAGTCATGTGTTGCTCGTGCCGAAAGACTCGCTGGTGCTCGGCGGCCCGCAGCCGGTGGTCTTTGTCGTCACACCCGATGAAAAAACCAAGAAGACCACGGTGCGTCCGGTGTCCGTGCAGCTTGGCATCGCGGTCAATTCCTTGATCGAAGTCCGCGGCGACTTGAAAGCGAAAGACAGGGTCGTCGTCGAAGGCAACGAGCGACTCCGTGCCGGCGCGGAGATCGAGATTCAACCGCCCAGCAAGAAATCGACAACGCCGAAGGAACCCTCGCCGACCGCCAATCAGGCGGAGTGAAACTCGACCTTGCCTCCACAACCCGCCCTGCTCCTCTGAATCCAGCTCCATGAACATGATCGAGTGGTTCGTTCGCAATCCCGTGAAGGTATCCGTCGGCGTGATTTTGGTCGCGTTGTTCGGCACGATTGCGCTCTACAAGATGCCGATGCAGCTCACGCCGGAAGTCGAAGTGCCGACGATCACCGTCACGACCATGTGGCCAGGAGCCAGTCCGCAAGAGGTCGAGAGCGAAATCATCCAGGCGCAAGAGGAGCAACTGCAAAGCGTCGAAGGCTTGCAGAAGATGTCTTCCGAAAGCATGGACTCACGCGGCCAAATCACGTTGGAGTTCGCCATCGGCACGCCGACCAGCGATGCACTGCTCAACGTCAGCACGCGGCTGCAACAAGTCCGCGAGTACCCGATCAACGCAGATCAGCCGGTCGTGGCTACGTCAAACATTTCCGATCGTTTCATTGCGTGGTTCATCCTCACGCCGCAAAAACCCTCGGAGGAAAAGCTCGACGAGGCCATCGTCAAGCATCCCGAATTGAAGACAGACCTCGAAAGGGTGAAGCATGCACACAATCCCGGCCTGGCGATCTTTCGCATGCGTGAACTGGCCGAGAAGCATCCCGAAGTCCGCGACCTGTTGCCGCCTGACATGGACGTCACGAAGTTGCGGCGGTTCTGCCGAGACTTCATCGAAACGCGACTCGAACGTGTGGACGGCGTGTCGAACGCCAACGTCATGGGCGGACGGGAAGAGGAATTACAGGTCGTCGTCGATCCGCACCTGCTCGCCGCTCGGCAACTCACGATCGGCGACGTGCGTGAAGCTCTGCGCAAACAAAACAAGGACACTTCCGGCGGCGACTTCTGGGAGGGCAAGCGGCGGTACGTCATTCGGACGCTCGGTCAATTCAAGACCGAACAGCAAGTCGCCAACATGATCATCGCCAGCCGCGACGGCAATCCGGTTTATGTGCGTGACGTCGCCCATGTCCGTCTCGGCTACAAGAAACCGGACGGACTCGTGCATCGCTACGGCACGTCGGTCATCGCGATCAACGCTCAGCGAGAGACAGGCAGCAATGTGCTGAAAGTCATGGAGGGGCTGCGCAGCACCATTAAAAAACTCAACGAGACAGTGCTCATGCAGCGCGGTCTCGAATTGACGCAGGTCTACGACGAAACCGAATACATTCACTCGGCGGTCAACGTCGTCAACGACGACATCCTGCAAGGAGCCGTACTGACGCTGATCGTGCTGTTGGTCTTCCTGCGCAGCTTGCGTTCGTCACTGGTGGTGCTGCTGGCGATCGCGACCAGCGTGATCGGCATGTTTTTGATGCTGGGCATCCTGGGCCGCACGCTCAACGTGTTGACGCTGGCGGGCATCTCGTTCGCCGTCGGCATGTTGGTCGACAACTTCATCGTCGTGATGGAGAGCATCTTCCGGCATCACCGCGAAGGGCAGGATGTTCTGACGGCGACCGTCAAAGGGACCAAGGAAGTTTGGGGTGCGATCGTCGCTTCGACGCTGGCCAACTTGGCGGTGTTCCTGCCGGTACTGTTCGTGCAAGACCAAGTCGGCCAGTTGTTCCGTGACTTGGCGTTGGCGGTGAGTTGCTCGCTGTTGCTGTCGCTGCTCGTGGCGTTGGTCTTGATTCCCACGGCCGCCAGCCGGCTGATCGGAGGCGAAGCGGATTCCACGAAGCGTTCACGAATCCCCAAGGCTTTGGCCACGGTCTTTGGACTATTGCCGTTGCTCGACAAATTTGGCGACGCATTCGTCCGCACGGTGGTGGGACTCAACGCCAAGATGTTGCGCAGCGTGCCCGTGCGGCTGGTCGCGATGGTGGTACTTGTCGGAGTGCCGATCTATGTCAGCTACCTCCTGATGCCGAAGGTCGAATATCTGCCCAACGGGAATCGCAACCTCGTGATTGGCATCCTCGTGCCGCCGCCGGGGTACAACCTGGAGCACATGGAAACGCTGGGGCATCGCATTGAAGAGTCCGCTCGGCAGTATTGGGACATTGACTTCGACGATCCGAAGAACAAAGACTTGCCGCACCCGATGATTTCGGACTTTTTCTACGTCGTTCGCGGACGGCAGTTGTTCATAGGCGTGCGCGCCGTCGATCCCTTGCAAGGGCATAAGCTGGTCAATTTGGTGCAAGAGATCGTCACTGGCATTCCCGGCACTTTTGCCATTGTGAAGCAGTTGAGTCTCTTCGAGCGCGGAATGACCTCTGGCCGCTCGATCGACGTCGAGATTACCGGCCCCGACATTCGGCAACTGGTCGACTTCGGTGGCCGAGTCATGGGGCAAGTCAGCGAACTCATCCCCAAGGCTCAGGTCCTGCCGATTCCCAGCTTGGATCTCAGCAGTCCCGAAGTCCACGCCAAACCGCGCTGGGAACAAGCCGCGGAACTCGACCTCTCCGCCGACGAGATTGGCTACGCCGTCGATGCTCTGGTCGATGGAGCATACGCGACCGACTACTTCGTCGGCGGCGACAAGATCGACCTGTCGATCGTCGGCCGTGAAGATACTGCACAGCGCACCCAAGATTTGGAAAGCCTGCCGATCTCCACGCGAACCGGTCGAGTTGTTTCGCTGGGTGCGGTCGCGGATCTGACACTTTCCAGCGGCCCCGAACAAATCAACCGCCGCGAAAGACAGCGAGCGATCACGATCCAAGTCAGTCCGCCGCGAGAGATGGCCCTCGAAGACGCGATGCTGAAAATCCAAACCGAGATCATCACTCCGCTGGAAAACGATCCGGCGTTTCGCGGTCTGTACCAAGTCGGCCTGTCGGGCACCGCCGACAAACTGCGCACGACGTGGCTGGCGATCCGTTGGAATTTGGTGCTGGCGATCCTCCTCACCTACCTGGTGATGGCCGCGCTGTTCGAGTCCTGGTTGTACCCGTTCATCGTCATGCTCAGCGTGCCGCTGGGCGCGGTGGGTGGCTTCATCGGCCTCGAA
Organism: Candidatus Kuenenia stuttgartensis; assembly: GCA_945906725.1. GTDB lineage: Bacteria > Planctomycetota > Planctomycetia > Planctomycetales > Planctomycetaceae > SXKJ01. The sequence goes on along the minus strand of CAMDRI010000041.1, from coordinate 29,301 downwards.
CTTCTCAACGTGATTCTCAAACCGGCGGGACACGTGCAGCCGCTCGACATGTTGACGATGGTCGGCTTCATCATTCTGGTCGGCACGGTCGTCAACAACCCGATCCTGATCGTCGAGCAAGCTCTCGTCCACATCCGCGAAGACGCCATGGCCCCGCACGCCGCGATTCTGGAAAGTGTCCGCACGCGCATCCGCCCGATTTTCATGACCGCCTTGATCGGCCTGTTCGGTTTGCTGCCACTGGTCGTCTCCCCGGGAGCCGGCAGCGAACTCTATCGCGGTCTCGGCAGCGTGACGCTGGGCGGTTTGATCGCTTCGACGGTCTTGACGTTGTTCCTGGTGCCGGTGTCGTTCAGCTTGGCAATGGAGTTGAAAGCGGCCCTCTACAGCCTCGTCCAGACGCGGCCCACTGTTGCCGAAACTCAGTCGCTGACCGCTGACGCCAAGCCGCTTGTCAACGTGGCTCACACTGACGAGCCAATCTTGGCTTCCAGAACGCTTCAGCAAGAACCAGCCTCGTAATGGCTGTCGCTGCGACGAACGCCAGATACACTGGCCCCATTCGTGTTGGCCGGGTTTCTACTTCCGTTGTGGCCAACGAGTTTTCATTTCGCCTGTTTTGAAACGGAGACGCTCATGGCTGGCATTGAAGCAACGAGTTCCTATGTGTTGACTCTCGGTTTACTGACAGTCTTTGTCTTGGTCTGGGTGACTCGACAGCAAAAGACGAAGCGGGACGCGACCGTCTGGCTGATCTCTGGCGTTGTCGGCATCTTGCTGGGTGCCGCTGGCGCGATGGCCGGCACCTATGCGATGGGCTATCAAGTGAAAGAGGTTCCCCTAGAAGAACCCGCAGCCAGTGCCGCGCCGGCATCACCGATGATGGGTGGTGGAGGCGGTGGAGCACCCGGTGCTGGTGGAACACCCGGTGCTGGTGGACCCGGTGGCGGAATGGGAGGCGGCATGGGAGGAATGATGGGCATGATGGGGGGCGGTGGCGGCGGCCAAGGTCCGCGACCCAAACAGCAACTCACCACGTTGATCCGCAAGCTGGAACTACTCACCGGCGACATCGCTGTCACGTTGACCGATGAGCAACGCCAGGCACTCGCTAAACAACTCGACGAGTTCGCCGAACTCAAGACGCTGACCGACGACGATGCCGAGAAGAAATACAATGACCTGCTGGCTCTGTTCGACGACGCGCAGAAGGCGAAACAAGAAGCGATCGGCCTGCCCTTCCGCCGAGGCGGCGGAGGAGGTGGCGGTGGCGGGTTTGGTGGTGGCGGTGCGCAGCCAGCTCCGGACGCGAATCCATTCGAAAGTGAAGCCAACGCGAACGCGCTGAAATCCCTGCGCGAGCGACTGACTTCGAAATAATCTCTGACCTCGAACGGCCTCGAGGAAACAACTCTTGAAGATCGTTGACGTCACAGTCTTCAACTTGGAAATGCTCAGCCCGTCGCGTCGAACCGTTCCGGCTCCTTGCGACGGGCTGAACGTTTTGCATGTCCAGGCTCCGACCGTGGGCGAATACCGCGATTTGTACAACGCGGTCGGCCGCGATTTTCATTGGCTCAGCCGCCGCAAGCTCTCGGACGCCCAACTCGCCGCCGTCATTCAGCATCCGCTCAATGAACTGCATGTGTTGCAGGTCGCTGGCTCTCCCGCTGGATTCGCCGAACTCGACCGCCGCAAGCCATACGAGATCGAGTTGGTTCAGTTCGGCCTCAAACGAGAGTTCATCGGCCAAGGGTTGGGAAAGTGGTTTCTGCAATGGACCATCGACCAAGCCTGGAGCCATCAGCCTCACCGCTTCTGGCTCCACACTTGCACGCTCGACCACCCGGCTGCGTTGCCCAATTATCTGAAGGCGGGCTTCGTGCTGTTCAAACAAGAGTCGATCCGTCGCGAGCTGTGATCGTCGGTCAGCGTGCCTCAAGGCAGTACAAGTGCTGATGACCTCGCAAAAACAGTTGCTTGCCGACAATTGCAGGCGAAGCATCAAACGAGTCGTCGAGTTTGTTCGTCGCGAGAACCTCCAACGTCGCGGATCGTTTCAGTACGAGTGCCGTGCCGTCGCGACCCACCAGATAAATGCGATCGGCGGCTCCCACCGGAGACGCATAGATGTTGCTCAAACTCGGCAAGCGAGCCGATTCGAGAATTGGCTTCCCAGTCTTGGCATCGAGGCAGGACAGAACCGCGTTGTTCAATTTGTTGAAATACAGCATGTCCCCGTAGAGCAACGGCGAAGGCACATACGGCGTGTCCCGTTCCCAACGCCAGGCGATCCGGTCGCTGCCGGTGATGTCGCCTGTGGCGTCCAGCGGCAGAGACATCGCGATGCTGCCTCGATAGCCGCTCATGCAGACGACTCGGTCGCCAACGAGCACCGGAGACGGAGTCACGTTGGCGACTTGGCCAGCGCATTCCCACAAGACTTTGCCGGTCATCAAGTCGTAGCTGCGCACACGACGGCTGGCATTAGTGATGACCTGCGTGCGGCCGTTGTGCTCGACGACCAGCGGTGTCGCCCACGCGCTGACTTCCTCTCGCTTCGCTTGCCACCGAGTGTCACCCGTTTGTGCATCGATCGCCAAGAGGTGCGAATCTGTTTCGTTGTCGCGGTTCAGGATCACGATGCCGCCATGCAACACTGGCGAACTGGCCTCGCCGAAGCTCAGCCGCGTTTCGACGTTGCCGATCTTCTTCTTCCACTGCAACTGGCCATCCAGATCGAAGCAGTACACGCCGCGCGATCCGAACGAGACGTACAACAACTTGCCGTCCGTCGTCGGCGACGCCGAGGCGTGACTGTTGTCGCCGTGGTGTCCTTCGTGTGGCAGTTCTTCGATCGCGGTCTGTTCCCAAAGCGTCTTGCCGGTCTTGCGATCCAGGCAGAGCACGACGAATCGAAACAGCGTGTTCGGAAACTTAATCCCGAACGTCCGCATCGGCTGATCCTCCGGCTTGGTCACCCCCGCGACGACTTTGCCGGTGTTGACCGCCGTGATCAGGAACACGCGGTTCCCCCAGATGATCGGCGTCGATTTTCCGTGGCCAGGAATCTCGGCTGTCCACTTCACGTTGCGAGTTTGATCCCACTCGATCGGTGGATCGCCGGCCGGTGCGACGCCATTGGCGTCCGGCCCTCGCCATTGATGCCAGTTGTGAACTCGCGCCTCTGCGAAATCCTCAGCGAGCGTGCACTGACTCCAGGAAATCAACGCCGTCACACAAACGCAGGCCAGCCATCCTCGCGACATCTTTCGCCCCTCTATCTGGTTGGGCTCGCTGCCGAACGCGATAGAATCACAGCCGTAGTTCAGCCTTTCCAGGCTGACCCGATCAACACTCGACGCGATTGCCCCATTCGAGTCAGGCTGGAAAGCCTGAACTACGAACACGTCCATTTGAAGGAGGGCTACTCATGTCCGCCATCTTTCTTGAGCGCCGCCGCGATTGCCGAAAGCGCACCCGGACTCGCATCTCACAACAACACGACGACATTGGCATCGCTCTTGCCCGGCCGATACCGACCGCGTGCCAGCCCCCCGTACAGAATCAATCCGGCCAAGTTGTTCCCAGCGGCAACCGTCAGATCCACCTTCAACTATTCCAGCGCCGCGCTGATGCCGGCGGGGACCGCGGACAACGAATCAGGCATGACGCCTCCCTCAAGCCATCGGTGCCGAAAATAAAATCTGCAAACGCGAGTGCCGCTCGGCACTCGGATCAATCAGGCAGGGATTGCAAAACACACCGCCGAACACAGGTTTCGGCGGGGCGAACTCGATGGCGCGGAACAGTGAGCCTTTGCTGACTGACTATAAAATTTCGCCGAGTTGATTCGTGGCTTTGAGCAACGCTCGCTTCACCGCCGTTTCCGCCATTTGGACTTTGTAGTCGTTGTGGCTGAGCGGCGTCGCTTTCGCGAGGGCCATGCGGCCCGCAGTTTCGGCGATGTCCGAGGTGAGTGGCTGACCGACCAGCCACTTGGCCGCTTCGTGGGCGATCCACGGAGTTGGGGCCACATGGCCGAGCACGATCTTCGCACTGCGGACGATGCCACCGTCGATTCCGAGGCAGCACGCGGCACTGGCTTGCGGTTGATCGAGACCACAAAGTTCCAAGACCTCGTAGGTCGCACTGCGAGTATCGCTCGCGGCCGGCAACCACACGTGCGTGATGAGCTGACCTGGCTTGAGCACCGTCACACCTTGCGAGTTCACCTTCGGCGTCTGGAAGAAATAATCGAGCGGCAACCATTCTTCCTTCGGGGCAACGGCATCGGCTCCCTCGCTCGCGCTTCGGGCTAGTGTGACAAGTCTCACTTTCGCATCCCACGCCATCGCAGAAGGGGCGAAGCGAGAGGCACTGACGAATTTCGCCGGGCCGCTGTTGCCGAGGATGGCGTGGTAGCGGTTGTCGCCGGTGGCGACGAGCGATTCGCCGTCTTGCATCGCCAGCAGACCGTACCCGTTGCGGAAGTACCAGCAGTGCGGCAGTTGGCACAGGTCTCCGGCGAGTGTCCCGTTGGCCGTGATCTGAATGGCTCGAATGCCCTCGATCACGTCGATCAACGAGCGATAGTCGGCGGCCAGCGCGTGCTCGTTGATTTCATCGAGCGTCGTGTTCGCGCCGATCAGCACTCCGCCGTCTTGCGGTTTGAGGCCTCGCCAAGACGGAATATTTTTGATGTCCACGACGCGAGCCGGTTGGATCACGTCGCGTTTGAGCAGATTCATCAAGTCAGTCCCGCCAGCCAGGACGGCGGTGTTGCCACCGTGCTCGGCGAGCAGTTCCAGCGCTTCGGCCTCGGTTTCAGGACGAGCGTATTCGAAGGATCGCATGTTTCACCTCGTCAGAGAGCGCACGCGGTTTGCGTGCGATGGATGGAAGAGAAAGAGGCGCACGCGAGACGCGTGCGCCACAAGATTACGCCTTCGCCGCTTTAAGTGCGTCGAGCACTCGCTTCGGCGTGAGTGGAATCGTCGGCACGCGGACTCCCGTGGCATTCGCAACCGCGTTGCTGATGGCAGCTCCGCAGGAGATGACCGGGGGTTCGCCGAGGCCGATGACGCCCCGTTCATATTCGCTGTCGGGCTGGTACATCTCGACGATCAGTTCGCCGATGTCACCGATGCGGGGCAGCTTGTAGTTTTCCATGTCGGCGTTGATGTAGCGGCCGGTCTTGTTGTCGAGGATTTGTTCCTCGGTCAACGAGTACGCGATGCCCATGATGAGGCCGCCGTAGACTTGGCTCTTGGCGGTCAGCAGATCGACGATCAGGCCGCAGTCTTGGACGGCGACGAACTGATTCATGCGGATGATGCCGGTCTTCGTATCGACCGAGACATCCGCCATTTGGACGCCACCAACTTGCACACTCGTCAGGCCATCGTCCTTCGGGCCTTCGCCCGTGGTCTCGATGCCCATCATGCCGAGCAGTCCGCATGCAGCCTTCCAGGTGCAGATCTCTTTCGTGCCGGACCAGATCTTGCCACCTTTCGCCGTCAGATCGTTACCTTTGACTTTGTGCTTCTCAGCAACAACGTCGAACAACTTGCCGAGGGCGGCGATCGCGGCACGACGATTCGGGCCGGAAACACCACCGATCGTCGTGCTGCCGCCGGAGGGGCCGGAGCGTGGATAAACGCTCGAACCATAGCGGACCTTCACGGCGTCCAGTGTGATGCCGAACGTTTCGGCGAGCACCATCGCGATCGCGGTACGAGTGCCAGTGCCGATGTCCTGCGTGCCGCTGAGCGACTCGACACTGCCGTCCGGGTTGATGCGGACGGTGCAAGTACCGGCGTGAGCACTGCCACCCCAAGTGTGCATCGCCATGCCGAGACCGCGTTTGACGTCTCCGTCGCCACCCTTGCCGTGGGGATGCCACTTCTTCGACCAGCCGATCAATTCGGCCGCTCGTTTGATTTCGGCAGTGTAGGTCGGGATGAGCTTCTCCAGTGCCGGCCCCGTGATGTTTTCTAGGTTGGCGAGGAACACATCGACGGCGCTCTTGCCGAGCTTGGCCGCAATGTCGTCAATCGCCGTGTCGGTCAACGCACACAACTGCGGGTGCGGAGGTGCTCGCCACGCGCGGTCGGGGCCGGAGTTGGTGATCAGGCCGGTCGCCTTGCGATTGCGGTTCTCGAAATCGAAGACATACGGGAACTGCGCGAGATTGAGCGTGCCCCCCTTCATGCCTCCGTTGGTGCCCCAGTGATGGCTATCCCAGGCGACGATCTTGCCATCCTTGTCGGCGGCGATTGTGACGTCAGCGAAACCGCTCGGCCGAGTGCCGGCGATCTTGAGTTCCGTCGCGCGATCGAGCATCAGCCGCACGGGACGGCCGGCCTCTTTCGACATCTTCGCGGCTGCCGCGCCCCAATCGTCGGCCCCGAACTTCGAGCCGAAGCCGCCTCCCACGAATTGGCACAGCACCGTCACGTCGGCCACGTCGACCGAGATGTTGTGCTGCTTTTGGAGTTCGCTGACGAAATTCGCCGGCGTGCCGCTGACGTTCTGCGTCGAGTGGTTGACGATCAGCTTGCCGTCTTCCCACCGAGTGCAGGAACCGTGCGTTTCGAGACACATGTGGCTGATCGTCGCGATGCCGTAGCTCCCTTTGTGGACCACAGCCGCCGTCTTGAGAGCGGCTTCGACATCACCCTTGGTGTTGTTGCCGAGATCCTTGGTCCGCTTGGCGGCCTCGGCTCCCTTGAGGTCGTCTTCATCGACGAAGTGCTCCATCGCGTCGAAGGCGAATTTGATGGCTCGCACGCCGTCTTCAGCTTGCTCTTGCCGTTCGGCGGCAACGGCGGCGACCAGCGTGCCGTCCCATTGCAGTTCATCACCTTCTTTGACGAAAGCGTGAACCGCTTTCACGCCGGGGACTTTCAGAGCCTCGGAGAGGTCCAGCGATTTCACCTTGCCGGCACCACCTTTGAAACTCAGCACCTTGGCAAAGAGGCAACCCTTCGGATTGGCGTCCGCCGCGTACTTCGCCGCTCCGGAGGCTTTTTCAACGCCATCCAGACGCGTGATTTCTTTGCCCAGATAAACGTTGTCCTTGCGAGGCCCCCAGGCCACTTTGAGTTCAGTCGCCATGATTACTTGCCTCCCTTCTTCGTCACGAGTTCCATCGCACAGGCGGTGATGCCGACGTAGGTGCCGCAGCGGCAGATGTTCCCGCCGAGACCATTGCGAACTTGGGCCAGCGTCGCGCCAGGGTTCTTGTCGCAGAAAGCTTTCGTCGCCATAACGAAGCCCGGCGTGCAGAAGCCGCACTGCTGAGCGTCATGTTTCACGAAGCCCGCGACGACCGGATCGTTGGCCGCCAGCGACTCGATGGTTGTGACTTTCTTGCCGACACACTCGTGAGCCAACCGGCTGCAAGCGTAGGTCGGCTTGCCGTCGATGAGCACGGTGCAGGCTCCGCAGTTGGTCGTGTCGCAGACATCCTTGCAGCCGGTCAGATCCAAATCGTCGCGAAGCGTGTCGAGCAATGTGACTCGCGGTTCCAGCGACAGCTTGTGGTCCTTGCCGTTGACGTTGAGCGTCACGTCCTGCGCTTTCGCGGACACGACATTCTTTTTTGCGGCGTCTTGAGCGGTAGCTCCCCGATCGCTGGTCGCCAGCGCGGTGACGGCAACAGCCGCTCCGGAGCCTCGTAGAAAATCACGGCGATTAAAGCCGGAGCCATTCACTTGTGAAATGGTCTCTTCATGGGGGTCTCGCATCTGGTTCTCCCTCTACAGTGGTTGCGAAACGATGACCGGGTCGCGGGCCGAAACTGTCAGATCGAAAACAGAGCAACTTCGCAGAGACGCGAAGCGGTTAGGCCAAAAACAACCAACCCACGACTTGCGGAACGGCGGGATTCTAGCCGCCTCGCAAAGCATCACAACGAACCGCTGAGAAATTTCGGCGAATGGAGAGTATGACCGCTTAACTAGCGGTTCACCTTTTTTGCAAGTCGCTCGATGAGCGTTCGGCATTCGCTGGCCATTTCGGACAAGCGAGGATCGCCTTGATCGGCAGCGATAATCATTTCGCGGTAGTACCACAGGATTTTTTCTGGTGGGGAATTGAAGCGTGCCCAAAGATCCTGGCCTGCTTCGAGATCCTCCACCATCGAGCCGAGATTGTGCAGTTTGTCGGCCAGCGCGATCGCGCGAGCTTCCCACGGCTCGGCGGCGACGTGGCGGAGATGCTCGTCCTTGCGTTCTTGCCACGAGCGTTTGCGACCGTCGTGATCGTGCTTGCGCTCGGTCATCGCGGCGACGAGTTGCACGACCTTGGGCGGGAAGTCGGCCGCCAGCAGTTCCAGCGTGTGATCCGTGTCCTCGACAACATCGTGGAGCAGTGCGGCGGCGAGGATCTCGTCATCGTCAATGCCGGCTCGTAATAGGATCATCGCGGCCTGAGCCGGATGCGTGATGTACGGCAGATCGCTTCCCTTGCGGTGCTGATTCCGATGAGCCTGCGCTGCGATCCGCATCGCGCGCTCGACCAGCGGACTGTAGAGAGAACCGTTCACTCGGCCACCTCGTCGCGGCGGAACTCGTTGAAGCGGGCGTATTCCCAGTGCCGCATCAGCGGAACAGAGTTGATGAGTTTGGAGTACGATCCGATCGCTTCGACGCGACCTTTGTGCAAGAAGACCACCTGATCGGCCTTGCGAACTGTCGAGAGTCGATTGGGCAGGAAAATCAACGTGCGATCCTTCGCCAGCCGGGCATAGGTGTCGTCAAGCAGCGATTTCGTATCGTCGTCGAGCCGCTCGGCAGGCTCTTCGATGATCAGCAGTGCCGGGTTGCGGACCAATGCGCGGGCGAGTCCCAACAGAAATGTTTGCCCAGCGTCGAGTTCTGTGCCATGTTCGCCGAGAGCCGTTTCGTAGCCTTGCGCCAGCTTGTTGATGAATTGGTGTGCGTGGACCTGTTTGGCCGCTTCGGTGACGTGTTGCAGCGTGAAGCGTGGGTCACCGCAACTGATGTTCTCGGAGACCGTGCCGGTGAAGAATGGGTCCATGCCGCCAACGAAGATCGACTCGGCCCGCAACGATTCAAGCGTCACGAACGCCAAGTCCTCGCCGTCGATCAGCACGCGTCCGGATTGCGGCTCGATGAACCGCGGCAGCAAATACGTCAGTGCGCGAGCCTCCATCGGGTCGAGCGACAACACCGCAATCATCGAATGAGCCGGAATCTTTAAGTCCACGCGATCCAGGACGAGCCGTTTATTGGGCAATCGGTACGTTACCGACTCGAACTGAATCAGCTTCGACAGCGGCTGCAAAAACTTCGCTCCAACCGCTTGACCGACTTCAGAAATCCGCGACTGATACCGCAAGAGGTTGTCGGCAAACAGTCCGGCGGTTTGTTCAACGTTTGGCAACTCCCAAAGATCGTTGATCGGTCGGTAAGCCAAGCGGATGGCGGCGAGGAACATCAGCATCGCGGATACGGGCAAGTAGGCCGGCTCCGACGGATCGCGCAATGTCTTGGTGGCGATCAGGAACAAGACCAGCGTCACCGTGATGAGCACGACAAACCAACACATCCACCGCGATAACCGCTCGTCTTCTTTCAGTGTCGCAATCTTTTGCAGGAACCGCTGCAAGTGGATCCTAAAACGCTCGTGCTCGAAGTTCTCCATTCCGAAGCCGCGCACCAGCCGAGTTTTCCGCAAGCCTTCCGCCAGCAGACGCAGGTCGTCGCCGACGCGGTCTTCCAGCTTGCGACGCGATTGCTCGAAGCGGAGACGTTCTCTCCGGACTAGGTACAAGCAGGCCAGCAGTGGTACGAGGCACTGCAACGCCAGCAGCCAGTGCGTCATCAGCAACAGAATCGCGAGTCCCGTCAAGAGCGGCGGAAACCGCACCACTCGCTCGAACCAGGTTTGAATCCCTTCGCGGACTCGTTCGACGTCCCCTGTGAACATCAAGAACGCGACTTCTCCGGCGCCGTCCTCCAGGTCGCTCGGTCCGAGCCTCAGTGTTTGCCGATGCAACGACTGCCGCAATCGCGTCGCAACTTCTTGCGACGTCCGAAACGCGAGCGTCTTGATCTGCAAAGCCGAAAGGCTTGAGATCAGCGCCAGGACAATGTTGGTCGCCAACAAGGTCAGCAACGCCGAGTTCGTCGTTCGCAACGCAGGAATCGAACGGACCAGCCAGCGGACGATCGCACTCAATGGATCCTGCCGAGCCTCCCAGGCGGTCACTCGCAACCCCTGATTGAAGCGACGTTGGCCAACTAGGGGGTTGTCCGCGTCCCCAATCCTCTCGGCTTGAGCGGCCGACGGCAGTGTCTCCGTAACGTGCTCGTAAGCCGCGATTTTGGCGTCGGTTGGCAGCAGAACTTCACCGCGCGTCATGAGCAGATCGACGAGCAGATAGATGCCCAACAACATGCCGCAAAGCGACAGCGTCGAGACCACCGAAAACAGCCACGCCCAGCGGGCTGTTCCGCGTGACAACTCTTTGGGCGAAAACACGCGCCGAAACGGAGTCTCCATCTTGGATCTCCTGTAAAATGAGCGGCCCGTGGAAGTCGCACGGCTCCATCCGTGCCTGTCAGTGAAGAACTCACCGACGTTTCTAAGCCAAGTCCCGATCCTCGAACAAGATGAAGGAGAGCAAAAGCATGGCAGCAATGTAAGCCGCGCCGTACAGCAGGGAATACGCCAGATACGATGCCGGAACCATCGTCCCGGTCGCAACCGCCGCTTCCATATTGAAGACTTCCAGAGACGGCAGCAGCGTCGCGATCAAACGAGCCATGAAGGAAACGAACTCCAATTTCAACACTCCCGATTTCACCAGCACCGGCGTCAGGTGACCGACGACGAAGATCGCCAGGCAGGTGACCACGTTGACGACCATCGGTGTGCGTGTGGAAATGGCAACGCTCACGGCCGTCATTACGGCGATTTCCAGAACCATCAACAGGATGCCTGGAATAATCTGCACCGCCTCTTTGAGGCGGTCGGCATTCAAGCTGCGATCTTCGAACCAACTCGGAATTTCCTTGGAACTCTCGCGAGCGTCGTAACCGACTTTGTAGAGCAGCAAGACGCAGAACAAGATCGCCAGCGGCAGCAACAGGCAAAACGTTGCATTCAAGATTCCGACATATTTCCCGACGATAAACTGCCGCCGATTGATCGGCTTTGACAGCAGCGTCATCGTCGTTTTCCCTTCGATTTCGCTCGCAATACTTGTGCTCGCCGTCCAAACCGCCAGCAAGAGCGAGGAAAACAGCAGCGTCATCAGCCCACAGTCTTTCAGCATCTTGATGTCGCTGCCCAACGAGAAGAACGGCAGGAACGTGTTGATGAACAGCAGCAACACTCCCAAGGCCAGCAGCAGCAAAAAGACCGGCTGGCGAACCGCTTCTTTCGTGGTCGCGCGAGCGATGACCCCTGTCCGGGTCATGTACAAAAAGCCGAACAAACCTGCCAGCAGTAAACCCACAACCAAGCCAGTCGCACCCCAGGCGTACGTAACCTTGCCAGAAGTCCCCTGCGAGACCTCAGCCGCAAACACGGTCGAAGAAAGCCAAACAAGCGATGACATCATGCCTCACTGACTGCCGAAAACGTGTGGATCCAATCGAAATGACAACGACAAGGCGACCTTACGTCCGATCCGGCCCGCCGCGTTGGGTGAGAAATCTACCGAAGCTGGCCCCCGAAGAAAAGCGGCTAAAATTGAGTCGAGGGGTCGCTGATCGTGGCGCATGTGGCTCGCGTGCGTTTCCCTTCTCAGCCTAGCCGCATGCGAGCCACGTGTGCCACAGTTATCGCCGGATCTCGAACTTCGCGAATTTTTCGTCGCGAACGGCCTCGCGGACCTCTTGCTGGCGGATGTGGCCGGCGAACTCGGAGGCAATGTCTGCCAAGAATTGATCCAAAACCGACGGGACCGCTTCGGCGACCAGTTCGACGGAACCGTCTGGCAGATTGCGAACGAAGCCAACCACCGGGTGACGACGTGCGATCGAGGCCGTCGTGTACCGAAAGCCGACCCCTTGCACACGGCCATGAAACAGGACGCAGTGACGAATCGGAGTTGCTGATGTTTCGGCCATGACGATCACACCTCCCAACATTGCTGTGCGAGCCGCCGCAGTCGCTCAAACGTCGAACGGACAACCTCCCGGCGATCCGGCACCCCATCCAAATCGAGATGCTCGAATTGCGTCTGCCAATCTGCGGCGGACTCCGGTTCCGGCAGAAAGCCGCCGCCTAGCGACTCGTGGAGGACACACATGATTTCGATGTTCGGCAGCACGGTTTCGAGTGACTCCGCCAGTTCGATGTCGGTGCCCTTCCCTGCCAACTTCAAAGAAATGGCATCGGCGAGAGCTTGGTCGATCTGCTCCGCCAACTCGCGAGTCACTTCAAACAAATGATCACGAGCGGCATCGTTGTCGAAATTTCCTGGTCCCCAACTCCCCACGATGTTGCCTCCTCCTAGACTGGTCACTCCGTAACCGGAAAGTTTGAGTCGCGTGGTGACTCGTCTACGTTTGGGCGTTGTGGCAGATCGTCTCGACGGCGCGAAGGGCCGCACGCTGGGATCGTGACACAGCCTCGCTACGATGTCTGGCCATTCCAACCTAACTCTGGGAGACCAACCGATGCCTGCCGAAAAGTCCGCCCAATCCTGGAGGCCACTGTTGCTGTCCTCTGCGGTGATGTTCGCCCTGCTCAGCCTGATGACTCTGAGCGAGCGAACTCCCGCACCCGCGAACGCTCAGACGTTGCAGGCCGCCGGGCCGTTGAAGTGGTATCGAGGTAACTTGCACACGCACTCGCTGTGGAGCGACGGCGACGACTACCTCGAAGCCATCGCGCTGTGGTATCGCGAGCACAACTACGACTTTCTGAGCTTTACTGATCACAACGTTTTGGCCGACAAAGAACGCTGGATCAACGTCGAAAAGTCGAAAGGTAAACAACAAGCGTTCGACAAGCTCAAGCAAAGCTTTCCAGACGGCTGGATCGAAGAACGCAAAACCGAAGACAAACTCGAAACCCGTTTGAAGACGTTTCGCGAAGTCGCCGACCGTTTCAACGAGCCGGGCAAATTCCTGCTCATCCAAGGCGAAGAGGTCAGCGATGCGTTCCAGAAATTCCCGGTCCACATGAATGCCAACAACGTGAAGGAGTTGGTCGTGCCGCGACACGGCGACAGCGTGGCCGAGACCATTCAGAACAACACAGACGCCCTGATCACGCAGCGGGAACGCACCGGGCAACCGATGATGATTCATCTGAATCATCCGAACTTCGGCTACGGTGTCACCGCCGAAGACCTGATGCGGATTCGGGGTGAGAACTTCTTCGAGGTCTACAACGGCCATCCTGGCGTCAACAACTCCGGCAACAAAGATCACGTTGGGACCGAGCGAATCTGGGACATCATCAACTCGTTCCGCCTGAGCGAATTGAAAATGCCGCCACTGTTCGGCCTCGGTACCGACGACGGCCACGCCTACCACAACATCCCCAGCCGAGCCTCCGAACCGGGCCGCGGCTGGGTGATGGTTCTGTCCGAGAAGCTGACTCCCGAAAGCCTGATCGCCGCGATGGAGGCTGGCCGATTTTACTCTTCGAGCGGCGTGACCCTCGAGCGAGTCACGTCGTCGGCCAATGGACTCGACGTGACGGTCAAAACTGACCCAGACGTGAAGTACACCATTGAGTTCCTCGGGACTCGTCGCGGCTTCGATTCCAAGAGCGAACCGGTGCTCGACAAAGACGGCAAAGAAGTCCGAGCGACTCGCCGTTACAGCGACGACATCGGAAAGGTTCTGGCACGAGTCGAAGGCCCCACAGCCAGCTACCGTTTCACCGGCCACGAACTCTACGTCCGCGCTCGCATCACGTCGTCGCGTCCGCATCCGAACCCTTCCGAAGTCGGCGAATTCGAGCGAGCGTGGACACAGCCGGCAATTGGTCCGACGTCAAAGTGACTTGGCGGGCTCCGCCTCTGAAATCTCAAATCTGAAATTTTAAATTTCAGCCCCAGCATGATCCAATACGACCCACATCACTGGCGCAGCCATCTGTTCGACATCAAAGGCTCCATGCTGCGCGAGATCTTCGCTCGCATTGGGATCTGCGTGGTGTGGTCGGTCCTTGTGGTGAGTTGGGAATACGCTGGAAGGCCCAACATCGACGGAGCCGAAGCCGGCTCGACTTCGTACCCGTTTGTCAGCTCGGATGAAGTTGCCATCAACCTACGAGAAAAGTATTTTCCTTCGACAAACAACGTGTTCGTGCAACTCGCCCGGAATTATCCCGTCTCCATTCCGCTCACTGGTCACACGCTGATCGGAGCGGTAATCGGCCTGTTGCTCGTGTTTCGCACCAACGCCAGCTACGACCGGTTTTGGGAGGGTCGCAAGCTGTGGGGCGGTGTCGTCAACGACAGCCGCAATCTGGGACGGCTGGCGACGTCACTGCTCAAGGAAGATGCGGACCTGCTGCGCCGACTGCTGCGCTGGGCAATGGTGTTTCCGTGGTCGGTGCGTTATCGGCTGCTCGGCTGGAAAGACATTGGATGCGACACCGACGATCTGCCGAAGTCCGAAGTCAAACCCACCGAGCAAGCGGAACTCGTACCGTTGGCGGTTGCGCGGCGCATGACCGAGCAGGTCGAGGTCGCTCGGCAGCGCGGACTGATCAGCGACATTCAGCAATCGCTGTTCGACGCCCTCATCAGCCGGCTGATTGATGCACTGGGAGCCTGCGAACGAATCCACAACACTCCCCTGCCCTTCGCGTACATGGTTCACCTGAGACGTGCGTTGATTTTGTTTCTCATGACGATGCCGCTGGCGATCGTCAAAGACTTCGGCTGGGTCACGATTCCGGCCACGTTGTTGATTTCGTATGTGATGCTGGGGGTCGAGGAAATCGGCGTCGAGATCGAAGACCCATTCGGGACCGACGAAAACGATCTGCCGCTCAAGTCGATCTGCGAGAACATCGAGAGTAATCTGCGCGGCCTGCTGCCGACCTCGGCGGAGACGTAGCCATGACGAACGCGGTTCCTTGGGAATTCTCGATCGACGTCGGTGGCACGTTCACGGACTGTATCGCTCGGTCTCCTGACGGTGAGTTGCGGCCGATCAAAGTGCTCAGCAGCGGCGTCACGAAAGGGCAGATCGAAGACCGACAAGGAACGAACCGCCTCGTCGATCCGCTGCGGCGGAACGACGCCCCCGACTTCTGGCTCGGCTACGACATTCTTTTTTTGGACGATCAAGGCGAGACGGTCCTCGCGTCCAAGATCGTGGCGTTTCACCGGCGGCTCGGAGTTCTCGAAATCGCGACAGTGCTCCCCGACTCAATCGGGCCGGGGATTCGTTACGAACTCTCCACCGGCGAAGAGGCCCCAATTCTGGCGATTCGCACGGCGCTCGGCCTGCGGCGCGATCAGCCGATTCCCAATATCACCGTGCGACTCGGAACAACGCGCGGCACGAACGCCTTGCTGACTCGACGAGGCGCTCGCACGATTTTCGTCACGACGAAAGGTTTCGCCGATGTCCTGCTGATCGCCAACCAAGATCGACCGCGATTATTTGACCTCGACATCGTCAAATCCGAACCGTTGTTTGCGGACGTCCTCGAAATCGACGAGCGCCTCGACGCCGATGGCCGAGCTCTGAAGGCTCCCGCTGAAGCTGAAGTACGTTGCCAACTTCAGTCGCTCAACCCGCAAGACTCGCTCGCGATCTGTCTACTGCACTCGTTCGCCAATTCCGCACACGAAGAACTTATCGAACGGATCGCCCGCGAGCTTGGCTTCACCGAGATCAGCGTTTCCAGCCGACTTGCTCCGCTGATCAAAATCGTCAGCCGGGGCGACACGACGGTCATGGATGGGTACCTGAACCCGATCCTGCGCGATTACGTCGGACGACTGCGAGAGCAACTCAGAAGTCGGAAGTCGGAAGTCAGAATTGAGGATAAGTATTCCGAATTCCGCACTCCGAATTTCCCCCTCCGCCTCATGACCTCCGCCGGTGGCCTGATCGACGCCGACCGTTTCGTGGGCAAAGACAGCATCCTTTCCGGCCCGGCCGGAGGCGTGATCGGCTTCTCGCGAGTCGCTCAGCAAGCCGGATTCACGAAGGCGATCGGCTTCGACATGGGCGGCACGAGCACCGATATCGCGCGGTTTGACGGCGAGTACGAATACGAATTCGAGACCAAGAAGGCCGGAGTCCGCATCGTCGCGCCAATGCTGGCGATCGAAACCGTCGCGGCCGGCGGCGGAAGCATCTGCGGTTTCGACGGAGTGAAACTGATCGTCGGCCCGCAGAGCGCCGGTTCCGATCCCGGCCCAGCCTGCTACGGACGAGGTGGCCCGCTGACAGTGACTGATCTGAATTTGTGGCTCGGTCGCATCGTCCCGTCACGATTCCCGTTCCCGCTTGATCGTTCCGCTGTTGAAAGGCGTCTGGCGGAGTTGAATGCCAGCGTCGGCGAAGACGCTGATGCGTTGGCCGACGGTTTGTGCCGCATCGCGAACGCCAACATGGTCCGCGCGATTCGGAGAATCTCGGTCGCTCGCGGTTACGATCCGGCTGAGTATGTCCTTGTCTGCTTCGGCGGCGCGGGAGCACAACACGCTTGCGATATGGCCGTGTCACTGGGGATGAAGCGAGTCCTAATCCACCCACTCGCGAGTTTGCTAAGCGCCTACGGTATCGGCCTCGCAGACGTCCGGCGATTCGGCGAGCGCTCGGTTCTGAAGCCGTATTCCGCAGAACAGCTCGTCGAGTTGGACACACTCTTCGCTGAACTCGAACGCACGGCGCGAGCAGAAGTCGCCGACGAGGGAGTCGCGGCCGAGCGAATTCAACCCGCTGTGAAGTCGCTCGACCTGCGGTATGCCGGAGTCGAGGCCACCATCCGAGTGACACATCCACTCGATGGCGACTACGCCGCAAAGTACGAAGAGCTGCACCGCCAGCTTTACGGCTACGCACATGCGGGTCGCAAGCTAGAGATCACTGCTGCTCGTGTCGAAGTCGTCGGCCTGACTGCCGAGCCACCGTCTGTTTCACAACCGCTGGTGCCTCGCTTACCGACGCCGGACGACTCGCAACGTGCGTGGTTCGACGGCCAGTTCCGCGACGCGCCGATCTTTTTCCGCGAACACCTGCATCCCGGTGACGAGATCACCGGCCCGGCGTTGATCTCGGAACCAGGTTCCACAATCGTCGTCGATCTCGGCTGGGCCGTTCGGCTACTGGAGCGGGGTGAGTTGCTAGTGGAACGGCCAAGCGCAAGGGACGGAAAGGACGACAGGGACCAAAAGAAGTTGCTGCGTAGTCACCACTCCCCCACTCACTACTCGCCGCTCTCCACTCCCTCCGATCCGGTGTTGCTCGAAATCTTCAACAACCTCTTCGCGTCCATCGCCGAGCAAATGGGAGTCACGCTGCAAAAAACGTCCTGCTCGACGAACGTCAAAGAACGGCTCGATTTCAGTTGCGCGATCTTCGATCCAGATGGCAACCTGGTCGTCAACGCCCCGCACATTCCGGTGCATCTCGGCGCGATGAGCGAGACGGTGAAACGGATCATCGCGGACAACCCAGGGGAATTCGGAAGTCGGAGGGCGGAAGGCGGAAAGCAGACGAATAAAGCTCATTCCGACTTCCGCCCTCCGACTTCCGCCCTCGTCTTCGTCACCAACGACCCGTACCGCGGCGGCTCGCATCTGCCAGATGTCACGATCGTCACGCCGGTGCGTGATCCGGCAACCAACGAGCTGATTTTCTTCACGGCTAGTCGCGCACATCACGCGGAGATCGGCGGCATCCTGCCCGGATCGATGCCGCCCTTCTCGAAGAACCTCGGCGAAGAAGGAGTTTTGATCCGCAACTTCAAACTGGTCGATGCCGGCGTCTCGCGCGAGGACGAACTGCGACAGCTCTTGCTGTCCGGTCCGCATCCCACGCGCGCGATCAACGACAACCTCGCGGACATCCGAGCTCAAGTCGCAGCCAACAACATCGGCGTGCGACTGCTGTCCGAACTGGTCGAGAAACAATCGCTCGACGTCGTTCAAGCCTATATGCGGCACATTCAAGTCGCCGCGGCGACGAAGATGCGGCTGGCCCTGGCCGCTCTGCCCGACGGCCGGTACGAGCGTATCGATCACCTCGATGACGGCTCCCCGATTCAGGCGACGATCACAATTGCCGGAGACTCGGCCACCGTCGATTTCACTGGCACCGGCCCAGTCCTGACGAGCAACCTCAACGCGAACCGAGCGATCGTGACGGCGGCCGTCATGTACGTCTTCCGCTGCCTGATCAACGAAGACATCCCGCTCAACGGCGGCGTGCTGGAGCCGATCTCGATCATCGTCCCCGAATGCCTGCTCAACCCGCCGGAGCATTCCGACCCATCGCAGAGCGCGGCGGTCGTCGGCGGCAACGTCGAGACTTCGCAACGAGTCGTCGACGTGCTACTCGGAGCACTCGGCCTCGCGGCGGCGAGCCAAGGAACGATGAACAACCTCACGTTCGGCGACGCGACCTTCGGCTACTACGAAACCATCTGCGGCGGTTCCGGCGCGACGGCGAATGCTCACGGAGCTGACGCCGTCCACACGCACATGACGAACACACGCCTGACCGACGTCGAAGTCATCGAGCGCCGCTACCCGGTCCGCGTGCACGAATTCTCGATCCGCAAAGGCTCCGGAGGCGCGGGCCAACATCACGGCGGCGACGGAATCGTTCGCAAGCTGGAATTCCTGCGACCGCTCAACGTCTCGCTGCTCACGGAGCGTCGCGGCCCGTTCCCACCATTTGGATTGAACGGCGGCCAACCCGGCTCGCTGGGGCGAAACACGCTGACAAAGGCCGACACGAAAGAGCCCGTCGAACTCGGCGGCAAAGCCCAACTCACCATCGCAACCGGCGATCTTCTGACAATCGAGACTCCCGGAGGAGGAGGTTACGGCTCCCCAAATGCAATGACCTCGCGAAACTCGCGAGGTCTGGCAGATCAAATGGGCGATACTGGATTCGATTCCCCACACGATTCGTCGGGAAAAGTGGAGGGCCGCAACAAAAGCGGCGCGCATTCCGGCGCGCGGGGTGATGCGAATGCCATCTTGGCGGATGACGACGCTGGCTTGGCGTTGATCGTGGAAGCGTGGCCGATGCTCTCGGCGGACGTTCGCCGGGAGATGCTCGACTTGGTCCGAGGAGACCGCCCTGCGATTGCGTCATCGGTTGGGAAGGCAGTGTCGCGATGAGCCGCTCTCGAAAACCAACCGATGAAAGCCGTCGGCGGAACTGGTCGGGAGCAACGATCGGCGCGGGCTGACGTGCAGACCGAAGGGTGGAACATGGCGGACGCGATGCGGCGGTTGATGGCGGGGCAGCCGGATCGGGCGAGTGAATGAATCCGTGCCGAGTCGTTGGTCGGGTTGGGAAGCGGGCGGTCGACGGGACACCCGGCCGGGGAGGCCCCGATACGATCGGGCGAAGGCAATCACATTCCCGGTGGAAATTCCAAAGGCAGATTTGGGGCATCGGAATCAGGATGGCCGCCGAGCCGTTGGCCAGTGATTTTCCAATCCTTCAAGTGCCGCGAACGGCTCGATAGGATTTCGTCGTCCAGCCGAACCAACAACCTGATGATATTCGCCGCGAGGCGATGGCCGCTCCACGTTCGGCTGGACACTGAACGGAGCGGCCTTTTTGTTGTCGGATCGTTGAACCTCACTCGCCGCACGGGTGCTCCCATGAAATCTCGCGTTTCAAACGTCGTGGTTTTCGGTTGTCTTGGCTGTCTCGCGACGGTCGTTTCGTTTGCGGTTCCTGGCTACTGCCAACAGCGGAACAAGGCCGGCAAATTGGAAGAGCGCGTTGAGGCATTGGAGGCAACCGTCGCGGCACTCGAAAAGCGGACGCAAGCGCTGGAATCCACGCTGGTATCGGTCGCGCGTTCTGTGGCCGGCACGAGCAAACGGGAAAGCGAACCCACCGGTCGCAACAGTGTCCGGCCAGCGGAGACTCCAAAAGCACGACCACGGCAAGACGCTGCCGATCGGGAAGGGTTTGAATTGATGGACGGCAACGCTTTCATCATGGCGAGCGATGGTGAGTTTCTTGGAAACATCAGCAGCGACAGGTTTGCGAGCAAGTCGATTTTGAATGACGTTGGCAGCCACGGAAGCAGCGTCGCTTCAAAGAGCATCTTCAACAACGTTGGCACCTATGGCAGCGAGGTGAGCCCCAAAAGCGCGTGGAACAAACTCGCCACGAGTCCGCCGAAAGTTTTCGTCGAGGAGAAATTCATCGGCTACCTGACGACGAACGAACTCAAGACGCCTCGGATCGACCCGTATGCTTTGATTGGTTATCTGAAATCCAAGAAGTGACAAACCATGCACGGAGCGAATGCGAGGGGAGAAACGTATTGAGTCCTTGCCAATCAATTTCGGATTGTTGCCTGTCACTGGTGCCGATCACGGCTCGGAGTCGATCATCACAGCCAGACTGGGACGAACGACTGGAAGTGCGGGCTTGAAGCCTTGGGCACCCGATCCAATCTGTATGTGGCTCACATCATCTCTGATGCTCGTTGCTTGTGGACATTGGACCGCGAGTTTAGTTTGGCTGGTGTTTCCGTGCGTAGCGATGATAGCCGGTTGCTGCTGCGGTTGGCCTTCATAACCAAGAGGTGAAAACCATGCGATCATCCCCGCTGTTCGCGACGGCCTTGTCAGTGCTCGTCGTGGCCTCTTTGGCGTCATGTAGCTCTGAGTCCAAAAAATCAGAGCGGACGTCTCCAAATATCGACGTCGCGCTCGATTCCAAACTTCTCACACTGGAAGAAAAGATCGACGCCGTCGCCGCAACGCAGGCCCGTTCCGAGGGAGCCGACCCAGAAAAGGTTGCAAAGCTCGAAAAAGAAGTCCGAGAGCTGACTGAGTTCCTTCTGCGCGAATCCACCGAACCGACTGAGAAGAGTGCAAGATTGGAGCCAACGTCGAAAGGTTCAACTTCCGATCACCAAATCGCCGCGCTGGAGAAACAAGTTGTCGAACTCCAACAACGGATGGCTCGCCTCGAAAGCGACAGGTCAAACGAATCACCGAGTGGCAGTGATGCGGCGAAGCCGATTGCTCGGCAGAGTGCTCCACCGAAAGGCCAGCTAGATTGGCGTGTCGCAGCCAATTGGCGAGGACTGAAACGAGGGATGGCAAAGGACCAAGTAAGCACACTCTTTGGCGAACCAACGAAGATCAGGACGAGCCAGTCTCTCACAATGTGGTACTACGGTTATCCGAGCGGCGGTCAAATCACATTCAACGGTGACAGCGTTAGTGGCTGGGATGAGCCGTGAGACATTGTGGCTATTTGAGGCGGCTCGACTTTCCATCCGGCCGCTCGGAGCAGCTCCGCATGTTCTTCTGACCGATCGTGGATTTGTTCGAGCAAGAAGTCGGTGAACTCGCGCGTCAAAGCCTCACGCCTCGATTCGAGGGTCGCCGGTAACTCGGTATCTGCGGAGACCGACGCGGCGACTTGAATTTGCATCACCGTCAGCAACGCATTCGCAACAACTTGAGATCCCGGCTTGGCTGCTTGAATCGTTTCGTGCAACTTCGTGGCGAGGCAGCGCGGGCCGTGAAACTTGTCGAGCAGGATTCGAGCAAGACGCTGGATGTCTCGCACGTCGTCGGCTCTGGCGATGGCACGGCAGCCGCGGGCGATTCCACGATCACGTCGCGTTTGTCGCTTCAAAGCAACACGCGACGCCTCTCGCCGACTGTGACAAAAGTTGCAGTCCGTGTGTCGGTTCTGACCGACCTTTCGCCAACGGAACTGGCTCTCAGGCCGGGGCACTCCGCAGCGGTCGCAAACGATCAATGTCGAGGGGGAGGGCATTTGGCAGGTTCACTACTTTGGGAGAGAGACCGACAGAATCTTTGACCGACTCGAAGACAGCAAGTAACCGTAAGCCACGAAAGAATTCCAATGACGTTGTCGGATGCCAAGCCCAAAGTGAGCGACCAACCGGCCGCGCTGATTTCGGCGGAATCCGGGAGAGTCTTCGCCGCGCAAAACCGATCTCACTCGATCGCCCGAAAACTCACGTTGCATTGCTAGCGCCCGCCGCAAGAATCCCGCCGCGGCTAATGGCGGGCTTGATCACCTGCCGTGAAGAGTCGGAAGTCCTGTCTGGCCTGCCGCCGTTTTCTTTCAGGACGCCTCACGAACAGGAACGTGGGCATGGCAAAGTCGAACGATGTTGCGCGTGGCGACGATCACGAATCAGTGCCGGGCTACCCGCTGCTTGTGCGACTGAGCGATTGCCTACAAGTCGCTCATCGCGTCATGCGGAAGCTGGTTCCTCAGCTCCCTGAGCGGCAACTGCATTCACGGCCAGCCTGGCTCCCGTATGGTTGGCGTTACGATGTTGCGCCGGTCAATGACTCGGTTGCCGCAATCGGCCAATGGTTCGACTACGCCATCAAGTCGCTCGGCTACCTCGACATTCAAAAGCGAGATGGCGACTTCGTTTTGCGCGACGAAAACGCCGCAGATGAATTGCGAGCTGCGTATCTGCTGGTTGAGGTGCTTCTGGCGAAAGGATGGCAGGACGCGCCCAACGAGCCATCCAAGAACATCACGATTGACGACGCTCGACTCAAACTCATTGAACTTCGCGACTGGCAGCGGTCAGGGCTGAGTCGAACCGAAAAGCTGAAGGCCGATGAGTTGCGAAAGGATGGCGAGAAACGGACACGACCAAAGGGCGTCACGCGGACCGATGCCGCGTTTGAGTTGCAGTCGATGACTGATGACGAGCAGAGCGACAGAGAACGACGCACGGCGGCGTCTGACATGTCGCAGGGTTGGCAGAAGCGGAAGACGATCACATGGCCAACGTCCATCGGCATTGATCCCGAAGATCGTCAAGCGGACCTGTTTGATGTAGCTCAACTCGTAAAGTTGCTGGCTGTGGCTGAACCCGGTGAATTCATCAAGTACGACGGCGGTGAAACAAAGCTCATCGCCAAGCTCCGCAAGGTCGCACGCGAACCACTTTCGGTTGAAGAGTCCGCCGCGATACGTGCTCGCAGAGCTACCCGCACTACCCGCACTTCGGCAAAGTCAAAAAAAACTTCTCCCGCCAAAACACCCGCGAAAACTCGTCGCGGGTGAGACGTTCGCATCGTCTTGCATGTCGCGTGAGCTACCGCATTTTGACGCCTCACCACCCGCACGCTTTGCGGGGTTCTATTGTTTGACCCGCTGGCTGAGACACGCCGGCACGGGAGTCAAACATCATGCAGGCATTCATTCTCGAAACACTCACGGGCACGGGCTGGCGGCGAAGCGGTGAGACGTTCTGGACGCTCGATACCGCGACAGCAATGGCCAAGTTGCTGCTGAAGAAAAAGCAGGCGCAGCGTGTCCGGGTCTTGCCGGTGGAAGTCAGCCTCGAAGCTGTTGCCGAATTTCCTGAACCGTCGCTCCCAAAGAGTGCTGACCACGGATCGGAGGGCTGAGTGATGGCACGCGCCACAAAAGCCGCCCGTCACGTCAAGCGGCCGATTCCGGAACCGGGACATCAACAAACTTCCTCACGAATCCCACCGCAAAACCTTGATGCGGAGATGGCGGTCATCGCGTCGGTGTGCCTGATGCCCAAAGCCATCGAAGAGCTTGGCGAGTTGAGGGCGGAGCACTTCTACGCGGACAGGCACCAGATGTTGTGGCAATCCATCACGGCGCTGCGAAACCAAGGCCAGCCGTTCGACGCTGTGACCCTCGCCGAAGAATTGGACAGCCGCAAACAACTCGCAGAAATCGGAGGGGTTGAGTATCTAAACAAAGTGCTCGAAACAGTGCCGAACGCCGCGCACGCCAAGTATTACGCCGGCATCGTGCGAGATCGGTGGCTCCAGCGGAGCCTGGTCTATTCATGCACCGAAATCCTTGAGGAGTGCTACTCGGCGACGACAGGCACCGAAGAGTTATTGGCCGCTGCCGAGAAACGAGTGTTGGCGCTGCGGGATTTCGCCGGGATCAATGCCAAGCTGCCATCATTCGCGACGATGACTTCCGCCGAACTCGATGCGGCTGATCTTCGTGTTGAGTATTTGGTTGAAAGTGTTTTGGTTCGTCGTCAGCCGGGTGTGGTTGCGGCCGTCAAAAAGGCGCTCAAGACGACCACGGCCATCGACCTGACGTTATCGCTGGCGAGCGGCTGTCCATTTCTTGGGAAGTTCTATGTGCCGATGGCGGTGCGTGTCGCTTTGATGAGTGGCGAGTCGGGCGACGCCACGATCCAAGAGACCGCACGACGAATCGCACGCTCGAAACCTTCGATCAATCTGAGTGACTACACGAACGCGGTCTGGTCGTTCGACCTACCGCGACTCGGCCAGCCACAGACGAAGCGAGACCTGACCAAGTTCATCAGAGACCATGCGCTCGACGTGCTGATCGTCGATCCGGCCTACCTGTGCCTCGACCTGGGCGACGATGCCGGGAATCTGTTCTCGGTCGGCAAGAAACTTCGGGAACTCACTGAGGTTGGCCACGAGACTGGCTGCACCGTCGTCATCGTGCATCACAACCGAAAAGCGACGAACAACGACCAGTTTGCCGCGCCCGAGTTGGAGTCGATCGCGTGGTCCGGTTTTCAGGAGTGGGCAAGGCAATGGATTCTGCTCGGCAGACGCGAAGCCTACGACCCCGAACAAGCTGGCTCACACAAGCTCTGGTTGAGCGTCGGCGGGTCGGCCGGTCATAGCGGTTTGTGGGCACTCGACATTGAGGAAGGCTGCCTCAAGGACCAAGGTGGCCGACGCTGGGACGTGTCGGTCGCGACCGCATCGACCGCCATCGCCGCAACGATCGAATCTCGTGAAGAGGCGAAGGTCAGTCGCGCGGATGAGAAGGCCGCCGCACAAATAGGCCGCGACTCAGTGAAGTTGCTCGCGGCCTACAAGCAACACCCGGCCGGAGACACTGCAAAAGCCATCCGGGAGTCACTGGGCATGAGCACACAGAGGTTTGGGCCAGCAAACGCCAAGCTGGTCGCGGACGGCCAAGTCGAAGCAATCGTCATCGTGAAAAACAAACACGACTACGCCGGTTTTCGCCTGAAGCAAACGACCGGGACTGACCGGGACTCGACCGGGATTATCTCGGTCAGTCCCGGTCGATCGGTGGAGGGGGACTCTTCTCTCTTTAGAGAGAGTCCCCTCTCCCCCGTCACCGACCATGCGCAGACCATCACAGCGACCAGCAGCGAATCAGTCCCGGTCGTTTCGGGCGGCGCGCTCAACAATCAATTTGCGGAGGCCGTGGCGTGACATCGAATCAACCGACCTGTCCAGGTTGCGGATCATCAGACCTGCGCCACGAAGCTGACGACCGCCATCAGTGCCGGAAGTGCCTTTGGCGTTGCCGAATCAAGGCCGATGGCTCGACCGAAGATTGGTTGCACCTCGGACGGAATCGCGCTGCACTCCAACCCCCGTTCCCCACAGGGTCATGCAGACCCAGAAAGGTGCTTTGTGATGAAGATGAAAACCTCGAAATCAACGCGCCGTCGTTCGGCGGATCTCCAGAAACGTCGTCGGAATCTGCTTCTCGCCGGTGTCCGCCACTTGGTTGACCTCGATCGCGTTGACGGCCTCGAACTCCGACACAAACGAGTTCGGTTTTACCTCCAGAGTGGTCAGGTCATTCAGTCGCAGCACTCGTCGGTGGAGGCCGCGAGGAATGAGTTCATCAACTGCGGTCGGCGGTTGAACGGCCTGCGTCCGTTGCACTCCGGAAAGCGCGCGTAACTGGCTGCACTCACGCGATGGCGCGCGTCTCCGAAGCGCGCCCGCGTCATCGTTCTCGCCTTTGTTCTGAAGGATCGTCGTCATGGCTTCATCAACATTGCCCCCTGCCCTCAAGCGACCGGAGAAGGTGGAGGCACCGCGGCTGTTGCTGTCACGATCGGAAGCGGCGAAGTCACTCAACATTTCGGCGCGGATGCTGGACTCGCTGACCGAGCCTCACGGCCCGTTGAAACCCGTGCGAGTCGGACGCCGCGTCTTGTTCTCGCCGACAATGCTGGAACGCTGGATTGCCGCTCAGACCGGGGAGCAGAGCGAGCAGAGCGAGCAGAGGATCGAAGCCAACTGAAGACCGTGAATTCCGACTGTGCTTGAACGTCACTCAAGCCAAGGATATCTTGCCGACGATGAGCAACAAGAAAACACGCCTGACCGACCAACTGCGACAACTGATCGAGGCGGCCGAGATCAGCCGCTATGAGTTGTGGCAGAAAACGGGCATCGACCAAGCCGTCTTGTCGAAATTCGTGAACGACAAGTGCGGCTTGTCGATGGAATCACTCGACAAGATTGGCGACGTGCTGGACCTGCAAATCACCAAGAGATCAAACGCCACGGCGAAACGCCGCAAGGGGAATTGAACATGGCCTCTGTCGTCTCCGACCCGAATGGATATCACCGCGTCGTCTTCAAAGGGCTGGACGGCCAACGCCGGCCGATTCGGTTGGGCAAGTGCTCCGAGAAGGATGCCATCACCGTCGCCAATCACGTTGAGGAAATCATCAACGCGGCAGTGCTCGACAGGCCGCTGGCGCGAGCCACGGCCGAGTGGCTGTCCAAGATGACGCCGAAGATGGAAGCGAAGTTCGTCAAGGTGGGGCTGATCCATCCGCGTGACGAGGCCGAGTCCATCAAGCTGGCCGAGTTCCTGGACGCCTACTTGCTGCGACGCTCGGACGTGAAGCCTGGGACGGCGGTGTTCTACGGTCACACGAAACGCAATCTGATCGACGTATTCGGGGCTGATCGACCGCTGGGCAGTATCACGCCGGCCGATGGCGATGACTTTCGCCGGCACCTACAAACGCAGGTTGCAGATTCCTCACCTGCGAAGAAAGGCGAGAAGCCCGCGACGAAAAAGGCCCTGGCGGCGGCAACAGTCGCTCGGCGATGTAGCTTGGCTCGGACATTCTTCAAGGACGCGGTACGGCGAAAGCTGATTGCGGAGAATCCGTTTGATGATGTGGTTGGCGGCCCATCGCACAACTCGGCGCGGCAACGATTCATCGACCATGCCATCATCGCCAAAGTGATCGACGCTTGCCCGAACGCGGAATGGCGGCTGTTGGTGGCGTTGTCGCGGTTCGGTGGCGTGCGAGTTCCCTCGGAACCGTGTTCGATGAAATGGCGCGATATCGACTGGTCCGGCAACCGGATGACGGTTCACTCGCCGAAGACCGAACACCACACAGGCAAGGCCGAGCGGGTTGTACCGATCTTTCCTGAGTTGCGGCCGTACCTGGATGAAGTCTTCGCCGCGGCCTCAAATGGATTCGAGCAGACTGTCAACCTGGACGACTGGCTTCTCCCCACCTTCCGGCGCGTGGCCGCCGAATCTGGAAACTGGCGTGGGGTGAACCTGCGAACTCAATTCGAGAAGATCATCAAGCGTGCTGGCGTGAGTCCCTGGCCGCGACTGTGGCACAACCTGAGAGCTTCACGTCAAACCGAGTTGGAAGATCAGTTCCCCTCTCACGTCGTCTGTGCGTGGCTGGGAAACTCTGAGGCGATTGCCCGCAAGCATTACCTGCAAGTCCGCGAAGTGGACTTCCAAAAAGCGGCGCGCATTCCGGCGCGCGGTACGCCTGCAAGTGGTGGTTTTGAGACGCACGGAGTCACCACAAATGCGAAAACCCCCGGAAATCCGAGGGTTCTCGCTTTGAATGTGGGCGATACTGGATTCGAACCAGTGACTTCCACCGTGTGAGACTCGTTTGCCGCATCGCGTTTTTAGCGTGAAACCTCGGACAAAACCCACTTTATCGCGTGTCGCGATTGTTTCAATACCGCTCACAGTTTCTCGGCAGATTTCATCGCTTTCGGAGAAGTGTGGTAGAAGTGTGGTAGTGACTTTGCGTTCCGAACAACAAACCTGCGAGCCAATTCTTTTGTCGGTAGGTTCGATGTTCGTCGTTGGAAGTGATCGCGTTTTGACTTCCACGTCGCAGCCAACGATGCCTCGCCCTCACGGCCATGGCGGCTTGGCTTCCAAGGCGGGGAAATGAGGTGGTCGGTTCGGACTGGATGAGCCTTTCGACGATTCAATCATTCGCGACGTGATAGGCTTCCTTTAGCAACTCCGTCAGAAGGTCGGAGTGCTTGGCGATGTCTCCGGGAGCTAGGCGGATGCGGTAGCGGCTCCAGCGTTCGTCGTAGTCCATGACGTCGCAGCCGGCGGTTTCGAGTCGCTCTTGGGTTTCTTCTGATCGCTTGAGACGCGGTTCGACGCTGACCCAGTTCTTCTTGGGCCGGAAGATGACGAAGATGTCCGGCTGACCGTTTCTCGCGAGCCCGATGTAGAACTTGTTGTATTTCAGTTCCAGGGTCGGATCGAGCTTGCGGACGAGTTCCAACAGCTCGTCGGTCAACGCGACAGTCTTTTTCGAGCCGCGCTTTTCCCAGTAACTCCGGTCGGTCGTTTCGTGAACCTCTTCGTCTTCATCGACCAGCCCCAAGCTGACTTGGTCGAGGACGGTCGTGAAGACCAGCCCGACTTGGTCGCCGGTCTTCAGGGCGTTCATTTGGATGGCGACCAGCGGGATCGTGCCGTTGAACAGGCTGATGACGTTGAGGAACCGGCTGGTGATGTCTTCGGCCACGATGACGGCGGTGTGGTCGTACTGCGGATAGCGTTTGCGTTCGATGTCCCAGTATTCGATCGTCCGAATGATGTGGCTTTCATCGGTGGCACCGAGCTGCACTTCGACTTCGTAGCGGCGGTTGCCGTCCGCCTCTTGCAGCAGCAGGTCGAGCCGTCCCGCTCGCGGCTGAATGCGTTCCTTGTCCTTCAGGATGACGTCGCCGAGTCCGAGTATGTATGGGTCTTCGGCGATGCGATCTTGGACCCAGCGTTCGTTGAACTCGGGATGAGCCTTGATCGACAGCTTTTCAAACTTCACATAGGACATGAGGCGGCTTTCCCATTCGCGGTGGAGTCACTGAGCAGATGATGGACGGCGGCGGAGAGGAGTTGGGTGCTGGCGGACTCGGCCTGCGTCAGCTTGGCTTCCAATGCGTCGCACAGCGACAGCAGCTCGGTCACCTTCGACACGATCCGCTTTTGCTCGGACAGCGGCGGGAGCGGGAACGCGATCTTGGCGAGAGACCTTCCCGTGAGATGCGGAATTCCGGCTCCCGTGTAA
>CAMDRI010000040.1 GCA_945906725.1 Candidatus Kuenenia stuttgartensis | reverse complement strand
TGAAAGTCCGCATTGGGGTCGATCAGATCGCCGCGGTCGTTTTTGAATTTCAGGTTCCGCGCGGAGTAGGCGCCGCTGGCGATGCAGGCCGCGCTCAACAGCACGATCGAGACCCACGGCCGAGCCGTGAGGACGCGTGTGAACGACCGCAGAAAATTGCTGAAAGCGGCGGCGGGGCGCTCGGGCGAATCAGCCGGCATGAAACTCTCGCTTGCGATCCAAACAGTTGCGGCCGAGCAAACTTCGGCCGGAAGGGGCGAGAATCTATGCCGAGATGAAGAGCAGCGGCAAGACGAGGCTAGCCCGTCGCCACACGCCCAGAAATTGCCGTTGTGACGGTTTGCGAGGCAGGCCTATAACCCGCGCACTCGCTAGGCGGCGCGGCCGAGCGATGAGTCGCTCGTTGAAGGAAATTTCCACGCGTGTGCAGGGAGGCTGAGCGTGAAGACGTTTTTGATCGTCGGCATCGAGTCCGTGGTTGGTACGAATTTGGGGACGAGTTGGTGCGGACAGACGCGAGTCGTCGGAGTCTCGGCAGGACCGAACATCAGCTTACCCGGTTGTGAACGAGCGACGCTCGAACGCGGCAACGCCGACGCAATCCACAACTGCTTGCAGCAATCGCGAGCAACTCATGTGATCTTCTGCGGCAGCGCCGCACGCTCGTTTTGGGAACCGGCCAGCAAAGCCTTTGAGAATTCCGATGCCGTGTTGTGGGCTGCTGCAACGGCTCAAGAAAAACGGCATTTCACGTTGATCTCTTCGGACGCCGTGTTTACTGGACCGTGGATGTTTCACGACGAGACCTCCACGGCGACATGCCCCAGTCCGGAAGCGAACGAGATCCGCCAAGTCGAGACCCGTGTCCGCGAAGCGTGCGACAACTCACTGATCGTCCGCACGAACGCTTTCGGTTGGAGCACGGCCGGCTCGAAAGGCTGGCTGGAGACCCTGCTGTCGGGAATGGAAAACAACCAGCCACTGGAACTCGATCCGATTTGCCACGCGACGCCGATCCTCGCCAGCGATCTGGCGGACTATTTGGACCCCGCGCTCGACGACGAGTTGACCGGCGTCTTTCACATCGCCGGAGCGGAACGAGTCAGCCCGCATCAATTCGCACGACAATTGGCGTCAGCATTTGAAGTCGGTTCACCGGCCACACGCACGATCCGCGAACTGGACGCGCGTCCCACAGGCTTCGGGCGTGGCGAGACCTCGCTGCAAACTCGTCGCTTCCGCAGCGAATACGATTGTGCGATGCCACTCCTGAACGAAGGACTGGCGCGACTCGTCGAACAAGATCGCTCTGGCTATCGCGACCGGCTGTGTGGTCAGACCAGTCGACAGGACAAAGCTGCGTGACCAACGACCGGATTCACCAAGTCTTGCCGTCGGGTTCGAATGTTTCTTCATCGAGCAGTCGCTCGGCTTTTTGACGAATCTGCGCGATGTGACAGCAGATCTAAGCCGGCAAGTCTTCGAGGACCACTTGGCCGAGCAGCTTCAGCGCGGCGAGCGGCCAGTTCTGAACTTCGCAGCAGACGGTGGCCAGCTTGATGCGAGCGGCATCGGCTCGCGATTGGAAATCGCTCGATGAATTCTTCGAGCAACGGGGTCGTCTCGTCCCAAAGTTTGAGTTTGAAGAGTCCGTGGGCCAGAGCCTGAAGGTCGGCCGCATCCAACGGCCATTGATCGACGAAGCTTAGACGCTTGCGATATTCGCCGAGCGCGGCTTGCCAGCACGAATCAACTCGCGAATTCGGTCCAAGACTTTGAACGTCGCGGATGGCAACAAGGACTCGGACATCGTTCGCTGGGAGTTGGACGCACCAGACTCCGTCGCCTCAGAACTGGTGTGTGAGGAGGTCGCTTCCGTGGCTGGCTTGCCGCGTTTCGGTCGGCTAGACGCTAGGTACAGCAACAGGAATCGCCACCAACCCAGCTTCCCTTCCACGATTAGGCCGAAGCCCCACAGGAAGCCCATGTTCCCGATCAGATGCAGCCAGCCGAAGTGTAGAAAGTTGTAAGCCACCCACTCGATCGGATGCAGGCTGTGACCGAACTGAAGTAGCCAGCCGTCGGTTTCTCTGCCGCCGCCCGTCAGAAAGAACGTAGCGACATTCGCGGCGATCAGGACCAACGCCATCCACGGCCAATGATAGATCGGCGCGTCGGTGTTGAGAGGAATCACGATCATGCGATGAGGCCGCCGGTCCGGTGCTCCGCTTGCGGAATGCGAGCGAAGAATTACTCGGCATCATCCGGCGAGATTTCGCCGTCGTCCATTTGGTCGGTGGAACCGCGTGTCGCGGCGATAACGGGAATCAGGACTTCGAGGATCCGTTTCAACACTTCGGCCGACGAGCCCATCGGGTCGATCTCGCGGATCACTGTTGGGTGATAGAAATTCAGAATCGGAGCGGTCTCGCGACGGTAAATTTCCAATCGGCCGCGAATGATCGACTCGTCCGCGTCATCGGAGCGACCCTCGATCAACGCACGCTGCCGCAGTCGCTGAATAATTGGTTCGTCATCCGGTGGGTTGAGGTAAATCACCTGCAACACGTCGATGTGTTCCGATAGTCGCTCGCATTGGAAAAGATTTCGAGGGATGCCATCGAGCAGCAAGACCTGCTCGTTGGGACGGTAGTGCCCCGCCTCGATTTCCGCAGCGAGCCAATGCTGCCAAATCTCAAGCATCAACTCGTCGGGAGCCAATTGCCCACGTAGGAGACAGTCGGCCACCAAGCGGCCGTCGTCGGTGTCGTCCCGCAACGAGCGAAGAATCTCTCCGGTCGAGAGATGGAAAAGTCCTTGAATTCTTCCAAGCAGCTTGCCCTGCGTCCCCTTGCCCACACCGGGCATCCCGATCAGCAACACGGCTGGGTAGAGTTTTTCGGTCATGGCTTGTCCTTCAACGGACAACGGGAGAGGTGGTTCGATGGCATCACACTCTCAAACGAAAAGAGCCAACGCACTGGGCGGTGGCTCGGATCGTTGAAGGCTCATCGGTTGCTGACGACTATCGAGACAAGAACACGACGACTTGACCGACATCGACCGGCAGGCTGACATCGCTGGCTCCAGGCATGCTCGTGACGCGAAGCTCCAATGACTTCTCGTCGGTCGCAATCCAATCACACTTCTCAGAAGAGTTAGATGCGGCGAGTTCTTCGTAATACTTTTTGAGATTGTGGCGGTCGCGAACACGCACGACATCACCGGGCTTCAACAGGATCGACGGGATGCTGACCGTCCGGCCGTTGACCTGGAAGTGCGAGTGAACGACTCCCTGACGAGCCTGCAAACGAGTACGGGTCAAACCCGATCGGCGGATAATATTGTCCAGCCGGCACTCGCACATGACCATCAGTCGTTCGCCGGTGTTGCCCGGCAGGCGGCGAGCTTCGGTGAAATACCGGCGGAGCTGGCGTTCACGCAGGCCGTAGTAGTACTTGATCTTCTGCTTCTCACGCATGCCCTGGCCGAAGGTCGAAAGCTTCTTCTTGCGGATGTGTTGTCCGGGAGGTTGCTGCCGCTTCTCGGATGCACGGATCGCGCCCGTCGTTTCGTAGACTTGTTGCTCCAGACGGCGATTGATGCGCGCCTTCGGACCTGTGTACCGCCCCATCGACCTCTCCTCAGTTTTCGCTCGCGTGTTTGGCGTTCGATTGACGAACTCGCTGTTTTCCAGCCAATTTCGGAACGCGGGATTGTAGTTGCGAGCTTTGCCGATGCAAGCGAGCCGCGCGACGAGAAACTCCCGTCATTTCGCCGGTTCAACCACCATTTTGATAGGCGGAGTACACGGCCCCGGCATTCCGACTCGAATATCGCTCCGCCGAACTAGCTCGATGTCGGCTTCGGTTCCTCGTTGCAGTCCCGAAGAAAACGTGCCGACCAGATATGGCACCTCGCCGAGCGTCAGCCGATAGACTGCGTCCGAGTAGCCGCCGAAGTTCAACATCGTGACTCGGAGGAAATAGTCGCCGTCACGCGGCAATGTGTGCTCGATCAGAGGATCGAAACCGAGCGAGTCCTCCGCCGCCGCCAGCGTGCGGCCGTCGGTGTCGAGCAGTTCCAGACTGAAATCGGCGATGCCGTAGTCCTTGTACTGCCCGTGAAAGTCGAGAGAAAACGCCGCGATCGCCGCGACCAGCTTCTGTCCCGATTTGCGGGCGAAGCGAACGCAGTCGATGTCTGCCTTCGGATCGATCTTTCCGTTGAGTACGACCGGCGTCGCTTTCGACAGCTCATTGTTCGGTTCGACCCAACCGACAAGCTATCCGCTGATTAGCCACGGCAGGGGGGCGTTCGCCGGAGGAAGCTGAACGGTATCAACAGCGATGACTTTGTCGTGCTTTGAGACCTCAGCCAGCGACTCGGCCGTCGGTGCGCCGTCGAGATTGAGTACGGCGACCGCTTGGCCTCCGGCGACTTTGCGGCCCAAGGCCAGGTGCGCGATGTTGACGTTGTGCTTGCCGAAGACGGTTCCCATGAAGCCGATCAGGCCGGGAGCGTCCACGTGATGATACATCAGCAAGTCGCCATCGAGGTACGC
Source organism: Candidatus Kuenenia stuttgartensis (assembly GCA_945906725.1). Taxonomy (GTDB): domain Bacteria; phylum Planctomycetota; class Planctomycetia; order Planctomycetales; family Planctomycetaceae; genus SXKJ01. Next base: position 32,155 of record CAMDRI010000040.1, on the reverse strand, counting down.
ATCGAGGTGGAAGTCGCCCAGCTTGACCAGTCGCAGGAATTGATTGCCGAAGATAGTGCCGGCGGCGGTGAACTCGCCCGCATCGGTCACGATCGTCGCGCTGACGAGCGTTGAGAAATCGCCACGCTCGGACGAGGACGACTCGGTGATCTCGATGCCGCGCTCGCGAGCGAGCATCTCGGCGTTGACGATGTTCACTCCGCTGTCGTCGGCCGAGGCCATGAAACCGGACGTAAACGCGGCGGTGATCAGCTTCGTTTTCTTTGTGGCCGCGTCGCCGCGGTACAGCAGCCGGGCGGAATTGACTCGCGACGACTTTTTCAATTGGCTCAGCAGCAAGCCGAGCCGGTATCCGATATCGAGATACGGCTTAATGTCAGCCATCTCGGCCCCGCTGATCGGGATGAGATTGACCGCGTGACGGACCTCGCTGCGGATCAAGAAGCCGATGATAATCTCCGCTGCTTCGACGCTGACCGCTTCTTGAGCCTCTTCTGTGGACGCTCCAAGATGCGGCGTCAGCAGGAGATTCGGACACTTCACCAGTGGATGATCGGCTGGCAGCGGTTCTTCGACGAAGACGTCGAGCGCTGCTCCGGCAACGTGTCCCGATTTCAGCGCGTCGGCAAGTGCAGACTCATCGACGATCCCGCCGCGAGCACAATTGATGATCCGCACGCCCTTCCGCATTTTGGCAATGCGTTCGGCATTGAGCAGTCCGCGGGTGCCGTCATCGAGCGGCGTGTGAACGGTGATGTAGTCGCAGTGAGTGACGATCTCGTCCACGTCACGAATCAGTTCGATGCCTTGCTCGGCAGCCCGTTCGGCGGAGAGGAACGGGTCGTAGCCGACGACTTTCATTTCGAGACCGATCGCCCGCTTAGCGACCGCCAGCCCGATGCGGCCGAGTCCGACGACGGCCAGCGTTTTTCCAGCAAGTTGCGTCCCTTTGAATTTGTTGCGGTCCCACTTGCCGGACTTCATGCTGGCATCGGCGGCGGCAACGTTGCGCGAGAGAGCCATCATCATCGTGACGGTGTGCTCGGCCGTGCTGGTCGTGTTTCCGGCCGGCGTGTTCATCACGACGATGCCTTCGCGGGTCGCCGTCGGCAGGTTGATATTGTCGACGCCAACACCTGCTCGCACGATGACTTTCAATCGTTGCTGACCTTCGAGCAATTCGGGAGTCAGCTCGGTGCCGCTGCGGATGATGATGCCGTCAGCGGTCTTCAATGCGTCGCGGACTTCAGAGGGAGTCAGCTTCGAGCGATTATCGACCTCGATACCGGGAGTCTCTTGGAGGATCTTCAGTCCGGCGGGGGCAAGATTGTCAGTAATCAACACACGAAACATCGAAGACTCCTGAGCGGCAGTTAACCGGACTCCGATTTCCGGGCAAAAATTTCGCCTTCTCCAAAAGAAAAGAGGGCGAAAGCTGGCAGTCGAGACGGCGTCCGTCAAGTGCCGCGTCCAAACGAAAAAAGCCCGGTCGATGCGTGCGACCGGGCTTAAAGCTGTTGAGTGGCGAGAATTATCAGTGAGCCTGCACTTCCGGGCCGTCATTCGTGGCCGTGTCGGTGTGTGCGGGATCGGCTGCGAATTGTGGAACGGTCAATGTCGGCACAGCTTGTGAAGTTCCCAGGACGATCGGGCTGGATGCGACCGTTCCGGCAGGCACCCAACCGAGTGACGCCGTGACTGGTCCCGGAGTGCCAACGACGATCGGGGCGGACGAAGCTGCGCTGGCGTAGGTGGGCAACGGCTGCGTGTAAACCATCTGCTGGTATTGCGGCGCGATGCGAGCCTGCTGCACCGGCGAGGCGTTCATCGTGGCCAATCGCGACTGCACCTGCGGCTGGAACCAGTTCGTGTGCAGCGAGCGTTGATACATCGCGACCGCTCGATCGTTTTGACCGGTGGTCCGATACAAGTCGCCGAGTTGTGCGGTGGCGACGTCGTTGTTCGGCTGGATTCGCAGCGCGTTTTTCAAACTTTGTTCGGCTCCGGTGTTGTCGCCCATTTCGCGTTGCAACCAGGCGAGTTCGATGTGCGATTCGGTCAGATACGGTTCCGTGTCGGACCACATCTTCGCGAGATCGTGAGCTTCCTGCGTGCGGCCCTGTTCGGTCAGCAGCATCGCGAGACTGTGGTGCGCGGGCTGATGCGACGGGTCAAGCGACAAGGCGTGTCGGTAGACTCGTTCGGCTCCTTCGTTGTCGCCGGTCTTCTTCAGCGAAGCTCCCAAATTGTGAGCGTAGTCGGCGTTGGTTGGCTCGTCGTACAACGACCTCTGGAACGAGTCCTTCGCGGAGGCGTAATTGCCGTCCTTGTAGGCTCGCATGCCGGTGCGGTTGGTCGACCAGCCGTGCATTTGATTGCAGCCGGAACTCCAGATGAAAATCACGCACAAACACAACGCCCGCGAGGCGGACAACAAACAGGATCGGCGCATGGAAGATCTCCGTGGGGAGAAGTTATTCGGAAGGGGATCTGGCGAAGCGGGGAGTGGCCGAACGGCCGGGATTCGCCGGAAGGGGGCGGGAACATAGACCGCTCTTTCGGAAGACCGCAAGAGCAGTTTCGCGCGAAGCGGTCGTTGGCGTTACCGGCGACAAACCGCCGCTTGTTGCTTCCACGAGAAGTCGTCATCGTTCGCCCGCGTTGCTCGTGTCACGAGATTCTTGGGCTTGGGGATGAACCCCGCAGACGTTTGGATTTAGGCGGCCATGTCACACGGTTTTCTGGGCTACGACGGATCGACGTTCATGCTCGATTTCGTGGTGACGGCGCTGGCGCTAATCGTCCCGGCTCTGCTGGTGAGCCTGTATCTGGTGAAGGTCAAACGAAACTACACCGCTCATCGCAACCTGCAATTAGCGTTGGCGGGCGTGCTGCTCGTCGCGGTCATCGCCTTCGAGATCGATATTCGTGTTCACGGCGGTTGGCGGGCGATCGTTGAAGCACGTGAAGCCCCGCTTTCTGCCGAGCAGATCGAGATCGTGAAGCAGACCTTGTACGTGCATCTGGTCTTTGCGATTTCGACGCCCCTGCTTTGGGCGACGACGATCGCGTTGGCTCTGAAGCGGATGCCGAAGCCTCCGGCACCGTGCGGACACAGCCGGTTGCACAAAACGCTGGGCTGGCTGTCGGTGATCGACCTCGTGCTGACGTCGGCGACCGGGCTACTCTTCTACTACCGAGCGTTCATAGCCTGAAGCCGCTGATCTCTGCAGCGCGGCCGCGTCGGAGTCGTGTCCAAAATGAGCCGGCGGAATCGAGTTGCCACGCAGGCTTAACTCACGAGCGGCTTGCTCGATGCGGATGATGTGATCTCCAAGTTGCTCGATCCGCTTGCTGACTTGTTCGGTCGTTTGTTCGAGTCCGCCGGACACAAGCGTGACGACTCCGAAGAACAGGAGCATTTGCCCCGCCGTCGCCAGCAGCCAGCCTGTCGGAGCGTAATTTGACGGCCCTCCGAAATGGCTCCAGACCACAAGACACGCTCCGGCCGTCATGCCGAGCACTCCGGCATACGCCAAAAACTGTCCAGCCAACGATGACCAACTTCCCGTCGCACTCGATTCGGACCGCCAAACTGCTGGATCCCACGTCGGAAACCACAGCCTCGGACGTTTCGGCTCGCGCTGGGTCTCTGCGGATGAAGCAGCGGATGAAGCATTCGAGGCAAAGGGCACGATCGAATCCGTGCTCGTACTTTTCGCACCACTCGCAGTATGTTCGGCTGGATGCGCTGCGTCGACTCGAAATACTTTGGAGTTTGGAGCCACCACGATTGGCGAATTCGCTGCCGGCCGGACGACTGGCGTCGACGATTCGCTCTGACCAACAAACGGGCTTGAACTGGCTGCCAGCACAGGTCTCACAGATTCGGAGATTGCCGCCAGCGGATTCGGCAATGCCGGGAAGAGTCGCTCAGGTAGGTTGTTGATCTTGTCTGAAGTCCCAAATTCGGAAGCTAGGCTTGTGTTCTGCGTCGGCCGAGATTCTGGTGGCCAAAGTGGAGAAGCAGACGGAGAGAGTGTGGCTGTCTTTTCGATTGCGGATGGTGTCGATGTGACCAAGGCGCCGAATGCCGCGGGTTCAATCGGACTGCGAGAAACTTCGTGATTGAGCTGAATTGGCTCGATTTTCGGCGTCGCATTAATGACCAGGACCGGAGTCCGAATCGCTGGCCCGAAAGGGTCGATGACCTTTCCGCTGGACCAACGCTGCAAGAGCTCGCGGGCGTCCTTGGTTCGATCACTGAACTTTTCTGTCGAGGGACGGTTGGGTGGGACGTCGATCGTGCTCAATATTGCTCCACAGGTCGCGCAGTAGACCCGCTGATTATCAGGCGATACTTCGGCGGCCACATCGGATTGGCATTTTCCACACCACATTGGGCATCCCGCCGTTGTGATTTCGCAAGAAAAACGAGCCTGCACCAGCAAGGGCAATCTACGGCCAATTTCAAAATTCAGGCAAGACCGTTGTCGCCGAGAGGGCCTCGGTCACGCCCCGCCATATTGAACATTCCAATCTCGGCAGCAGGTTTGACATGATTTGGTTCGCCGATGACCTGGACGCGACAGTTGCGAAATTCAAAAAGTCGGAGTCGGAATAGAGGTGGGACAGAAACCGTACTTGCTGAGAGACGCAATCTAATTCCATCTCAGATCGCAACTTCTCTTCACTGGGTCGTTTGACAAAAAAAATGGCCACTTGTATCTTTCGCCCCTTCCCAAACGGCCGGCCCGGATTCGGAGACGGTGTCGAATGGGGATAACTAGTGGCAAAATCAGAACTTAGGCAGCATCAACAACGGTCAACCGCATGAGTCAAGAGCGAATTCGAATCCGCATGGAAGCCTACGATCACTCCGTCTTGGATCAGTCGGCGACCGAAATCGTCGACACTGCCAAGCGGACGGGGGCCGATGTTCGGGGGCCAATCCCTTTGCCAACACGTATTGAGCGCTACACGGTGCTTCGAAGTCCCCACATCGACAAGAAGTCTCGTGAGCAATTTGAGATCAGAACGCACAAGCGGCTAATTGATATTGTGCAACCAACGGGCAAGACGATCGACGCTCTGAACCGTCTGTCGCTGCCGGCTGGCGTAGATATCAAGATTAAAGCCTCTTCGCTGCATGGATAATTGTGGTTTGCCTTTCTCCGGTTGAGTGCTTGTGCCTCGCCGGATCGCAGCCTTCAGTGCTGACTGCGAGGGGAAAATGTTTCTGTTGGGTCGTAAAGTCGGAATGACGCAGGTGGCGGATGCGGATGGCCGCGCCATCCCTGTCACGCTGGTCCAGGCGGGGCCGTGTCGAGTGCTGCGCATCAAGTCGTTGCAATCGGACGGATATCACGCCCTTCAAATTGGCTTTGAAGAAAAGCCGCGCCGGTTGGCATCACGTGCGGAGCGTGGCCAAGTTGCAGAGTTAGAGAGATCGGCAACATCGCAAAAGAACAAGGCGGCGGCTGGGGTCAAGGTTGGTGGTGAGCCAAGTCGAGTCGTTCGGGAAATTCGATTTCAAGTTGAGCCGGCGGGTCATGAGGTTGGCAATGTCCTGACGGTTGATTTATTCGATGGCAAGAAGTTTGTGGACGTGATAGGGACGACTAAAGGGCGTGGTTTTGCCGGCGTGATGAAGCGCCACAACTTTCATGGACAGCGTGCATCTCACGGCGTGAAGAAATGTCATCGCGCGCTTGGGTCGGTTGGTCAGAACACATATCCCGGACGGGTTCATCCGGGGCAAAAGATGGCTGGTCGGCTTGGTGTTGATCGAGTGACGGTGCGGAACTTGAAATTGTTTTCGATCGACAAGGATAAGAATTTGCTGCTTATTCGTGGGGCGATTCCCGGGCCGAACGGTGGTCTCGTGATGGTTCGCTTTCCGAAAGAGCCGCCGCGATCGCAGGTCTAGTTAGATTTGAGAATTGGGAACTGATCTCTTCGGTTGGGTGATAACATGGCGTCGGTGGAAGTGAAAAACGCAGGTGGTGCTGCGACTGGTTCGGTCGAATTCGATTCGGCATTGCTCGAATCGAAGGTGACTTCGCGTCTGCTGCGAGATGCCTACGTCATGTATGAAACCAGTCGCCGACAAGGCACGGCGAAGATTAAGACCAAGGGTGAAATCGCTGGCAGCAAGAAGAAGCTGTTTCGACAAAAAGGGACCGGCAATGCTCGCATGGGGCAGAAGCGGACTCCAGTTCGGATTGGCGGCGGCAACGCATTTGGCAAAAAGCCGAAGGATTGGGCGTTTCGGTTGCCCAAGAAAGCTCTGCGGGTAGCGACTCGTATGGCGCTTGTCGGCAAGTTGAATGACGGCGAAATCATTGTTGTCGACCAGTTCAAACAGGAGAAGCCAAAGACGAAAGAAGTTGCCCAGCTCCTCAAGACGCTCTCGGTCACAGGCAAGAGCTGTCTGTTCGTGGTCGGCGACTATGATAAGACGCTTTGGCTCTCAACCCGTAACATTCCGCGACTTAGTCTGACGACGGCAGCGTGGTTAAATTCGTATGACTTGTTGAAGCATCGCGTGGTTGTGATGACTCGCGATGCTTTTAGTAATTGCGTGGCTCGGTTCACGGCCTAGGAACGGTGAGATTCGTGATGAATGCGGCCAGTGAAATGTTGGAAACCCACCAAGTGCTCATGAGCACTTTGGTAACGGAGAAGTCCACCTTCCATCGGACGGCCCCGTTAAACAAATTTACGTTTCGAGTTCCGGTCGCTGCGACGAAAACACAGATCCGTAAGGCCGTGCAAGACGCCTTCGGAGTCAAAGTGGTCTCGGTGGCGACCCAGCGATACAAGGAGTTGGCGGCAAGGTATCGTTTCCATCGGGGCTATACGGCCGAGTGGAAGAAGGCGATTGTCACCATCAACAAGGAGCAGACGCTGCCAGTCTAATCGGTGACCGATTGCAGGCAGCGAAGTGAGTTTAAGGAAACGCAATGGCGATTCGGCAATACAAACCGACAAGTGCTGGGCGACGTGCCGGTCAGGTCATCATTTGCGATGATCTAACTCGTGGTGCAACAGCTCCGAAGACGCTGCTTGTTCGCCAAAAGAAACGTGGTGGCCGCAACAATCAAGGAAGAATTACCGTGCGGCATCGTGGTGGCGGCCACAAGCAAATGTACCGGATCGTTGATAGATATCGAAATAACAAAGACGGCCAAGATGCAACTATCCTCTCAATCCAATATGACCCCGTTCGTTCGGCTCGATTAGCTCTGTTGCAATACGCCAGTGGAGAGAAGGCATTTATTTTGGCGGCCGAAGGCATGAAGGAAGGTCAAAAAATCTATACCGGACCCGGTTCAGAGCCAGTTGTCGGCACAAACTTGACGCTTGATAAGATCCCTCTTGGGATGACAATCCATAATATCGAGATGGTGCCAGGTGGCGGAGCCAAGATGTGCCGGGCAGCTGGTGCTGGTGCTGTCTTAAACGCACGCGAAAAAAACTGGGCTCAGATCACTCTTCCGTCCGGAGAAGTACGTCGAGTGCCAGTTGCTTGTAAGGCGACAATTGGTCGCGTCGGTAACATCGAACACAATATGGTGCAGATTGGCAAAGCCGGTCGCAATCGCTGGAAAGGCATTCGGCCTTCAGTCCGCGGCTCGGCGATGAACCCGATTTCTCACCCGATGGGTGGTGGCGAAGGTCGAAGATCAGGCGGTGGTCATCCTTGTAGTCCGTCCGGGGTTTTGGCCAAGGGCGGCAAGACTCGGAAGCCTCGCAAGCCGTCGAAATCGGCGATTCTGCGAAGGCGTAGTTCAAGGCGATACGGTCAGCAAGTTCTCTAGGCGTTGTGATTTGGTTTTTTGTGAGTGTCATTGAGGTGCTGCGATGAGTCGTTCTGCAAAGAAGGGGCCGTATGTTGACGCGAAGCTGCTGAAGCGGCTGGAGCGACTCGACGCGGTGGGCAAGAAGGAGCCGATCAAAACGTGGTGTCGTCGATCGACGATCTCGCCGGATTTCGTGGGGCATACTTTTTTGGTCCATAATGGCAAGCTGCATATTTCGGTGTACGTGTCGGATGAGATGGTAGGCCATAAGCTTGGTGAGTTTTCTCCGACGCGGACGTTTCGCGGGCATGGTGCGAGGGGTAAGAAGTAACGATGTGAATCTACTGGTAAGTACCGGTAGAGTCGCGAGGCGATAGTCATGGCTCAAATTCGTAGTGAATCGAAATTTGTTCGCGTTTCGTCGAGCAAATTGAAACCGACGGCTGACTTGATCCGTGGCCAGCAGATTCGTGCGGCCCAACAGTCGCTGGAATACTTGCCAAACCGTGGCGCGAAGCTCTTGCGAAAGTGTTTGGCGTCATTGGTGGCGAATGCCGAAGATCGGGGCGTTCGCAACGCGGACAACTTGGTGCTCAGTAAAGTAGAGATTGGAACCGGCCCGATCATGCGTCGGATCCGTCCGATGTCGCGCGGTCAGGCGTTTGTGATTCGGAAGAGATTGTCGCACATTTTCATGGCGGTGGACGTGCCGGAGTTGTCGTAGTCGAGCTTGGGTTGGCCTCAAGTTGAACTCGAGTGAGTTTGGTGATTCTAGTCGCAGTGAGTGACAAGTTATGGGACAAAAAGTTCGACCTACAGGATTCCGGCTCGGCATTACCGAAAGCTGGAGGAGTAAGTGGTACGCATCGAAGAAAGAGTTCAGCGCGCTGCTAGGAGAAGACCTGCGGCTGCGGAAGTACATTCTCAATAAGTACCCATATTCGGGAATTCCACGGATCGAAATCGAAAGAACTCGCGATCAAGTGATCGTACATCTGCATACCGCTCGTCCTGGAATTATCATTGGCCGCAAAGGCCAAGAAGTGGACAAGTTGAAGGCGGAGTTGGAGGAATTCACTGGCCGTCGCATGGACTTGAAGATCGTTGAAGTCGCTCAACCAGCTCGTAATGCGATTCTGATTGCTGAAGAAATTGCTCAGCAATTGCTGAAGCGGACGAGTTTTCGAAGGGCGATCAAGAAGTCGATGGATACCGTCATGGAATCCGGTGCACTGGGTGTGAAAGTGCAGTTGTCAGGTCGATTGGGTGGGGCGGAAATGTCCCGCACTGAAAAGGCGATTCGTGGCTCGATCCCACTGTCCACGATTTTGAGATGTATTGATTACGGCTTCGCGGTCGCGAAGACGGCTCAGGGCACTATTGGTTGCAAGGTTTGGATCGACAATGGACCGTTCGTAGACGGAGTGAGCACAAATGGCGTTAATGCCGAAGCGGGTCAAGCACCGCAAAAGCCAAAGAGGTCGCATAAGAGGTAACGCAAGCCGCGGTGCGAAAGTCGCTTTTGGTGATTGGGGCCTTCAGTCTTTGGACGCAGGCCACATCGCTGCGACTACCATCGAAGCTTGCCGCATCGCTGCGAACCAATACATTCGTGGTGAGGGTAAGTTGTATATACGCATTTTCCCGAACAAATCGGTTACTGCGCGACCGTTGGAAACTCGTATGGGAAAGGGTAAGGGCGAGCCGGACCACTGGGTGGCGGTCATTAAGCCTGGTGCGATATTGTTTGAATTAGCGGGGGTTTCGCATGTTGCGGCTCGTGATTGCTTTGCACGCGTCGCCCATAAGCTTCCGCTGCGTGTGTCATTGGTTGCGCGGCATGCGAGATAAGCGAGTGCCAAACATCCATCGGACTGTCAAGTTGTTTTGGATGTAGATAGGTTGGATCTGATGAGAGCGAAAGAAATGAGAACTCAAACAGTGGAGCAATTGCAGCAGACGGAAGTCGCGCTGAAATTGGAATTGTTGCATCACGTCGCCACGGTCGCTGCGAATGCCGCAGAGGCGAAGCGTCGCCGACAAATCCGGAAAGATTTAGCTCGAACCTTGACCATGTTGAATCAGAAGTAGGCGAGAAGGGCAGATAACAATGAAGCGGCGAGTCACTGGACGAGTCACCTCGGACAAGATGCAAAAGACGATTCGCGTGTCGATTCCTCGGCGCGTGAAGGACGAAGTCACGGGAAAATTTATTAGCCGCGAAACCGTCTGCTTGGCCCACGACGAGAAAGAAGAGGCGAATCTCTCAGACATCGTCGAACTGGTCGAGTCTCGTCCGTTGTCGAAACGGAAGAGGTGGGAGTTGGTGCGGGTCGTTTCTCGCGTAGCGAAGTAGTTCTCAATAGTTCGACGCCAATCAAGCAAGTTGAAATGAGTCACTTATGATTCAGATGCAGACAGTGCTCGACATCGCTGACAATACCGGTGCCAAGACGGTGCGTACGATTAAGGTGCTTGGCGGGACACACCGTCGAACGGCGGGAATCGGCGACATCGTAGTGGCCAGTATTCAGAAGGCGCTTCCGGGGGGTGCGGTTAAATCGGGGCAGGTTGTGAAAGCGGTCATTGTGCGCACGAAGAAAAAAATGCGACGCGACGACGGTGGATATGTCAGTTTTGATAGCAACGCCGCAGTGTTGGTTGACGCGGACAACAACCCGCGTGGAACACGCATCTTTGGGGCGGTAGCTCGCGAGTTGCGAGACAAGAAATTCATGAAAATCGTTAGCTTGGCTGTGGAAGTGGTGTAGTCATGAAGTTGCGTCGAGAAGACATGGTTGTGGTGTTAAGCGGCAACTTTCGCGGCCAAGGTCCCTCAAAGATTGTGTCGATCGACCGAGGTTCAAGACGAGCGATCGTTGAAGGGATCAACAGTGCCCTGAAGCATGTCAAACGAGGGCATCCGAAAAGTCCGCAAGGGGGGCGTGTGACGATTCCCGTTGCGATTGATGTGTCAAACCTCGCATTGCATTGTTCCAGCTGTAATCGGGGCGTGCGGGTGAAGAGCCAAGTGGTTGATGGTGCGAAGCGTCGCGTGTGCAGCCGCTGCCAGAAGTTCCTCTAGTTGATGCGGTAAGTCGTCATGGCCCGTTTGCGAAAAGTTTACAACGAGACACTTATTCCGAAGCTTTCCGAAAAGCTGGGGATCAAGAATCGTCATGCCGTACCTCGATTAAAAAAAATCGTTGTCAGTATGGGTGTTGGCAAAGCGACCCAGGATCGTAAGCGGCTTGAAGAAGCCGTTTCGCACCTGGGAATGATTACCGGCCAAAAGCCGAGTATTCGAAAGTCTCGAATCGCTGTGTCGGCATTTCGGCTTCGAGAGAACATGGAAATCGGCTGTGCCGTGACGATGCGTGGTGACCGAATGTACGAGTTTCTCGATCGATTCATCCTGCTCGCGTTGCCGCGTGTGCGTGACTTTCGAGGGTTGAATCCAAAGTCATTCGACGGTCACGGCAATTACTCAACAGGATTGACAGAGCAGATGGTTTTTCCGGAAATCCCGGCAGACAAAGTCGCGTTCACTCAGGGAATGAATATCACATTTGTCACGACCGCTCGCACAGACGATCAAGGGCGAGCGTTACTATCCGAGTTGGGGATTCCGTTCAGCAGCAAATAATCAGTCTTCAAGGTCGGTGAGTAATGGCAACAAAAGCACATATTGCGAAAGCAAAACGAACTCCGAAATTCAGCTCACGGCGTGAGAGCCGATGCCAGATGTGTGGTCGTCAGCGCGCGGTGTATCAAAAGTTTAAGCTTTGTCGAATCTGTTTCCGTAATTTGGCGCTGGACGGCATGATCCCCGGTGTCAAAAAGGCGAGTTGGTAAGTAGGTGAATTCATTATGATGACTGACCCGATAAGCGATTTGGCGACTCGAATCCGCAACGGCCTGCAAGTCGAGGCAACGCATGTGGACGTTCCAACCTCGAATTTGAAAGTGCAAATTGCGGCCGCGCTTCAGCGTGAAGGTTTCATTTGGGACTTCGAGTCGCACGCAAACGAGAGTGCTCCCGGGGGCACATTGCGGATCAATCTGAAGTACGGTCCAAGTGGCGAGCGTGTGGTTCGGAGTATCAAGCGTGTCAGCAAGCCGGGTCGCCGAATTTATTTTGGCTGCGAGAACATGCCGAAGGTGCTTGGCGGGATGGGTGTGCTCGTCCTCTCGACGAATCAAGGCGTGCTCAGCAATCGTGAAGCGAAGGAAAAAGGAATCGGGGGCGAGGCGCTACTGGAGATTTGGTAGAAAATTCACGGGGCAGGTCTTCAACCTGTCACCAAAAAACTTGGCAGGTTGAAGACCTGCCCGACAAGAAATTAGTGCGGGCGGTGAAATGTCACGAGTTGGAAAAATGCCTGTGATTGTTCCGAACGGCGTCACTGTTGATGTGACTGGCGGTCAGGTTAGTGCGAGCGGCCCGAAGGGCAAACTTTCGGTGTCGTTGCATCCTGTGGTCAGTGTCGCAAAGGAAGGAACATTGTTGAATGTCTCGGTGAATGGCACTGGTCGTAATGAGCGAGCGTTGCACGGCCTCTATCGGGCACTCGTCAACAATGCGGTCACTGGGGTTCATTCTGGTTTTGAGAAGCGACTGGAACTCAACGGCGTTGGTTATCAGGTACAGCTCAAGGGAAAGAGGTTGGAACTCTCGGTCGGCTACTCAAAGCCTGTTGCGTTCGACGTTCCCGCCGATATTACCGTGACTCTTCCGGACAACACGCACTTGGTCGTTTCCGGAGTTGATAAGCAAGCGGTCGGTCAATTCGCCGCTCAGGTACGTGCGTCGCGCGTACCCGATCCATACAAAGCCAAAGGGGTCAAGTATGCCGGCGAGTTCATCCGCCGTAAGGCTGGCAAGGCGTTTGGCGCGGGAGCCAAGTAACTTCTAACAAACACAGATTCGGCGTGGTATCGGCGCCCGATTGCAACGAAGTGTGGACATGTCGATCACAAAATCTCTTCAACGAAGCCGACAACGCCGAACGTGGCGCGTGCGCAATCAAGTGCGCCGCTCTGCGAGCGGCCGATTGCGCCTGTCGGTGTTCCGCAGTAATAAGCACATCTCCGCGCAAGTCATCGATGACGCGTCTGGTAAGACTGTCGCTGCCGCGAGTAGTGCCGAAAAGGATTTGCGCGGCCAATTGAAGAACGGCGGAAACGTTGTGGCAGCGACTGTCGTTGGTAAGACGCTCGGCGAGCGATGTGCTCAGAAGGGTATCACCAGCGTCGTGTTTGATCGGGGAAAGTACAAGTATCATGGGCGTGTCGCAGCGTTGGCCGACGGAGCTCGTGAAGCAGGTTTACAGTTTTAGCTGAGTGAATCGTGAGGGGAACTGTGGCAGAAAAACGATCCGACAACCGATCAGAAAATCGATCCGACAGTGTCGAACACACACTGCAAATTCGGCGTTGCGCCTGTGTCGTCAAGGGAGGTCGGCGTTTCAGCTTCGCGGGCTTGGTCGTGGTCGGTGACGGTCGCGGCACAGTTGGCTGGGGATATGGCAAGGGGCCGGAGGTTCCGATCGCCGTTGAAAAGGCGACTCGTGCTGCCGAACGGACGCGCATCAAGGTCCAAGTCGTTCATCAAACTGTCCCACATCGAGTCGAAGGGCGTTTCGGAGCATCCCGCATCGTGTTGATCCCAGCCAGTCCCGGAACTGGCGTCATTGCCGGTGGCTCGGTTCGCTCGATCATGAACGCGGTCGGCATCACCGACGTGTTGACGAAGAGCTTCGGCTCGAATTGCCCGTTGACGTTGGTCAAAGCGGTGTTCGAAGCGCTCAAGTCTTTGCGGACTCGCGATGAAGTGGCTCGGTTGCGCGGCGTGAAATTGTAGAAGCATCTGTTTCGGGAAGTAGTTAAAAATGCACATTCACGAAATCACCGCTGCAGCCGGCCGTCAAGGCCCCAATCGCAAGCGCATTGGGCGTGGCATCGGCAGTCACGGGAAGACCTCCGGTCGAGGACACAAGGGCGAAAGCTCTCGCTCGGGTGCCAAAGGATATTTAGTCAAAGAAGGTGGCCAGATGCCGATGTTTCGCAAGGTCGCGAAACGTGGGTTCTCGGCTGGAGACTATTCGGCACAGAAGAAGATCGCGATCGTAAACATCGGGGCGTTCGAGAAACTGGACGCTGGAGTTTCGGTGGTGAACATGGACGCAATGATTTCGGCCGGACTCATTCCGCGGCGCAGTCAAATCGTGCGAGTGCTTGGTGGAGGTGAGTTGACTCGGGCATTGACCGTTGAAGCGAGTCATGTGACCCGCAGTGCGGCCCAGAAAATTGAAGCGGCTGGCGGCAATGTGGTGCTGAGCTAGTTGATGATGTTGTCCGTGTGGCCAACACACGGAGTTCGACGCGAGGGTGCAAAACCCTCTGAGTGAGTGATGATCCAGAAACTCGTAGCGATCCTGTCGATCCCTGATCTTCGTCGCAAGCTACTGCTGACAGTAGTGCTGCTAGCGGTGTATCGCATGGGATTTTGGGTTCCTCTGCCGATCGTCAACCAAGAACTTGTGCAGCAGAACATTGAAAAGCTACAGTCTGGCGGTGGCGGTCCGCTCGGACAGATTCTGCAAACGGCGTCCCTGTTTTCCGCTTCACAGGTTGGCTACAGCACAATCTTCGGGCTGGGGATCATGCCCTACATTTCCTGCTCGATTGCCTTCCAATTGCTGGCGACCGTCTATCCTCCGTTGGAACGCCTTCAGAAGGAAGGCGAGTCCGGACGGCGCAAGATCAATGAACTCACTCGGCAAATCACAGTGATCGTTAGTCTTTTACAGAGCTTCTTTTGGGTGAAGGCGATGTCGGCTGGAAGCGTGACTGGCCAAGGCATGGTATTGGCCGAGTACGACACGTTTCTCTTCCATCTTGCGACTGCCGTGATGATGACGTCTGGAACAATGTTTTTGATGTGGATTGGCGAGCAAATTGACGCCTTTGGAATCGGCAATGGGATCAGTTTGTTGATCATGGCCGGTATCATGGCTCAGATGCCATCTGCAGTCTTTAATCTTGCAAGACCTTTACTTGAGCGGGGGATGTCCATCGGATCTGACAACGGGATTGATCGGATTTTACTGCTCGTCGGCTTGTTTGTGGTGATTGTCCTGGCCGTGGTGTTTGTCACGCAGGCTCAGCGGCGAATCCCAGTGCAAAGCGCGAAACATGTTCGCGGTCGGAGGATGTTTGGCGGTTCCGAGCAGTTTCTTCCGCTCAAGCTGAATCAATCGGGCGTCATGCCGATCATCTTCGCTTCGAGCCTGTTGATGATCCCCAGCTATCTGCATAATCAATTGTTGATGCGGCTCGACATTCCGTACTTCAATCAATTCGTCAGTTTGCCGGCGTTGTACTATTTGAGTTACGCGGGATTGATTTTCTTCTTCTCGTATTTCTGGGCTGCGGTCACTTTCAATCCTAAAGAAATCGCTCAGAATCTTAAGGACTATGGTAGTTTCATTCCGGGATATCGCCCTGGAGAACGTACATCGAAGTATTTGGAGCAAGTCATCGTTCGTGTGACTTTTGTGGGAGCAGGATTCTTGAGTTTGTTGGCGATTCTGCCGAGCATTGTGAGCAAAGTGGTCAATGTGGATCCCGTCATCGCCGGTTTTTATGGCGGTACGGGGTTGTTGATTGTGGTGTCAGTGTCCATTGATCTGATCTCGCGCATCGATAGCCATCTGCTGGTGCGGAATCAGGCTGGTCTGACTGAGGGCTAGGAAGTCTTGAGGTTGTCATGAAGGTTCGGTCGAGTATTCGGCGCATCTGCGAAGGCTGCAAAATTGTGCGGCGTCGTGGTCGCATGTACGTTGTGTGTAGTCTCGATCCACGTCACAAGCAGCGACAAGGTTAAAAGGAGCCGCGATGCCTCGTATTCAAGGTGTCGATATTCCGAACGACAAGTTCGTCTATATCTCATTGTCGTACCTGTATGGCGTCGGTCAGAAGGTCGCACTGCGGTTGTGCCATCAACTTGGCATCGATCCGCGGATCAAGGCTTCTCAACTGACTGACGACAATATCGCCAAGATCAACGGCTTCCTCGACAAGGAAGTGATGGTCGAAGGTCAGTTGCGCCGCGCAATCCAGCAAGACATTGGTCGACTGAAGGACATTAAGAGTTATCGCGGGACGCGGCATCGCCGCAACTTGCCGGTGCGAGGCCAACGGACGCGTACGAATGCGCGAACTCGAAAAGGTGTGAAGAAGACCGTCGCCGGTAAGAAGGGCGTTAAGGATATGAAGCACTGATTTGGGTGCTAGCGATTTGGATTGATTCTCATGGACCGACCGCCAAAGGGCGGCATCCCAACGAAATCACCAGAGAGGCGGAACTGTGGCAGCAGGCAAGAAAAAAGTTCGGCGGCACGTTAACAAGGCGATCGCCTTCATCAAGGCAACCTTCAACAATACGATCGTGACTGTTACCGATCCGGCAGGAGACGTACTTTGCTGGGCGACGGCCGGGACGGCTGGCTTCAAGGGCAGTCGGAAGAGTACGCCATTCGCAGCTCAACGCGCTGCGGAAATCTGTGCAGAACGTGCTGCCAAGTTCGGGGTCCGCGAAATGGAAGTGCGTGTAAACGGTCCCGGTTCCGGCCGTGAAAGCGCAATTACTGGATTGCAAAGTTCTGGCATCGTAGTTCGATCGATCGAGGATATCACTCCGTTGCCGCACAATGGTTGTCGTCCTCCGAAAAAGCGTCGCGTGTAGTTTTGCTTTTTTGGATGGCCTGAGCAGGGGTATGTTTGAGATTGTGACTCGGTTTTACGTGGAGGTTGGCAATGCGTATTCGTTGGCGAGGTCTGGAACTTCCGAGCAGGGTGCAGTTGGTCCCGACGACGGCCACTCCGATGTATGGCATGTTTGTCGCCGAGCCGTTTGAACGCGGATTCGGAGCGACAATTGGGAACAGCCTGCGGCGGATCATGCTGACTAGTTTGGAAGGTAGTTCGATTACGAAAGTGCGCATCCAAGGGGTGCAGCACGAATTCATGACGGTTCCCGGCGTGGTCGAAGACGTCACTGACATTTGTTTGAACATCAAATCGGTCGTGGTCAAAAATCACAGTTCCACGCAGAAGACGTTGCGAATCGAGCGGCATCAGCGTGGCGTCGTGACCGCCGGTGACATTATTTGCAGCGACCAGGTTGAAGTGCTCAACAAGAATTTAATCATCGCCACGATGACCGACGACGTGCCATTCAACATGGAACTCACCGTTGAGAATGGACGCAGCTACATCCCGGCATCCGAGCATCATGCGTCGCATGACGAGGAACCGGGACTTCTGTTGCTGGATGCGATTTTCTCACCGGTCGTTCGTGTGCGGTATAAGATCGAAGATTGCCGAGTCGGTCAGCGAACGAATTACGACAAACTGAATCTGGAAGTCTGGACAAACGGGACTATCACTCCAGAGATGGCTGTGGTGGAGGCAGCGAAAATTCTTCGCAAGCACCTCACTCCGTTTGTCTCGTTTCGTGAAGCGGGTGCTGAGATCAGTCCCGAAGGCGGACTGCGTGGCATGCTGGACTCGACCGGGTACTCACCCGTCGATTTGGAATTGGAAGAGAAGCTTAATCAAAGTTTGGCGGAGTTGAACTTATCGGTTCGCGCGACCAACTGTCTGGAATCGGAAGGGATCAACACGATTCGCGACTTGGTCACTCGCAGTGAGGACCAGTTGTTGCAAGTGCGGAACTTCGGCGAAACCACGCTGGTTGAGGTCCGTGAGCGTTTGAGTGTGATTGGTCTCCGAATGGGGATGAAAATGTCCCGGTCGCTCGCCGCGAGGTAGCGATCGGTCGGAACATGCCGGGCAAAGAGCGACAACCGGCGAACTGAGATGTAGAAAGATTTTGGTGATCGATCATGCGGCACAGACTTCGCGGCCGACATCTGGGACGAAATAGTTCGCATCGTCATGCACTGATGCGCAATATGGCTCGCTGTTTGATCCTGACCTGCGATCAAGAGGCCGCCGGGGCCGCCAAGGCGAATGGCCGAATTCGGACGACTTTGGCGAAAGCCAAGGAAGTTCGTCCGTTTATCGAGAAGCTGGTCACGACGGCTGTGAAAGCGAAGAAGTGTCGGGATGACGCTAATCAAATTGCTTGCCCGCATGCTCGTGGCAGCGACGAATACAAAGCTTGGCGAGCGACAGACGCAGGTCAGGCTTGGCTTAAAGCGCAAGGCAAGTACATCCATCATCGTCGCCGGCTGTTCGATGTGCTGCGAAGCAACGACGTCGTCCTTTTGTTGATCGAGAAACTTGCTCCGCGATTCGAGGATCGACCGGGTGGATACACTCGCGTGGTTCACATCGCGAAGCGTCGATTGGGTGATGCAGCCCAGTTGGCGTTCTTGGAATTCGTCGGCGAGCTGACTCGTCTGACGGTCGAGGGTAAGTCGTAACTCAACGGCAGAATTGATCTCAAGCCCGGTGGCTGCGAAGCCATCGGGCTTTTTCGTTGGTGGTGACACCGATACGCTGCGCGGAAAACTTGTCTTGGTGTGAGGCTGCTCGTGTCTGCGTCCGTCGGAAAAGTCTATTTGGTGGGAGCAGGGCCGGGAGATCCGGGGCTGTTGACGCTGCGCGGGTTGGAATGTCTGCGGCGGGCGGATGTCATCTTGTACGACGGTCTGGTGAATCCGATTTTGCTGCGCCACTCGAAAGCGAAGGCCGAGCGAACGTGTCGCGTATCGGCGGGGGGCGAGCGGCATTTGGATCAGGAGGAAATCAATCAGCGGCTCATGGCGGCCGCCAGGTTGGGAAAGATCGTTGTTCGTCTGAAGGGTGGCGATCCATTTGTATTCGGACGGGGCAGCGAGGAAGCGGCCGCGTTGGCAGAGGCAGGGATTCCGTTTGAAGTCGTGCCGGGGGTGACGGCAGCGGTTGCTGCGGGGGAGTACGCCGGCTTCTCGGTAACGCATCGCGATCACGCGTCAGCGGTCGCGTTCATCACGGGGCACGAGAACCCGACGAAGGACGCTTCAAGTTTGGATTACAAAGTCCTGGCGGCGTTTCCGGGAACCTTGGTTTTCTACATGGGCTGGCATCGTCTCAAGCAGATCGCGGATTCACTGATCACGGCGGGAAAGAATGTCAGCACGCCGGTCGCAGTCATCAGTCATGCGAGTTGGCCGTCGCAGCAAACCGTGACGGCAACATTGGTGACGATAGCCGAACAAGTGGCATCGGCGGGTTTGCGTCCGCCGTCGTTGATCATCGTCGGCGAATGCGTGCAACAGCGAGAACGACTAGCGTGGTTTGAGAAACGTCCGTTGTTCGGTCGTCGGATTGGTGTGACGCGCGCGGATGAGCAAGCGGATTTACAGATCGATCGGATCTTTGAATTGGGTGCCGAACCGGTCCTCATGCCGACGTTGGAGATCGAGGCACCGGAGTCGTGGGATTCCGTCGATAGCATGCTGCGGCGCGTTGGCAAGTTCGACTGGATCGTCTTCACGAGTGCGAACGGTGTGCGGGCGTTATTGGGTCGGATGTGGGAACTCGGCGGTGATGCACGATGGCTGGTGAAAGCACGGCTGGCGGCAATTGGTCCCTCGACGGCGGCCGCGTTGAACGAATTCCAATTGCGGGCGGATGTTGTGCCGGAGTCATATCGGGCGGAGCACCTCGCTGCCGCATTGTGCCCGCAGGTGAGTGGTCGGCGAGTCTTGTGGGCGCGAGCCAATCGCGTGCGTGAGGTCTTGCGAACGGAGTTGACGGCGGCGGGAGCGCGGCTTGAAGAGGTCGTCGTCTATCAACATCGGGACGTGGTCTCATGGCCGGATGAGATGAATCAGCGATTGATTGCTGGGCAACTTGATTGGATTGGAGTCAGCAGTCCGGCAATTGCTCGAAACGTGGTGCGATTGGTTCCAGAGGCGGCGCGAACGCGACTTGGCGGAAAGATTCGGATCGCCAGTATCAGTCCCGTGACTTCGGCCGTGTGTCAGGAAATCGGTTTGCCGGTCTCCGCTGAGGCAACCCAGCACACATGGGATGGAATTCTGTCGGCGATTGAGCGGGTCGAGCGGGAAGAGGCTTATCAGCGCCGTTCAGGATCGGCTGGTTCCTGACGACGAGTCGATCGAACTTCCGCGGGCATTGGGCGGGCGGCATTCAACGTGCGATCCGTCGAGTTCTCGATGCCTTGTATCAGTGTCTCGTCGAGAAATTGCCCGAGCATTCGTTGGACGAAGCCATAAACATTCCAAAATCCTTTTTGCGTGGCATTGACGGAACCGTGCAGCAGACGCGAGCCGGGTATCTCCGGTTGCTCAGCGATGTCGGCGACCTTGCGTTCGATGTCCTGGCTGCGGTGCTGGACGTAGTCGACAGCAGAGTCGATGCGGCGCATGTTGGTTTGCGAGGAGAACTGGTAATCCCAGATCGTCGCGTTGGTCAGATCGATGACGTTCGCGCTTTCGGAGACCCAGGCGCTGCGGTGGTGTCGCAACAGCAAGTCCACTCGATCAGTCGCGGTCATGAAAGGTTTGCGGCCGCGAGTCAGCGGTGAAATCACATCGTCTATGATTCGAAAGACGCTCAGTTCGGTGAGCAGCACCGCGTTGTAGGCGAGATTGTTGAGGTCATAGGGGCTGGCGGGATGGTTGATCGTCAGCGGCTGGTCCGGGTACTCGGCGACCGGTTTGTAGCTGACCGGCTGCCACGCCTTCAGATCGACTGAGTCCCAGAAGACGGCTCGCATGACTTGGCCGGAGGTTAGGGTAATGTCACCGTTGTTGCCGAGCTGTTCGATCTTCGAGGCCAGCCCGTCTGCATCATCCGCCGCTGCAGTTTGGATCGGCAGCTGCACTTGCTGAATGTGCTTCGAGAACATCGGCGTCGGCAAGTGCGGCGTCGTGGGTTGATAGATCGCGTGAATCGGCTGGCCGTCGAAGTGATCCATGCGAGTCTCGCTTCCCACCATGTCGAGCAGTGTCGGCGTGAGGTCCACCAATCGGCAGGGGGAGTCGATGCGGGCACCTCGGCGAATGTTCGGGCCGGCGACGAACATGCAGGCGCGCATCGAGTCAGCCAGCGGATAGCCGTGCATCGTGCCGGGTGAGCTGTCGTTGCCGAAATACCAACCAGGGCGTGCGGTGATGACCAAGTCGGGAGCGGCATCGGCCTCTTGGGGAGCGATGTTGCTCTGCCAGAGCATGTGCCTTGAGAGCGTGACCACAGAGTCGGGGTATTGAGTCGGTGTCTGCGCTTCGAGCCACTCGCGTTCGTTGTGCCATTCGCGGAGGAAGCTGCCATCGACCGCTTGCGTGAGTCCGAGCGGATCGCGCAGCGCATTCTCGACGACGTCGAATGTGACTTGCCCATCGGCGGTCGGCTGCACGTTGTTGACGACGGAGTATCGCAATTCCCAGCGGATCGCATCGGTCGCCGTGCGATCGATCGGCCGTCGTTCGATGATGGCTGATCCGCGGTCGGAGGTCGTTACGAGCACCGAGTTCTCGCCGAGTTTCATCAGCACGAGGTCAATCGCTCGTTGACGATTCGCAGACTCATCAAACAATCTGTCCGGCTCATTGCGGCCGCGCTCTTGCTGTTGACCTTCGGGGTTGTTGAATTCCGCGCGGGCGAGGAAGTCGACCAAATTGATCGGCGGCAAATGCTCGGCAAGCCGATAGGTCAGCAAGTCTGCGGGGCGATTCGGGCCGGACCAGTCTCCGCTGCGATAATGGCCCTTCGGAAAATAGATGCGGGCGGCTCCGTCGGAGTCACCGTCGATGAAGACGAACTCGCGACCGCCGTCGCCATCGTGATGAGCTCGTTCGCGATGTTGTCGCACCGTGACGCCCAGTCCGCCGCCGATCCAGCGTCCGTCAGCGTCGAGCTCTCGCGGGCGATAGAACAACTCGTGAGCAAAGTCGAACAGCGACAGGTGTCCCGTTCGTCCCCCGTGATGTCCGTGATCACTGACAAGGCAGAAGTAGGTCGAGCGCAACCGATCCTGAGCTTTGAACTCGGCCACGATCTGCCCAATGAGCTGATCGGCACGAGCGATCGTACGCCGCGTCGCACCGAATTGGCCTCGACATTCTTTGTGGCTGACGGAATCCGTTTCCGGGAGCCAGACGATCATCACCGGTTGCTCACGCGGCATGAGTTGTCGTACGGCGTAGTTGGCGTTTGCATCGTCGATGTACTGCCAGGCGTCGTTGGCTTGGAAGTGTGGCACGGTTCGGGCGAGGCTGCGGCTCCACAGTGGTGGCGGCGTTTCGGTCATGATGGGCAATACGCCGGTTGCCCAGTCGCGTCCTTCGCTGCGCAGCAGTTCGTACAACGGTTTGATGTCGCTGGTCAGCGAGTGCTTCCAGTGATGACCTTCCTTGTGGCCGTAGATCATCTTTCGCGCGGTCGATTGGCCGTCGACCAGTGCTCGATCCAGTCCTTGTGGCGACAGCAACCGCGCACTGCGGCTGGGACCGAGTGGATCGAGATAGGATTGTGACGAAAGCCGTTGTCGGCAGAACCGCACTTGACCTTTCAAGCCGTGACGGTCGGAGAAGCAGCCGGTCCACATCGTCCCGTTTGAGGTGATCGTGTCAGATGGAAACGCCGTGAAGCAGTTGGACATCCAGCACCCATTGTCCAGAAACAGCGACTTGATGTTCGGCAGGTGTCCCATCGTCGCCATCTCGCGCACGACGTCGGGCCGCAGACCATCGACATAGAAAACGACCGCTTGGCAATTTGACATCGGCGAGCCGTTGTTGTCGGTTGTGGGGATGACCTCTTCATAGGCCATCGGCTGCACGAGTTTCGGCCTCGTGATCTGCACGTGAAAAGCACCTTCGCTGTCGCTGGGATCGAAATCGTTGACCGCAAGTTGCAGTTGGCCACTCGCGGATGCCGGCCAGCTCTTGGTCTTGCCGACGAAAAACGGTTTGCCGTCATCGCCAATCCGACCGATCAGGCAGAAGCAGGGAGCCGGGCCGTGATTGCCGCTCGGCAGGGGAAATTTCTGATCTTGGATTCCGTCGTGAACGAGGAATGTCCCTTCCGGATTGACGGTCGCTTCGAACTTCTGTCCCCAACGATCGGATTGTCGCACGACGACACGGCCGCTGGCCGAGATCGAAATCGGCTCCCCTTCCGTGACCTCGATGCCGGTATCAGTCCAACCCACCGTGCTAAAAACAGAGACCGTGTCCCCGTCGGCTTCTGGTTGTTTTGTTGCAAACGAATGCCCTGTCGTGGAGGACGAGTGTGAACAGCCCACGAGAGCCAGCGACGCAAAGAAGCACATGCTCAGCGCATGCCAACGATTGTGGGCGCATGGCACCAGGGGCAGTTTCGACGAGTATCGACTCATGTGCGGCGTCCTTGCCGGTCGGATTGCGACCAATGTCGCGAGCTTCAGCTCTTCCGGGATCGTCGAAGCGGATACGAACAATTGATCCGATCGTCACGATCGTCGGCGTCCGCCAAAAACCGCTTCACGACTTTGCGGGCTGCGAAGCATCGGCAGGCGAATCAGGGGGCACAAACTTTTCCGGATCGGACGTGTCAACGCGACCGTCACAGTTTTCCAAACGCGGTCGCAACATTCCGATGCCGATCCGCCGATGGCGGACGAGACGCATCCGCCACTTGCCGTTACGATCCTCGC
Source organism: Candidatus Kuenenia stuttgartensis (assembly GCA_945906725.1). Lineage (GTDB taxonomy): Bacteria > Planctomycetota > Planctomycetia > Planctomycetales > Planctomycetaceae > SXKJ01. Next base: position 8,674 of record CAMDRI010000040.1, on the reverse strand, counting down.
CCGATCCTGCGGCCGGCAGCCGCCGCAGCAGACTAATCAGCCGGGAGAACAGCGATGGCAGCGACTCGAAAGGTCATCATCACTTGCGCGGTCACGGGTGCGATTCACACACCGACGATGTCGCCGTATTTGCCGATCACTCCCGATCAAATCGCGACCAGCGCGGTCGAGGCGGCCGAAGCCGGTGCGGCGATTTTGCATCTGCACGCTCGCGAACCGCAGACCGGCTGTCCGACGCCGAGCGCGGAAGTCTTTTTGGAATTCCTGCCACAGATCAAGCAGCGCACCGATGCGATCATCAACATCACGACGGGTGGCGGGCACAACATGACGGTCGAGCAGCGGCTCGCCGCGCCGTTGCGGCTGCAACCGGAGATGTGCTCGTGCAACATGGGCTCGATGAACTTCGGTTTGTTTCCTGCGATCGACAAATTTTCGAATTGGCAACATCCGTGGGAGACTCAGTACCTCGAACGAACTCGCGACTTCATCTTCAAAAACACATTCGCCGACATCGAAACGATTCTCGAAAAGCTCGGCCGAGGCTGCGGCACGCGGTTCGAGTTTGAATGCTACGACATCGGCCACCTCTACAACCTCGCTTACTTCGTCGATCGAGGGTTGGCCAAGCCGCCGTTTTTTGTGCAGTCGATCTTCGGCATCCTGGGAGGTATCGGTTGCGATATCGAAAACCTGCTGCACATGCGCCGCATCGCCGACAAGCTTTTCGGCCGCGACTACGTCTGGTCGATCCTTGCCGCCGGAAAGCACCAAACGAACTTTGTCACGACCGGCGCGATCATGGGTGGCAATGTACGCGTCGGCCTGGAAGACAACCTCTACCTCGGCAAAGGGGAACTTGCAAAATCGAACGCCGACCAGGTTCGCAAGATTCGCGGCATCCTGGCCGAGCTTTCGCTGGAGATCGCGACGCCGACCGAAGTGCGACAGATCCTGGCGCTCAAAGGTGTGAGTCAAGTCGCGTTCTAGAACAGTGCCGGCTTGTCGAGACTGCGACGGACGATGACCCACTGCCCGCAGTGCATCAGCCAGTGGCTCCCTTGCAGAGCAAAGATCGCGCCAACCGTGGGGGCGTAGTCCAAGCCGGTCGGCTTATCGAGATCGGCATCGCTGACTTTGCTCAACGCGGCGAGCGTCGCGGCCCGTTGCTCTTTGGCGACTCGCAGCAGTTCGTCCTTCGTCGCGAACTTCGCGGGATCATCCGAGACGGCCGCTTCCTTTGTGTACTTGTCAGCGAACCCGGCCGGCAGAGCGGGCATCGCTCCGGGTGCCACTTGTTCGATGAGCTGGTGTTCGGCAGTGACGAGATGTCCGATCTGCCAATTGATGTGATTGCATCCGGGATGCGGCCGCCGCATCAAATCTTGGTCGGTCAAATCGGCGATGTAACCCATCGAAACGAAATCGGCGGTGCCGATCGAAATTTTGATCGCTTCGCGACTGTCCATGATTGTCTCCTCAAAAGGGGTGGGACGAATGAGGCGAGATTGTAACAGCGACGGTCATTCGCTCGGAGGAACCGAGACTCACCGGTTGGGCTTCGATGATGATTTGCATGCGGTGGCTTCGTGAGCCGGAAGAGTGCTCCTGCTTCTCGACATCTGATAGAACTCTTCACACCTGCCACAAATCTTTGATCTCGCCGAATCGCTTGCTTTCTCAATCCCGAGGCTGTCATTAAAATTGCCCTTCCACATCGCTCGTCGATTTTTATGGCGATCGTTCTACTCACGGCTCCGCATTGCGTTCCTCAGGACTTCGCGCGGGCGGCGACCAGAGTGGATCTGGTCATCGATGAGCCGTTCACCGATCGCAGGGCCGCTTGGCCGATCACGACCGGTGTACCGTTTCCGCGAGGGAAGTTGATCAGCGACGAGCATTGCCGGTTGATTGACGATCGTGGTCAGGAACGACCGCTGCAAGCACGAGTTGCCACGACTTGGGAGGCCGACCGAAAGAGCGTCCGGTGGCTGACGATCGACTTCGTCGCCGAACCGGGACGCAAATACTCGTTGAAATTCGGTGACGACATCATGCGAGCGACGTCGGCAACGAAGCTCGCCGAGTCACGCGATGAGTTTGTGACAGTCTCAACCGGAGCACTGCTCGCCGAGTTTTCCACCGCTGGTGCCGCCGTATTGCGGACGATTTCCGCCGATCTCAATGGAGACGGCCAGACCGAACCGGACGAACTCGTCGTGGCTGGTGCGGTGGACGGCGAGCACTTCTACCTCGATCAAACCGGCCAACGCTTTTCGAGTGCGAAGGACGGCATCGACCGTCGCGTGGTTCTCGAATCGACTGGCCCGGTGCGTGCCTGCGTGCGGGTTGATGGCTTCTACACCGGCCCCAAAGGCGAGCGGATTGCCCAGTATCGGACGCGCTATCATTTCTTTGCCGGTCTGCTGCCAAACTACGAGGTCTATCTGCATCGTCTGACTATTCCTGCGATGGCACCGGCCGGACATTATGTCTTCACGCCGAAGCTCGAATTAGCGGTGCTCGATTGGAATACTTCGACACCGCCGATTTGGAATGCCGCGCAACCACTGTCGCTCAAGCTGGGCGAAGCAGTCTGGTTAGCGATTGCGGCGGACGAGCCACTCCTCAAACTCGAATCTGCCGAAGCCGCTTTCTTGAGACTGCGAGATCGCAACGGCCAAGTGCGGATCGGAAAAGTCAGCGGTAACTCAGTGACGTTCGAGTTGAAGGAATCTCGTCCTGACATGGTCCGGATCGAGATGCCCAGTAAGCCGGGCTGGTTCCGAGTTGTCGAACGTCCCGAGTCTTCGTGCTGGGTGACACCCGCCGTGGCCGACACGTCTCGCGCCGGTCCCGATTTTCGAATCGGCTATTCTGACGCGAGACGTGTCGGCCACGATCTCACGCAATCTTTCATCCCCGGCCGCTTCGGCAGTGCCGTGCAGATCGTGCCCAAGCAAGCGTTGCACATTCCCGATCAGGTCGTGATCGACAGCATCGAGTCTCCACTCTTTGATGAACGGCAAGGGACGATTGAGTTCTGGGTTCGCAAGCAATGGGAAGAGCGGCTGACGCCGATCAAACTTCCAAATCTGTTGCCGAATGGCGTCATCACGGTCCCCCTTTCCAACAAACTGAAGCTGGAGAAATGGACGCACGTCGCGCTCGTCTGGGCACCGTATCGAGGTGATCCAGAGAGAACGATCACCTATACCTACATCGACGGCCGTGACTCGGCCTTCTACCGCAGTGCGAATTGGGACGGTTACAGCAGCGCTCGCCCATCGTCGGGACCAAAGACTGCCAAACGTCTGATGGAATTCGTCAGCCGCGTCATTGCCGGGACGGCCTTCTCGATCGACGAACTGCGAATCTCAAACTTGGCGCGATACGCTGACTTGCAAGTCGAATACGGGCCACAGCAAACCTTCAATCCCGTTCGCTTCGATCCAACGACCGAGCCGTTCTAGCCTGATCCTCAAACCCTGTTGCTGATGCACTTTGATGACAACCTGAACGCCACCGTACCAGAGCAGTTGCCGGCCGCGCGGCTGGGAGAATAACACTCGATGTTTACCGGGCCTGAAATTGAAGTGGTCTTCGCTGAGTTGAGGATCACGCACGTCGTGTGGATTCCCGACACGGCGATTGGTCCTTGGGAGGCGTCGTTGGCTGGGTCATCGCGGCTGCGGCTGATTCGGGTTTGCCGAGAAGGAGAGGCGTGGCCGTTGGCGGCGGGGTTGCATCTGGGAGGCCAGTCGCCGCTGGTGGTGATGCAGACGACCGGGTTATTTGAATCGGGGGACGCGCTGCGGAATGTGCTGTTCGATTTGAAGCTACCGATCTATTCGTTGATTGGCGTTCGAAATTGGTTGGTGCCGCAGTCGCGAGACTCGGCCAAGACGTTCGCTGAACCGATCCTGCGGGCGTGGGGTCTTGATTGCCAATGGATCGCTGAGCCGGCGGACAAGCCAAAACTTGTAGAGCATTTTCGACGCTGTCAGGCAGCGAGAACTCCTGGCGTCGCTCTGATGGCTGAGGGAGCACCATGATGCGAATGCTCAACGACAATTCTAACGTCATGCCGGTTGTGGATGCGCTGCGGATTCTGGCCGATCTGTGTTGCGGCAGTCAGATTGTCGTGACCAACCAAGGCTCGGCACGCATCTGGCCGAAGCTCCGACGACGGCCGCTCGACTTTCATTACAACCCGTCGACGATGAGCGGAGCGATTCCGATGGCGGTCGGATTGGCGTTGGCTCAACCGCAGCGTGAAGTACTGGTGATTTCCGGCGACGGTTCGTTGCTGATGAGTTTGGGATCGCTGGTGACCGTCGTCGGTAGCGGTGTGACCAATCTGACGATCGTACTGCTCGACAACGGACTCTACGAAATCACCGGCGGACAGGAGACTCCCGCCGCGCGTTTCGCCGTCGATTACGCCGGTCTTGCACGAGCCGCCGGCTTTCCGACGGCTGAGGAATTTCGCGATCTCGCGGATTGGCAAGCGCGGGCGACGGACGTTCTCGCGTTGCCCGGCCCGCGTTTCATCCGACTGGTCGTGAGCGCGACACCCGCCGATTATCTGACTGGAAGCACACCACCGCTGGCCGAGCAATTGGCTGGACTGCGGCTCGCATTGGGAGAGTGACATGATGAATGATCTCGAACGAATTCGCCTCGGCTTCATCGGTGCTGGTGGCATCTGCGAGCAGCGACATCTGCCGAACCTCGCGAAGATGCCGGGCGTCGAGTTGGTCGCGGTTTGCAATCGCTCGGAGGAGAGCAGTCGCCGTGTGCAGGAGAAATGGGGATTCGCCCGCACGGCTGACAATTCGAAGCAGATCATCGACGCCGGCGACATCGACGCGGTCTTCATCGGTACTTGGCCGTACCTGCATTGCGAGCTTTCGCTGGCGGCTCTCGCGGCGGGCAAGCATGTCTTCTGCCAAGCGCGGATGTGCATGGACTACGCCGAGTCGGTCCAAATGGTGTCTGCCGCCAACGCTCATCCGCAGCAAGTGGCGATGGTCTGCCCTTCACCGATCCGGGTCCGTTGGGAGCGCACGGTTCACCAACTGCTCGCCTCTGAGCGTTTTGGACGGCTGTTGTCGGTCACGGTGATCTCGGCCAACGCGGCAAATCGCGATCCGATCGAAATCAGTTGGCGTGAGCGGCGCGAGTTGTCGGGACTCAACATCTTGCAAGTCGGCATCTACGCCGAGACGTTGAACGCTTGGTGCGGGGACTACTTGTCGTTGACGGCGACCACGTCAATCTCGCTCAACAAGCGCGATACTCAGGGCCGGACGATCGCGATCGAAATCCCGCAAACGGTGTCGATCACCGGCACTCTCAGCGGCGGAGTTGTCTGTACCGAGTTTCATTCGGGACTCGACGCCGGTTTCGAGCGTGCCGAGATCCTGCTCTGTGGTTCCGTTGCCACTTGTCGAGTCGATTTGCTGACCCAACAAGTCGTGCTGCATTTGGCTGCGTCATCCACCGGCGAGGTGATCGACACGGTCGGCGACGAATGGCAGGTCGAAGCCGAGTTCCTTGCTGCCGTCCGAGCCGCTCGCCACGGCGAGGTTTGGCGAGTGCGTCCGAGTTTCACCGAAGCCGCTCGCTACATGCGGAAGATGCAGGCCATCCACGATTCCGCTCGCGAGTCACAACAGGTCAATCTCTCAAAGTGGAGTTCACGATGCCTCGAATCCTGATCGCGGAATGCAAACAAGAAGTCTCGTCGTTCAATCCGGTGCCGAGCCAGTACGAAGATTTTCGCGTCGTGCGCGGTACCGCATTGCTCGACCATCACCGCGGGGGCGGCGAGGAAGTCAGCGGAGCGTTGAGCATCTTCGACGCAGACCATCGCGTCCAAATTGTGCCCACGTTCGGCGCGAGTTCCAATACGTCCGGCGGAGTTTTGTCAGCCGATAGTTTTGAGCGGTTCAGCCGGGACTTTCTCAGCAGCCTCTCCGATGTCGGTCCGGTGGATGCCGCTTATTTTTCAATGCATGGTGCGATGCAGGCGGAAAACGAGAATGACCCGGAGGGATTTCTGTTGCAGGAAGCGAGGCGATTGCTCGGAGAGCAGATACCGTTCGTCGTATCGCTCGATCTGCACGGCATCCTGACAGATCGGATGCTGGAACACAGCGATGCGGTCGTTGCGTACCACACCTACCCGCACGTCGATTTCTTTCAAACCGGAGTGCGAGCCGCGTCGCTGTTGATGAAGATTCTGACTCGAGGCGTTCGGCCGGTGACGGCCCGTGTGAAGATTCCGGCACTCGTGCGCGGCGATGAACTGATCACAGAAACTGGCTCGATTCGCGAGTGCATCCAGTTGGCCGCACAGATTGAAGCCAGTGACGCGGGACTGTCGGCGGGAGTGATGTGGGGCAATCCGTTTACCGATGTCCCCGAACTCCGCACAAACAGTTTCGTCGTGATGGACGGCGACGAGGCAGCGGCTCGGGCGCAGGCGATCGAGCTCGCCAACCGCTTTTGGAAACATCACGAAAAGATGCAAGTGCCGCTGACCAGTCTCGCCGACGCCGTCCGGCTGGCCGGTGACATCAAATCGGGAACCGTCGTGATGATGGACGCGGCTGACGCCACCAGTTCCGGCGCGTCGGGGGACAGCAACGCAATCGTGCGTGAGCTGCTGAGTCAGAAATATCGTGGTCGAGTGCTGGCTCCGATCGTCGATCCGGCGACGGTGCGGCAGGCTTTTGCGGCTGGCATTGGTGCGACAATTCGGACGACAGTCGGCGGAGCATTCGATCCCGCGCGGTTCCAGCCGCTGCCAATTGAGGCTCAGGTGCGACTGCTTTCCGACGGCAAGTTTCGCAGCGAATCGTTCGGCTGGCCGTGGGACTCCGGACCGACGGCCGTGTTGCAATCGGCGAACCTCACGCTGGTGGTAGGAACCCGGCCGGTCAGCCACTTCGATCGCTCGTGGTTCTACGCCCACGGACAAGATCCACGGCACTTCGACGTGGTGGTTGTGAAATCGCCGCATTGCGAACCGCACATGTTCGCGAAGTGGTGCGCGAAGCTCATCAACGTGGACGCACCGGGATCGACCAGCGCCAACCTGCGGAGCTTGGGACACACGCGATGTGCTCGGCCGATGTTCCCGCTGGATGATGCGACGAAATTCCTTCCCGTCGCGCAAGTGTTTCGCCGGGGGCGTCCATGACATTGGTTCCGATGGTGAGGTCGCAATGTGTCAGTACGACTCACCGGAGAGCGACGGATTCGTTTGCAGTGAACAGTTCACGTCGATCGTGATGGTCGAACCGTGTCAGCGATGCGTCCTTCAGGGTTGATCCTGCCAGCAAACGATGTCTTCAAAAGAGAGCTGTCACTGGTGTGCCCAGGCTGATGGGGTACGGACGGTTGTGCTGGTCGTAGACGGCTGATTCCGAAGCGAAGCCGAAGGTGTGGTGGATTGTGGCCATAAAGTCATCCGGCGTCACCGGCATGTCTTTGAAGTAGGCCCCGATGCGGTCGCTCGCGCCGTAGACCTGACCGCCGCGAATGCCGCCGCCCGCTAGAAGCTGGGTGTAGCACGGAGCCCAATGGTCTCGGCCTGCTGTGGCGTTGATGCGCGGTGTGCGGCCGAACTCGCCGGCGACGGACACCAGCGTTTCGGTCAGCAGTCCGCGCTGCTGAAGGTCTTCGAGCAATGCCGAGAACGACCGATCGAACGACGGGCAGTAATACTGATGCTTGAGCATTACTTCGCCCTTGAGTTGACCGTCGATACCGCAAACGTCGTTGGGGGCTCCGTGGTTGTCCCACAGATTGAACTGGCAACCTTTCTCGTCGAAGAAGGTCCAGAAGACATTGACCACTCGGACGCCCGATTCGACCAGCCGCCGCGCCAGTAGAAAACTCTGTCCGTATTCGTTGCGTCCGTAACGATCTCACAACGCGGCTGGTTCGTGGCTGAAGTCGAAGGCTCGGTTCGCATTGCCCGAACTCATCAAGTTGAACGCCTTGTCGTAGTGCCCGGAGAGCAACGTCTCGGCGGATGCTGCCCGATTCGTGGTCGCTGTGCCATTCGCTGATCCGAGTATCCGACGGCGAGCGTCGAATCGCGCCTGGTCAATTCCCTCGGGATGGCGAATGGCATCGAGCTTCAAATCGCGATCCGAAAGTGAACCCTTCTTTTCCTTGTCGAGCATCAGCGGGTCGTAGACCGCTCCGAGAAATCCGGCCGACTGGCCCTTGTACGGTGGCCCACCGGTCGTGAATGGTCGCGGTAAGATCACCCAGGGAGGCAGTTCACCGCAGTCACCTCGCAGTCGATGCAGGATCGCGCCGAGCGCGGGATGATCGTGCCGCGACACATGCTCGGCCCCCGGCTGAGCCGGCAACTGCCCAAGCAACGAACGTGCGAGGCGGTGCCGTGTGCGTTGTCGTCATGAGTCATGGACCGAATGACCGCCAGCTTGTCGGCATGTCGCGTAACCTGTGGAATCAGCTCACCGAAGCGAATTCCGGGGACGTTAGTTCGACTTTTGCATTTTAGGTGGCCAAGGCCACCGCGTTTTCTAGGAGTTGTTGGATTTTTCGAGACCCTGGTCCTGCGAGGGCCAAGGTCAAAACCTGTTGCCGGACGCTGAGCCGACGGAGCGTGCCGAGCATGTCGGCGAAT
>CAMDRI010000039.1 GCA_945906725.1 Candidatus Kuenenia stuttgartensis | reverse complement strand
GTCGGCTTGGCTGGTTCTTGGGCGGATGCCACTCCCAACAGTCCGATCGCAAAAACAAAAACACCGAGAGTTCGGATCGGAAACATGGGTACTCCAGCAAGAAGTTGTTTTCGCGGTTCGTCTCAGCCGAACAATTCTGTCAGCGGCTGGCCACCTTCCATGACCGGCACGGGACGGCCGAGAGCGTCATGGATGCGGGTGTCGGGCGAGATGCCGAGGGCGTGAAAGACCGTCGCGCCGAGATTCAGCGGGCTGACCGGTTTGTCCTGCGGATACGCGGCGTCCTTGTCGGAGCGGCCGTAGACCGCGCCGCCGCGAATGCCCGCTCCGGCCAGCACGGCCGGGAAGCAGTAGCCCCAGTGATCGCGGCCCCAGTTCGCGTTGCCGCGAGGCGTGCGACCCATCTCGCCGAGACACACGACCAGCGTCTCGTCGAGCAATCCGCGTTGTTGCATGTCTTCCAGCAACGCTGACAAGCTTTGATCGAGGCCCGGCAGCAAGTGCTTGCCGACATCGTTTGAGTGCTGGTGGCTGTCCCAACTGTAGCCGTCTGGGCAATCCCACAAGACGGTAACGAATCGCGCGCCGGCTTCGATCATGCGACGGCCCATCAGCATCGACTGGCCGAACAGGTGCCGGCCGTAGCGGTCTCGCAACGGTGCTGACTCGCGGCGGATGTCGAACGCGGCCCGCATCTTTTCCGAAGTGACGAGGTCCATCGCCCGACCGTGCAGCCGGCCGAAGTCGCGCACGCCACGCGACTGATCGAGTTCGCGCTTTGCGGCGTCGAATTGAGTCAGCAGGCTCTCGCGTCGCGACAACCGATCGAGCGTCATGTCGGCGTGCGTCTCAACCCCTTCGACGCGGAAGGTCAGCTCCTCATCGGTGCAGTCGCGGAAGTACGGATTGTCTTTCGCGTCCCGCTTGGCGACTTTCGTCGCGAGCGGGTTGCAACCCAGGCCGAGCCAGCCGGCGTACTGCCCCGATCGGTCGTAGCCTTGGATGTGTCCGAGCCGGTTCGGCAGATAAACAAAACTCGGAAAGTCACGGCGCTGGTCGGCTGGCCGTTGCGCGTCGGCGCGCTGATCGAGATACTCGACGACCGAACCGAACGCCGGCCAATCCTTCTCGGTCGCATTCACGCGCGCCGGGCCGCGTTCTGCTGGAGGCATTTCGTGGCCGGTTTGAATGATGTGGCAGGCGTTGTGATCGTTCTGCCCGTGAGTCATCGTCCGAATGACGGCGTACTTGTCTGACATCGTCGCCAGCTTCGGCAGATGATCGCTGACGAGCAGTCCCGGCGACCGCGACGCGATCGGCTGATACGGCCCGCGAATTTCCTTCGGAGCTCCCGGCTTCATATCGAACGTTTCGAGCTGGCTCGGCCCGCCGAACAGAAACACGAACATCACCGACTTGGCTTTCGGAGCGACGATTGCTCCGGCCTCTTCCGCCGCCAACAGCGCCGGCAAGCTAGTCCCCAGCAGTCCCGTCCCCGCCGCGCGAATCACATCGCGACGAGTCAGGCCGCTGCAAACTCGTTGGCTTGTCCCTTGGATCGTCAGCATCGGAAGGTCCTCATCTCGTAACCTGAAGCGTCAGCGAGGGCGAGCCGCATTCGACACGAATTCGTCATGCGGCCTCGCTCACGCTTCGGGTTACTTGCGTCAGCCTAGAAAGGCTGACCTATTCCGTCAAAACCAGTTTGCGTTGCCGTTCGAATTCCTGACGGATTTGATCGGCGGACAAGGCTCGTTGCTCCAATCGGATTTCATCGAGTTGGCCGTGAAAGGGCTGCGACTTAGTGGCGGCGTAGTGGCCGAAGTCCAGCGGGTAGCCGGCGGCGGCTCCGATCGCTCCGTCGTTTCGGGAGCTTTCGGCCGAGAGCCTGCCATCGACATAGATCCGTTTGTGTTTCGCCTGCGTGTCGAACACGACGGCGACGAACGACCAAGCCTTCAGTGGCAGCGGCTGCTTCGCGGCGAGCGTGTCCCAGGCTTTGTCTTCGGCCGTGCGCGTTTCGAATCGCGGGATCGCATCGTTGCCGAGGTAGATATTCCAGCCGTGCTTCGAGACCAGATAGCCGTTGCCGGTGGCCGATTCCGGGCGGACCCACAGTGAGATCGTCAGCGGGCCGGTCAGCCGCAGATCGGTCGCGTTGCCGGCGGAAGCGGACGACGCCTTGCCGTCGAAGGCCAACGCACCCGATTTCTTGTTTGCGGGTGCGACGAGCTTTGATCCAGCCAGTTCCAGCGGATGCCGTCCCGCGCGATCGCGCACCGTGCGTGCATCCGCCGCCTCGTCATCAAACGAGTAGTGCAGCACGAGATCATTTGGAGCGGAGGCCGGCGCGGTCGATTTTGGAGCGGGCTTGTCGGCCACGGCCAGTTCGTCCGGAACCGGAGTGCGATAGATGTCGAAGCCGCCGTCGCGCATCGACACGAACGCGATCGATTTGCCGTCTGGAGACCACGCCGCGTGATCGTCGGTCGCCGAGTGCCGCGTGAGGTTCCGCTCGTCCGAGCCATCCGCGCGCATCAGCCAGATGTCGTAGTTGCCACTTCGGTTCGACGTGAAGCTCAGCCAGCGTCCGTCGGGCGACCAGCGCGGGTGAGCATCGACACCCGGCGCGCGAGTCAGCCGCGTCAACTCCGTTCCGTCGGGACGCACTTTGTAGATTTCGATGTTGCCGTCCCGGTCGGTCGCGAATGCGATCCAGTCGCCGTCGGGAGACCAATCGGGCTGATGGCAGTACGAGCCATCGACCTGCAATACCTGAGCGAGGTTCTTGCCGTCGGCATCGACGACGAACAACCGCTCAGTCGCGCTGACCGCGACCAACCGCTTGCCGTCGGGCGAGAAGCAAGGCTCCTCGCCGATGCTCACCCCTTGGCTGGGAATGAGCTTTCGCAGGCCGGTCGCTTTGAACTCAGAGTCCATGTCGCAAACAAGCGTGTCCTTCGACGAGTTGCCGGTGTCGTTGCCTCCACCAGAAATCACGAGCCGCTTGCCGTCAGGGGACCACGACGGATGCTCTTGAATCTGCACCTCGCGATCGAACTCGGCCAACAAGCGGCGGTCGTCGCTGCCGTCCGATTTGACGAGGTGCAGCCCAACCAGAATCTGATTGGCCGCTCGCCGGTTGGCGTAATGCCGTGAGTACGCGATGTGCGAACCGCTCGGCGAATACCGCAGGAAGAACTTCGAGAAGTGTGATTTCGTCAGCCGCGTGACCGGCGTGGGCTCATCAGCACGAACGACCGGCAGCAAGCAGAACGACAACAGCAACACGGCAGTACAGGATCGCGACATCGACTTACCCCAACTCGCTGATCGGCGTGCCGATGACTTCGGAGCCTTTGACGAACAGTTCCAGTTTGTCGAGGCCCATCTTCTCCAACACCGTGAGGTGCAGATCCACCGGATGAATCGGGCGAGACGCGGGATAGCCGCCGTCGGCCGTGCTTGATCCGATCACCGTTCCGCCCGGAGTGCCGCCCCCCGCGACGACCAACGAGTAGCCGAACGGCCAATGTTCTCGGCCGCCAATGCTGCTGATTTCCGGACTGCGACCGAATTCACCCATTGCGATCACCAGCGTCGAAGCCAACAAGCCGCGCGAATCGAGATCGTTCAGCAGCGCGGTGAAGGCGCGGTCGAAGATCGGGCAGAAGCGATCCTGCATCCGCTCGAAGAGTCGGTAGTGCAAGTCCCAGCCGCCGTCGCCGCCTTGTTGTTCGTCTTCGGCATCACCGCTCCAGTTGACTTGCACGAACGGCACGCCCGACTCGATCAGCCGCCGGCCGAGAATGCAGTTCTGGCCGAAGACCGTGTGACCGTATCGTTCACGCAACTCGCCCGGCTCTTCGTCGATGTTGAGTGCTCGCTTGGCGTGCGACGATGTCAACAGTCCGAACGCCTTGCGTTGCAGGTCGTCAAACCGCGCCGCATCGGCCGCTTCGGCTCGCCGCTGAATTTCGTCCAATCCGGCGAGCAGCGATTTGCGATCGGTCAGCCGCGCCCCGGCGACTCCGGCGATCGGCTCAATCGACGGTGGAATCTTGAAACCATCTTCGTGCGTGAAGCTGTCGATGCGGAACGGATCGTGAGCCGCTCCCAACGCTCCGGCGAGCTGCCCGCGCAGATCGGCTCCACTGACTTTGCAGTTCGGTCCGATCGCCGTGAACGCCGGCCACTCTCCCGAGCGGCGTCGAGTCAAATACGACACCAGCGATCCCATGCTTGGCCGGACGCGACCAGGAAACGGCACCGCTCCCGAAGCCATTGAGCCGTTCGTGCTCCCCGTCAGCGCGACCGTGCCACCCTGATTGTGGTCCTTCATGTCGTGAGCCATGCTGCGGATGATCGTGAACTGCTTCGAGTTCGCCGCGCACATCGGCAACAGTTCGCTGATTTGCATCCCCGGCGAGGCCGTCGCGATCGGCGAGTAACAGCCACGAATTTTCGCCGGAGCATTCGGTTTCGGATCCCACATCTCGTGATGGCTCGGCCCGCCCCACATCCACAACAGCAGCACCGATTTCACCGGCGAGATCGATTCCGCCCTCGCGGCTCCAGCCAGCCACTGCGGCAGCGACAAGCCGAGCGCCGAACATGCCCCCAGTTGCAGCAATTCACGCCGCCGGAGGCATTCGCAGTCGTGTGTCCGAAGATTACCGAGGCCGATCATCTCGCAACCTCATCGAAGGGACGAAAGTGACCCAAGGGACCGAAGAAAATTCGTCGATGGAACGAGCAACATAGTTCCAGAATCGGCCCAGTCAATCAAGCCACAAATGGAAACAAACGAACTTAATTCGCATCACCCCGCACCGCCGCTGCGCGAGTGTATTGATGGCCTAGTAAGCGGAGCGTTGAGGGCCTGGCGAGCGAGGTGGACTTCTCGCAAAAGCCGCTTGCGTCTCGGCGACGAATCTCCAAAATACGGCCGTCTGAGTCATCCAGGATTTCTGGTGTGAACTTTGTTCCTCAGGTTGGACGATTTGGTAAGCCATGAAGTTGACCTCGCGACCGCTGGCCAATTTGCTGATGTGGCTGAGTTGCTTGATGGCGGCGTGGCAGCCCTGTCTGCCGACGGCCTTGTCGTGGCAGCCCGAAGAGGAACCGTGCGAGACTCGCGAAAGCTCGGAGTCGAGCGAAGAGTCGGAGTTGGACGAAATCTCGCTGGCTCAGGCGGGAGCCTCGCGGTGGCAGCGGCGTCATCGCGGGCAAGGTCGAACGACGGTCGCTCACTCGCGGCCACGTCGAGTCGCTCGACTCTCTGTGACGGTCGAAGCACCGCTTGGCCACGGCTCACAGGCCGGGCGAGCGCTCCCGTTGCACTGTTGAGACCGACGGCCTCATCATTCGGAACGCGCTCGCGTCCGGTTCTGGCTCACGAACCGGACGCCAGCGCGTTCCGGCTGATTTGCCAGTGCTGATTGTCGGCTTCAGCGAGAAGTGTCCGAAAATCGGCAGGTACGCTCTCGGTTTTTCGTCGCTGCATGCTTGCGGCGTGCGATGTCCAGGTTTTCTGAACTCGATTCATCGAAGAGTCATTTATGCCCCAGACCAAAGTTTTTTCGAGAGCCACAGTGCCCAGCGACTTGATCGCTGGCATGGTCGTCTTTCTCGTGGCCCTGCCGTTGTGCTTGGGTGTCGCATTGGCGTCGAACGCCCCGCTATTTTCAGGTCTGCTGGCCGGAATCATCGGCGGTCTTGTCGTCGGCGTCCTGAGTCAATCGCACACGAGCGTCAGTGGGCCGGCCGCCGGGCTGACGGCGGTCGTGGCGGCACAGATCGCACATCTCGGGTCGTTCGAGACGTTCTTGTTGGCGGTGATGATTGGCGGGCTGATCCAAATTGGCTTGGGATTGGCGCGGGCCGGAGTTTTGTCGGCGTTTGTTCCCAGCAGCGTCATCAAAGGATTGCTCGCGGCGATCGGCGTCATCTTGATACTGAAACAGATTCCGCACGTCCTGGGACACGACACCGATCCCGAAGGGGAAATGTCGTTTTCACAGCCAGACCACGAGAACACGCTGTCGGAAATCCTGGCAATGATCGGCGACCTGCATCGAGGCGCGGCCCTCATCGGACTCGTGTCGATCGCGCTGCTGGTGATCTGGGACCGGGTTCCGAGGCTCAAGAAGTCGATCGTGCCCGCTCCGTTGATTGTTGTGCTGTTGGGTGTCGGACTGGCGCGGTTGTTTGAGCATTGGGGAGACGAGTGGCTGATTGAGGCCAGCCACTTGGTTCAGGTGCCGGTCTCAAGTTCTGTGCGGGACTTCTTGGGGTTTCTCAAGCTGCCCGATTTTTCGCAGATCGGGAATCCCGCCGTGTATACCGCCGGGATCACGATTGCGATCGTTGCTTCGCTGGAAACGCTGTTGAATCTGGAAGCGGTCGACAAGCTGGATCGTCGGCAGCGTTCATCGCCGCCCAGCCGCGAGTTGGTGGCGCAAGGGATCGGCAACGTGCTGGCGGGACTCATCGGCGGTCTGCCGGTGACATCGGTGATTGTGCGGAGTTCGGTGAACATCAACGCCGGCGGACAGACCAAGCTGGCAACGATCGTGCATGGTTTGTTGTTGTTGGTGTCGGTGATGTTCTTGTCGACGTCACTCAACTTCATTCCGCTGTCGTGTCTGGCCGCGATTTTGTTGGTGACCGGTCTCAAGCTGGCCAGTCCCGCGTTGTTTCGACAGATGTGGAACGAAGGCCACTTTCAGTTCCTGCCGTTCATCCTGACCGTCGTTTCGATCGTAATGACCGACTTGCTGATCGGCATCTTGATCGGTCTGGCCGTCAGTCTCGCGTTTAGCTTGAGCAGCAATCTGCGGCGGCCGCTCAGGACCATTGTGGAACGGCATTTGGGTGGCGATGTCTTGCATGTGGAACTGGCCAACCAGGTCAGTTTTCTGAATCGAGCGGCTCTGGACAAAGTCTTCAATTCGATCCCACGCGGCGGCCACATCCTGTTGGACGGTGCCAACACGGTCTACATCGACCCGGACATCCTCAGCCTGATTCGTGATTTCAAGGAGCAGACCGCGCCAATCCGCGGCGTGCAAGTCAGCCTTCGCGGCTTTCGGGACAAGTATCAATTTCAGAACGAGATTCAATATGTGGATTATTCGACCCGCGATCTGCAAGAGCTGTTCACGCCGGCTCAAGTGTTGAAGATTCTCGAAGAGGGCAACGAGCGCTTTCGCACGGGAAAGCGATTGACGCGGGATTTGGATCGCCAACTCCAAGCGACCGCCTTGGGGCAGCACCCGTTGGCGGTGCTCTTGAGTTGCATTGATTCACGCACGCCATCCGAGTTGATCTTCGATCTGGGATTGGGAGACATTTTCAGCATCCGCATCGCGGGCAATATCATCAGCAATAAGATACTCGGCAGCATGGAATATGGCTGTGCCGTCACCGGAGCGAAGCTGATTGTCGTTGTCGGACACACTCAATGCGGCGCGGTGACGGCCGCCGTCAACCTCGCTGGCTCGCAGTCCACCGCCGAGCAAGCCACCGGTTGTCAGCATCTGGAGTCGATCATTCGCGAGATACAAGGTGCGATCGATTTGCCATCGTGCCAACATCTGGAGCAATGGTCTGAGAATGATCGAGCCAATTTCATCGAAGCCGTCGCCCGCCGAAATGTCATCCACACCGTCGAACGCATCCAACGGGAAAGCCTCACGATCAACCGACTGGTCCACGAAGGCCGAATCGCCGTTGTCGGCGCGCTCTACGATGTCGTCACCGGAAAGATCGACTTCTTCCAGGATGAGGCGACTGAGGGGCAATCTGCCGCTGCTCGCTGAATCGCTCGCAGCCCTCAGTTCCCTGACCGTCGCATTGTGCATGTGGATCTCGGCGATCCCATTTCGTCATCGACAAACTGCTCGAAGAGCGGGACTCCCCGAAAGCGACCACGAGTACATTCGGTCCAACGGCCACTTGGAACTGAGAGTGGCCTGGGGCACTCGCCCTTGCTGACGCTTCGGGTTAATTTGGATTCACCGATTATTTGCGAACTAACGGGAATCTCCGATGACAAGCCACTCGTCCCGCCGATCGTTCCTCACCTGCACGGCCGGTTGCGCTGCGTGGGCGTTGACGCCATATACTTGGACCGCTAACGCCGAAGAAAAAACGACGCCCAAATCACCGAACGAACGTTGGTGTATTGGCGTGATTGGATTGAGGTATCAAGGCTCGGTCATCACGCGCGAGGCGTTGCCGTACGGAGACGTCGTGGCGATCTGTGACGTCGATCGACATGTCCGCGAACAAGCTCGAGCCAGCTTCGGCAGCACGGCAACGCTGTTCGAAAACTACACCGATCTGCTGGCTCGCAAAGACATCGACGTCGTCTTGATCGGCACGCCGGACCACTGGCACGCGAAAATGCTGATCGACGCCTGCCGGGCCAAGAAAGACGTCTACTGCGAGAAGCCGCTCACGCTGACCGTGGCCGAGGGGCAAGGTGTCTGCGACATCGTCAAAGAAACTGGCCGAGTCGTGCAGGTCGGAACCTGGCAGCGCAGCGACGCGCGGTTTCGGCTGGCGGTCGAAATGGTGCAGTCCGGCCGCATCGGCAAGCTGCGGCGGATGGTCGTCGTCATGGGCAAGAACAAAACCGGCGGCCCGTTCAAACCGCTGCCGGAGCCGGGACACTTCAACTGGAATCTCTGGCAGGGACAGACGCCCGACGTGCCGTACCTCGCCGAGCGGAGTCACTACACGTTCCGCTGGTGGTACGAGTACTCCGGCGGCGAGATGACCGACACGGGAGCACATCATCTCGACATCGCGCAGTGGGGCGCGGGCTTGCAACACTCCGGCCCGGTCGAGATCGAAGGGACTGCTAAGTACCCGACGGTCGAGAACGGCTACAACGTCGCGCTCGATTACCACGTTCGCTACCGCTACGCGAACGGCGTCGAGTTGGAAGTGCTCGACTCGCCGCGCGGCGAATACAACCGCGATGGCATCATGTTTGAAGGCGAGACGGGTCGCATCTTCGTTAACCGCGGCACGATCGCCGGCCGTCCTATCGAGGAGTTGAAGTCGCAGCCGTTCGGCCGCATCGACTTTCGCATCTACGCGAACGACAACCTCGATCGCCCCGAACGGATGGGCAAACTCGACGCCATCAAAAACCACATGGGCAACTTCTACGACTGCACGCTCAGCCGCAACACGCCGATCTCCGACGTCGTCAGCCAGCATCGATCCGTCAGTCTCTGCCACCTCGGCAACATCGCCATGCGCGTCGGCTCGAAGCTGACCTGGAATCCAGAAACTGAGCAGTTCGCCGACTCACCCGCCGCCACCAAACTGCTGAGCCGGGAACAACGCAAAGGCTTCGAGGTCGGCTGACGCTTTTCAATTCGCTTCCGAATCGGGGATGTGAATCGCGACGAACGCGCACAGGCCGAAGCCTTTAGTTTTCATCGAGGTTGGACGCACTTCATCGGGAGCATGGCCGTTGAGGTTTGCGAACAGCGTGCGGCCGTCGGAACTAAGTTTCACCCCGTAGGTGCCGCCGGGGACGTACCCGCATTCTTGCTCAAGCGTGTCGGCCAGAAAGGCCAGCACTTTTTGACGCCGCGTCGCGATCTCGTACTGAATGACCGGTGTCCCCTCTTTGAACGCTTGCCCGTGTGCCCCCGGCAGGTAGTACACGAACCGTTCGTCGGGCGAGAGGACGCAGACGGCGGTGTACATGCCGGTCAGCCAGTTTGGTCCGAGCATCTCCAACTCATCGCGACCGACGTGATACCGGAACAGTTGATTCGTCTGATGTGTGATGCCGAAGACAAAACCCTCCTTCGATTCGAGGGTCGAAGCCCGCATCCCGTGGCTCTTCTCAAACGACGATTTCTTCGGGACGAGTTGCTTCGTGGTCGAGTCGTACAGTGCCAAGCTGCTCTCGCCGTTGAACAGGATCGAGCCGTCAGTCAGCAGTGCGAAGTTGCGGTTAAAGCCCAGCGAGCCGTCCGCTCCTTGAAACACCGGCTGCTTGGTCGTGAGGTCTAGGCCCCACAAGGCGTTTCCTTCGCCCGCTTCGAGGTTGCACCACCAGATGTTCCGCTTGTGATCGACCAGCGAAGTCGCGGTGCAGCGCTTCGGCGGCAGGTTGGCGAAGACCGACGCTTTACCGGTCTGCGGGTCGTACTGATAAATCTGAGCACCCGGCAGCGTGTCGCTCCATTGGTATTCGGGCTTCTTCGCGCGGTTTCCGTCGTTGAGCGTGCCGCAGAACAAGATCGTCCCGTCCGGTCCTTCGTCGATCTTCGCGTGAATCTTGGACCACGCGGGCTGTCCCGGCTCGCGCGAGACGATCGCGTTGACATCGACGACTTGTGTCAGCGTCTTGGATTTGGGGTGCCAGCAGTAGATGAAGCACCGCGCATCGCCACCGACGTCGTTGCCATGATCGCCGATGCCACAATATACGCGGCCGTCGCGAGCCACGCAGATGTCGCCCCACGACGACCACAGTCGCCGCGAGATCGCGTCCGGCCCTAACTCGCGATGAAATGCCAAGTCGACGGTCGGAGCTGACTTGGCCATCACGAACTCGGCCGCTCCTTCTTTCTTGCGAGCGGCAACGACGGAGTCCGGCACTTTCAGGAACTGCTTCGATTGCAACGTCACCGTGCCGTTCTTCGCGCCGCGTAGTTCCGGCGGCCAGAACTGTTCGTCGGCCGACGTGGCCGACGAAACGACGACCAATGCAGCCGCAATCACGAAGAGTTTCATGGAGTGACTCCGAAAATCGAGGAGGCGGCATTGCGAAGGCTGGCTTCCCTACTCGCGGACGACTGTGGCGATCGCGGGCAACATGGTCTTCTTGTCGGTCGAAAGGAAATAGGGGAGCGGCTGACCGAAGGCGAAGCGCTGGAGTTGTTCGAACATACTCTGCCGAACATTTTCTGCCGTCAGTTGGCCGCGGGTGCTGACGGTGTGTGGGAAGTACTCGAATGAGTGCTTCCACAGCGACTCCGATTTGTTGCTGGTCCACTCAAGACTGACCAAGGCCTTCGTTCCGTCGACAGGCTGTCCGCCACCTGCTCCGACCCCCAGGCCGAAACCCTGTTTGAACTGGCCTCCCACGGCTTCGGTGTACGTGACCGTGAACACCTGCGGCTGATCATCGGCGAGCTCAAAGCCCGCACTTTCGAGCATGTTGCGGTACATGGTCTCCAACGCCTTCTTGGTCTCATCCGGCGTTCCGAATCGGAGCTTGTCGACCTGTACCGCCAAGCTCACCTTCTGTCCCGGTTTGAGGAGCGATTCAACGCTGTTGTTCCCGGACAACGACTGAGCCAACTCTGACGAGTTCGCCGGGAGCGGCAGTAACGTGATTTTGGAGACGCCACTTTTTCCCCCGACCGTGAGAAAACCACCAGGGACGGGAACGCGATGCCGCGAATTGTCGAGGTTGTATTCATTCGGAGCGGTGTAGCAGAGCCAAAGCTGTCGGCCACTGACGCGATCGAGGACCATCGTCCCACCGAGCAACAGCCCACTCGCGTCTGGCAGCCATTCCATTGGCGGGCCTTGATAGACGATTCCTGGAACGAAGTCCGAGTAATAGACCGGGTATCGGTGCTCTTGCGACTCTTTACCGTTCGCGGCATCCATCAACACCAAGCGAGTGGCGGGGTACACACTCAATGCGAGCGCCAACTTGTCTCCTGTTGGCGAGAACGCAATCGCTTCGATCGAATCGTTCGCGTTGCGACCAACTGTCTGTCGAGCCGCAATCTGGCACGTCTTGAGATCGTAAACGACCAAGTCCCCTCGAGCGCCACGACAGGAGCTAGCGAGATACTTTCGACCGGGGCTAAACGCGGCTTGGGCGTGCTCGAACAGCGCATCGTCTCCGGATTGAGCAACCTGCTCACCGGACTTCAGATCGAAAACTCGGAAACGGTGCGTGAACTGCTTTTTGTCGGCAGTCAGATTGCCTGAGGTGTAGGCCACGATCCGATCACCCGGCAGGAAGTCGGCGAATTCCAGTTTCATGCCGGCGACGTCCGCAGTGATCTGCCGGACAAGCTGGCCGGTCTCGATCGACCAGACATCAATCTTGGTGGGGTTCTCTTTATCGACCGCTCGGCCCAGGAACATTTTTCCGTCGGGACTTAGCCGCCGCTCGGTCATCGGCCCGGTTTTGGTTTTCATGCTGCCGAGCTTTTGACCGGTGACCAAATCCCAAACCTGACACGATCGCACTTCGGCATCCGCTTCGAGATCGGCGAAAAGCGGACTCGGTGTCGTCGGAAACAGAGCGTTGTCCGGACCACCGTAGACGTCGATCTTTCCTCTCCAGTTCGCTGGCCACTCGATCGGCTGTGGCGGTGGATCGACGGTGACGCTCCATGCGACGGCCACTGGAGCCTTCGGCGCTGCCGTTGTGATCGCGGGAGCAGCGCTCGCTGGCGACGGAGTCGTAGTTCCCGCTGCTCCATTCGCTGGTGGAGCTGGCTGCGCGACTTGAGCGGGATCATTCCGACCCGTCAGAAGCACGATGGCGAGGATCACCACGATGACCAACCCACCGCCTCCAAGTCCGATCGCCAGCCACGGCGGTGACGAGGACTTCTTGCTCTTCTTCCGACTCTTCGAGCTACTCACCTTGCGAGGTCGCTGGTCCGGTTCGTCATCATCCATGGGAACCGTGATGATCTCTTCGCAGCCCGGACAGCGGATACGCTTGCCCGCCTTCTGGTCACTGACGCCAAACACCTTTGAGCAAGAATCGCAGGTCACGCGAATCGACCTAACAGACTCCCGATGCCGACAAGGGATGGAAAACGAAAACTTCGGAGGAACTTGGAAAGACACTCTGTTTGGGAGAGGCATCCCGATGCTTGCCGCGATTGTGGCGCGGCACCTACCCTTTGTTGAACAAAGCGTGATCATCCGCCACCGACATCGAAAGGACCACCATGAGTCAGCGAATTGTGATGCGCACCGGAGAAGCCTTGGTCGAAGCCGCCCCCGCCTGGTCGGCCGCCGAACCCGAAGTTGTGATCGGCGAACTGGACGGACCAGTCGGCAACGCGATTGCCAATCTGATCGGCGATCAGTCCAAGGGTCACTCAAAGGTCTTCGCGATCCTGAACTGCGACGTGCAGGTCCGACCGGTGACCGTGATGGTCAGCAAGGTCACGGTCAACAACGAGAAGTACACGAACATCCTGATGGGGACCGTGCAGGCCGCCATTGCCAACGGAGTACTGGATTCCGTGCGAGCCGGCGACATCCCGAAAGAGAAGGCCAACGACCTGGGGATCATCGTCTCCGTGTGGCTCGATCCGAGCGTCGTTCACGAGAAGATCGACCACGCGATTCTGTTTCAGACGCACCGCGCGGCGATCGCGAAGGCGATTCACAAAGCCATGCATAACGAACCGTCGATCGACTGGCTGCTCGAAAACCAGGAGAAGACAACGCACTGCTTCCATCAAATGGCACTGGATGGGCAGATTTGATGTGGCGGATGTGTCTCACATCCGACCGACGCGAGGAGCGTCGACCACGTCACAGCTCTTCTTTCCAATCGTCGTCGTCAAAGTCTTCCTCTTCGATGGCCTCGCCATGTACGGTGTGGTCGAGTCCGAATCCTTGCGCCGAAGGCGAGCGGCGTTCGTCGGCTTGCTCGCGCTGGCGGAGGTACAGCCGGACCGGAACTTCGTGGAACGGGAGTTCTTCGCGGATCACGCTCAGCAGGTAGCGTTGCCAGGAGTTGTCGAACAGTTCGGGGTTGTTGCATTTGCAGACGATCGTCGGCGGCTCGGTGGCGACTTGCGTGGCAAAGAAGATTTTCGGCGTCTGATTGCGTCGTACCGGGGGACGGTTGCGAACGACGGCGGCGCGGATTACGCGATTGATCTCGCCGGTCGAAACGCGCGTGCGAGCTTGCTTGAAAATGCTCTGCGCGAGGTTGATCAGCTTGTGGACGTTGCGGCCGGACTTCGCCGTCAAGAACGCGACTGGTGCGAATTTCAGCGAGCCGAATTGATGGACGAGGTACTCACCCCAGCGTTCCATCGACATCTCGGCTGATTTGGCCAAGTCCCATTTGTTGATGACGAAGATCACCGGCTTGTGCTGCGAGACGATTTCATCGACGAGTTGTTTGTCGACTCGCGAGACGGTTTCGGTAGCGTCGAAGAACATGAAGACGACGTCCGCTCGCCGGATGCTCTTTTGGGCGCGGACCATGCCGTAGAACTCGATGTCGTTGGCAAGGCTTTTTTTCTTGCGGACGCCGGGCGTGTCGATGGCCAACAGCCGCAGGCCGTCGATCTCGAAGCGGACGTCGATGCTGTCACGCGTCGTGCCGGGAATCTCGGAGACGATACAGCGTTCCTCCTCGGCCAGGGCGTTGATGAAGGTGCTCTTGCCGACATTGCGGCGGCCAACGATCGCAAATTTCAGTTCCGGATCGGAGGCGAGCGACGCACCATCTTTCGATTCATGCTCGGCGGCGGGGGGCAGGTGCGCAAGAATTGCTTCAATCAGTTGCTCACGGTTGAGGTTGCCGATGACGCTGGTGGAAACGGTCGGCCCGTTCAGCATGCGGTAAAACTGCGGGATGTCATCGACGGCCCTGGGTGAATCGCACTTGTTGACGACCAGCAGCTTGGGCTTGTTGATCGGACGGAGCCGGTCGGCGACGACTTGATCGAGCGGCATCGGACCGTCTTTGCCATCGACGACGAACAGAATCAGGTCGGCTCGATCGATCCCGATTTGGATTTGCCGCTCGACGTCCTCGGACAGGTCGTCGCGGTCCACGATGCCGATGCCGCCGGTGTCAATCAGTTCGAAGTAGCGGTTCCCTTCGTTCATCAAATACGAGACGCGGTCGCGAGTCACACCCGGCGTCGGGTCCACGACGGAAACGAGCTTGTGAGCGAGCCAATTGAGAATGGAGCTTTTGCCGACATTCGGTCGGCCAATGATGGCCACTTGTGGGACGGGCATGGATGAGAGTCACAAAAAACGAGGCACAGATATTGGGGAGTGTGGCAACGCATCCTGCGAACTTAGCCGCTTCGCTCCCGCGAGGCGGAGCAAGGCGAATCGACTTCTGAGTTCGGAGGTCTTTGCCGGTAGCTCAGCCTCGCGGGAGTGAGGCAGCTACATTCGCGTGACCGACGCGATGATTCGTCGCCGCACGCCATTGGAGGGCGGAGTCTATCGGCTGGGCGGACGGCTGACGACGCTGTAGCCTACGAGGATGTCCGCTAAATCGGCCCAACTCCTGGAAGAACTACGTCGCTGGTGCCCTCACGTTGTCACGGCCGAAGCCTCTCCGTCTCGTTCAACATTGGTCGAAGCGGAGGCGTATTGCCGGCAGTTGGCGACCTCGCATTACGAGAATTTTCCGTTGATCGCACGCCTATTGCCGCGCGAGTTGCGGCAGTCATTCTTCAATGTTTATGCCTATTGTCGCTGGTCGGACGACTTGGCAGACGAGTTGGGCGATCCGGAACTCTCGACCCGGTTGCTGGGCTGGTGGCGCGGCGAGTTGGCTCGATGTTGGGCCGGCGAGGAGATCGCGCATCCGGTTTTCATCGCGCTGCAACGGACGGCCAAGGAATTCGATCTTTCGCGTGATCCGTTCGACGACTTGCTGACAGCGTTCGAGCAGGATCAGCGAATCACCTCGTACAACACCTTTGACGACTTGCTCGGCTACTGCCGGAACAGCGCGAATCCAGTTGGCCGCATCGTGCTGCGTCTGTGTCGTTGCGACGACGAGCGGTCGGTCGCGCTGTCGGATTCGGTTTGCACCGGCTTGCAGTTGGCGAACTTCTGGCAGGATGTTGCTCGCGATGCGGAGATCGGCCGGACGTACTTGCCGCTCCAAGACTGCGAACGGTTCAGATACTCGCGAGAAGAGTTGGCGAATCGAGTGACGAACGACGCGTTTGTCGAACTGATGCGATTCGAGGTCGAGCGTGCTCGCGAGTTGCTGTTGGCGGTGCGTGAGTTGGCCCCTCGATTGCGTGGTCGCCTGCAAGTCGTCATCGAGTTGTTCGGCGAAGGGGGCTTGAAGGTCTGCGATCGCGTGGCCTCGATCGGCTATCGAGTTTGGGAGCAGCGGCCCGTTGTCACGAAGTGGGATGCGGCCGGTCTGTTGCTGAAGTGCCTCGGCCGAGCGATCGGGCGGAAGGTGGCGGCATGAGTCGCACGATGCTCGAAGATTGCTACGACCACTGCATCCGGCTGACGAAACGGACGGCCGGGAATTTTTATTATTCGTTCTGTGGGCTGCCGGCTCCGCAGTTTCGCGCGATGTGCGCGTTGTACGCCTTCATGCGCGTGACGGACGACTTGGGCGATGACTCGCAACGTCGGCTGTCGCAACGCATCATAGATTTGGAGGCTTGGCAGGAATTGTTTACGAACGTCTTGCGGCCGGACTGGTTGGCATCCGGAATGGCCGACTGGTCGGAGCCAGCCATCAGGGTACTTCCGGCGCTGCGCGACGTCGTGCAACGATTCGGGATTCCGCACGAGCATTTGTTCGCCGTGGTGCGCGGAGTACGCTCGGATTTGGAATTTGAAAACGCAAAACTCAATTCTCAAGTCGAGACAAATCGTTTTCAAACCTTCGATCAACTCGCAGACTACTGTTACCTCGTCGCCGGAGCGGTCGGGATGTGTTGCATTCATATCTGGGGCTTTCACGGCTCGGAGGCCGTGCAGCGCGCGATCGACTGCGGCACCGCATTTCAACTGACGAACATCCTGCGCGACGTCGGCGAAGATGCAACGGCGGGGCGTGTGTATTTGCCGGCCGAAGACATGCAGCGATTTGGCGTCACCTTCGAGGACTTGATCGCTCAGCGCTGCGACGCCCGATTTCGTGCCCTGATGGCATTTGAAGTCGAGCGAGCAAAATCGTTCTATGCCTCGGCCAAGCAACTGCTGCCGTGTCTGGAGCCTCACGGCCGGCCGATCATGAAGGCGATGTTGCAGCTTTACGGTGGACTGCTGAGTGAAATCGAGCGGCGACAATTCGACGTCTTCCGCCAGCAGGTCTCGTTGCCGCGCTGGCGCAAGCTGTGGATCGCAGCCGACGCGATGATCCATCAGAAGCTGCTGCCGAAGTAGGTCAGTCTTTCCAGGCTGACTCGATCAACGATTGACGCCGTGTTGGCCATTCGAGTCAGGCTGGAAAGCCTGATCTAAAAAAGAAAAACCCCGGTCGCTTGCGCGCCGGGGCTATCGTGTCAGTCAGAGACGTTGGGGGCTTACTCGCTGATGGCGAACTCTTTGGGAGTCGCGACGAATTGCTCAAGCGTCTTCTGACTGGTGAAGAGATACAGTCGGCCTTTTAGCCAGACAGCGTGATCGAGGGAGCCTTCCTTCGTGACCTTCTCCGCGAGCAGCACCACGTCTTGACCGCCGGAGATCGGAGCGTATTGCTTCGGATGCTCGTCGAACTTGGCCTTGGCGTCGGCCGTGCTGAAGTAGAATGTGCGACCTTGGAACGTGGAGTGGTGTTCCGGCAAGGCGTTTTTCAGGTCGCGATCATCTCGCAGCGCGACCGGGCAGAAGCCTTTCAGGCCACGCAGTTCGCCACGCTCAGAGATGAGCTTTATCTTGGCATCGATTTCTTCTTTGGCTGGTTCGGAGGACAGAGCTTCGGGTGGCAGCGGAATCTGGTCGGCATTGACCTCGAGTGAGGCAGTTGCTTGAGATTCGGTCGAGTCGGATTCCGTCATCGGCTCATCCGTGGCGGATTTTGCTGAGTCTGGTTTCGACGCCGGTCCAAATTCTTTGTCGAGTGACAGGCCGCTGAAGGGATTTGCATCTTCGCTGGCTTTGGACTCGGCCGGCGGGTTCGCCGGGCTTTCCACGTTCTCATCGGACTTGTCGTTAAAAACATTGTTCAGTTCGGCGTCGATCGAAGCCGGCGATGGGGGAACCGCAACCGCATCGCTCGCTGCCGGAGCTTGATAGCCGGCATCGCCCGGTACTGGTGGCAAAGAGTCCGACAACTGGCTGTCT
Organism: Candidatus Kuenenia stuttgartensis; assembly: GCA_945906725.1. GTDB lineage: Bacteria > Planctomycetota > Planctomycetia > Planctomycetales > Planctomycetaceae > SXKJ01. The sequence goes on along the minus strand of CAMDRI010000039.1, from coordinate 18,710 downwards.
CCTTGAGCCGTTGTTGATTGCGGGGATGGAATTGCTGATGGCGGAATTGGCAGCGCACGTGGAGCCGCACCGTTGAGGCCTTTCGGGGTGTTTGCTCCGGCGGGCTTGATTCCATTCGCTCCAGGAGCGATTTCGGGTTGAAGCTGCGGAGGGACTGTCGCCATCTTCGGGACGGGATTCGCCGGATGTTTTGGTAGTTGAGCAGGGGCAGTTTTCGAACGACTGAAGGGATTCAATTTACTGAGCAGGCTTCGCTTGGGGGGCACGACGTTGGTTGCTGCCGCGTTCGGTGGATTGCCGGCATTCGGATTCGCATTCGCATTCGGAACTTGTCCATTGGCCGGGATCGGCGTTTGGTTGAAATTCATCTGCGGCATCGGTCGGCCGTCTTTGCGATACATCTCTTCCAGTTGTTTCTGAATCGGTGAGGGAGCCGAATCGCCTTGATTTTCCGACGAGTTCGTTCCCTCGATCTGGTAATTCACAGGGGTGATCTGGACGTTTTTCGAAGACCGTTTTGGAGCAACGGACATCCCGTTGATCTTATGGTCGGCACTCAGCGAGTCGCTCGAACCGACGGCACTCTTCGTGGACGCATCCGCGTTTCGAAGCATTTCGGGCAACAATCCCGGAGTCTTCTTGGGGGAATACGGGGCGCTGCGTTGCGGAGCGTAGTACTCGTCTGCCGGCGTGGCCACTTGGGCTTCCACCAGACTGGTATTGAGCAGCAGTCCGCCGCCGAGCATCCACGCTGTTGCCACCAAACCATGTTTCTTGTTCATTGCCGAGGCTCCTGCGTCCCTGTTGGGCCTAAACGCGTTGAGTGATGTCGGTCGTGGCGTGGATTGCAGGGGTCCGCCTGCAACCCAATAATCCGCCCGGTTCCCAAAACCGATCTGTCGGGAGTTACTATCGGCCCCAGACATGCTCGGCCTATGACGACTGTGCCAGTCTTGCGAGGTATTCCAAGTGTGTGGCTCGCACAATCGGAATCGTCGACAAAGTTTGCCAGACTTCCTTGCTCAACCTGATCGAACGAGCCGAGGTATCAGTACGACTGGCTCGCCCAAAAAACGGAGATTGCCACATGTCCGCTGTTCCGCCGCTCGTCACGCAGGCGACGACTCCCCCGCCAATCATCATTCAGCAACTTTCGCCGGGATCGTTCTGGGCACGCCGCTGGTTAGTCCGGCTGCTGCTGATCGCGCTGATCTTTTCGCTGGTGTATTCCGCGAGATTGAACTCGGAGTACCGCGCGTACTTCCAACAGGACGACGGCCCCACCGAGCGATATCGCTCGGGTGACAAGCAGGCGACCGACAAGATCGCCGTGCTGGAAGTCAGTGGCACGATCATGCCGCCGTTCACCGGACACTTCCTCAAGGCGATCAAGCACATCAAGGAGGATGAACACGTCAAAGGGGTGCTGCTGGTCATCGACAGCCCCGGTGGTTTGGTCGCCGACAGCGACCAGATTTACCGCAAGCTGGTCGATCTCCGAAAAACGAAACCGCTGTTCGTCTCGATGAAACGTATCGCGGCGTCTGGTGGCGTGTACGTCGCGATGGGCTGCGGCGAAGAGGGACGCATCTTTGCCGAGCCAACGACTTGGACCGGCTCGATTGGCGTCATTATTCCGCGCTACGACGCCAGCAAGCTCGCGGACAAATTTGGCGTCGCGGCCGACTCGCTCAAAACCGGCGAGTTCAAGGACTCGCTCGACCCGCTGCGCGCGCTCACCGATCGCGAACGAACGCTGTGGAGCGGCATCCTCGACGAGTCGCTGCAACGCTTCGTGAACATCATCGACGAGAATCGCAAAGGTCTCGATGCCGCAAAAGTCAAAGAGCTCGCGACCGGTCAGATCTTCACCGCGGCACAAGCCAAAGCCAACGGCCTGATCGACGAGATCGGCGACGAAGATGAGGCCCTCGCTGCTCTGAAGACCAAGCTGGGTTTGACTAAAGCCCGCGTTGTCGAGTTCGACTACCCGGTCTCGTTGATGAGCCTGTTGCTGGGGTCCGTGCAAACCCGCGATCCCGAAACGCAATTCCGCAAGCTGCTGGAGATGTCCGTTCCGCGAGCGATGTACTTTTGCGGATCGGCCCCCGCCTTCTTCCCGTTGTGGCAATCGGCTGTTGAATCGCAACTCCATCGGTGAGGCATCGTGAGTTTTATGTCGCGTATCAAGTCACATCGCCGCCGATCCTCCGATGCGGGTTCCAAGGACCTCTTCCTCGCCATCGTTTTTGGGCTATTCGGCTTGATCTTCAGTCTCGTCGGCGCGGGGATGGCCTGGTCGTCGTGGTCGGTCGTCTCGGTAGCGCAACGAGCCGAAGGGACGGTCATTCGGCAGGTGAGGCAGGAGCAACCGGTGGGACAGATGGAACAGGTGGGAATGGAGAGGAGCGTTGCTCCTGTGGTGGAGTTTTTCGTCGGCGGAGAGCGGCATGAGTTTCAATCGGGGCTGTCCACCTCGCCGCCGCAGTTTGATGTCGGCGACAAAGTGACGGTCTTGTACGACCCGCAGGACTTGGCGGTCTGTCGCATCGACTCGTTTGTAACGCTCTGGCTGTTTCCGGCCATCTTTGGCGGAATCGGCGTTGTGCTGCTGACGATCATCGGAATCCTCATCGTTACCCGCTGGTTCCGAGCATCCGCCTCGCCGCCCACGGACGAAAATGCGAACACAGATGGCACGTCGAGCGTCCTCGATGAAAGGGCTGGAGAATGAATCGCTCTGGGTTGTTCTGGTTGCTGTGTCTCGCGGTGCTGTTCGTGGCTGCGGACTTGATCGCCGCGGATTCGCTGGCGGGCAAGCGGCCAAACATCATCTTCGTGCTGACCGACGATCAGGGCTACGGCGATCTGTCGTGTCACGGCAATCCAATTTTGAAGACGCCGAACATCGACCGGCTGCATCGCGAAGGAGTCCGCTTCACCGACTTTATGGTCAGCCCGACTTGCTCGCCGACACGCTCGGCGTTGATGACCGGGCGGCATGAGTTCCGCAACGGTGTCACGCACACGATCAACGAACGCGAACGGCTGACGCTGTCGGCCACGACGCTTGCTCAAGTCTTGAAGTCCTCCGGCTACGCGACAGGAATCTTTGGCAAATGGCATCTCGGCGACGAACCAGATCACTGGCCCAGCCGCCGTGGGTTCGACGAGATGTTCATTCACGGAGCCGGCGGCATCGGCCAGTCGTATCCGGGAAGCTGCGGCGACGCGCCAGGCAACACCTATTTCAGCCCGGCGATCCTGCACAACGGCAAGTTCGAGAAGACCAACGGCTATTGCACCGACGTCTTCTTCGGCCAGGCGTTGAAGTGGATTGAGGCGACCAAAGGCAAGCAGCCGTTTTACGCTCACATCGCGACAAATGCCCCTCACGGCCCGTTGCAAGTGCGGCCGGAAGATGAGGCTCGTTACGTCGACAAGGTGGACGACCCGAATGCGGCTAAGTTCTTCGGCATGATCGCCAACATCGACGACAACGTCGGCAAGTTGCTCGCAAAACTGACCGAGTGGGGCATTGAGCGGGACACGCTGGTCATCTTCATGAACGACAACGGCGGCACGACGGGAGTGAAAATCTTCAACGCCGGAATGCGAGCACAAAAAGGATCGCCGTTCGTTGGCGGTATTCGAGCCAGCTCCTTCTGGCGTTGGCCCGGAACGCTCAAGCCCGCCGACTGCGACCGGCTCGCGGCGCATGTCGACTTCTTGCCGACGCTCGCGGAACTCGCCGGCGCGAAGCTGAACGACGACGTGAAGAAACAAGTCGAAGGCCGCAGCCTCGTCTCACTGCTATCGAATCCGACCGCCGATTGGTCTGACCGCACCCTCTTCACGCACGTCGGCCGCTGGCCTGTTGGAGCCGATCGCTCGAAGTTCAAGTACGCGACGTGCAGCGTCCGCAACTCGCAATTCCAAATGGTCACCGCCTCGAAAGGAGAAACCAAAAACTGGCAACTCTTCGATCTGAAAGCCGATCCCGGCGAGAAGACCGACATTTCCGACAAGAGTCCCGACGTCGTGAAGCAACTCGACGCCGAATACGACCGCTGGTGGGCATCGGTTCAACCGCAACTCGTCAACGAAAAAGCTGTCCCGCCGGCCGAGAACCCGTTCAAGACACTGTTCAACCAACAGTTCGCCGCGGTGAGTAGGTTGGGCACTCCTGCCCGGCCGTCCGCCTCCGAGGACGGAACCGCAGAGACGGGCAAGAGTGCCCGTCCTACAAAAAAAGCTGTGGACACCGCCAAGCCCAACGTGCTGCTGATCGTCGCCGACGATCTCGGCTGGGGAGAACTCGGTTGCCAGGGTAACAGCGAAATCCCGACACCGCACATCGACTCGCTGGCCAAGAATGGCATCCGTTTCACGAGCGGTTACGTGAGCGGCCCGTATTGCTCGCCGACACGTGCCGGTTTGATGAGCGGTCGCTATCAGCAACGCTTCGGCCATGAGTTCAATCCCGGACCGACCGCTCCCGAGAACTTCGGCATCAAACAGACCACGATTGCCAATCGACTCAAGGACGCTGGTTATGCCACCGGGATGTTCGGCAAATGGCACCTCGGCGACGACGACTCGCATCCGCTCAAGCGTGGTTTCGACGAGTACTACGGATTCCTCGGGGGAGCACACCCGTATCAACAGATCGGCCAAGGCCGCAACGCGATCCTGCGCGGCAATGAGCCGGTCGACAAAATGGAATTCACGACGCTCGACTTTGCCCGCGAGGCGAACAAGTTCATCGACAAGAACCACAACAAGCCATGGTTCGTGTACCTACCATTCAATGCCGTGCATGGCCCGATGGAAGCCCCGCAGAGCTACATTGATCGCTTCCCCAAGATCACCGACAACAAGCGGCGAACCTTCGCCGGAATGCTCTCGGCGCTGGATGATGCCATCGGCAACGTGCTGGCCAAACTGCTCGAGTACAAGTTGGAAGAGAACACGCTCATCATCTTTCACAGTGACAACGGCGGCCCGACTGCGGTGAACACCGCCTCGAACGCCCCGCTCAACGGTTTCAAAGCGACGGTCTGGGAAGGTGGCGTCCGCGTGCCATTCCTGATGCAGTGGAAAGGCAAGCTGCCGGCTGGCAAGGTCGAGGATCGGCTGGTCATTCAACTCGACGTCCAACCAACAGCCCTCGCGGCGGCAGGCGTTGCCATCAAGCCGGAGTGGAAGTTCGACGGCGTCAACCTGCTGCCGTACCTCACCGGGGAAAAGAAGGACTCACCGCACGACGCGCTCTTCTGGCGATTCGGCCGGCAGCGAGCCGTCCGGCAAGGCGATTGGAAGCTCACCGATATCGGGGACGGTGCGAAGCTGTTCAACCTCGCCAAGGACATCGGTGAGAAGTCAGACCTCGCCTCGCAAGAGGCCGACAAGCTCAAGCAACTCGAAGCCGTCTACGCCGAATGGGACAAAGGCAACGTCGAGCCGGCGTGGGGCAACGCCAATCGTGGCGGCAAAAAGGCCAATCCGGATCAGCCCAAGAAGAAAAAGAAGAAAGACGCGGCGTAGGATGGGCACTCTTGCCCGTCATTGCGGCGGCAAGCTCACCGAAAACAGATCGTGCCAGCCGTCGTGCTCACGGACGATCACAAGGTGCTCGCCATCGGGGAGCCAGTCGGCGTAGTCGTCGCGTTCGGGGGAATGGGTCACTCGTTGCGGATGCGAGCCGTCGGCCTGCATGACGTAGATCTCCGCGTTGCCGTCGCGATGGCTGGTGAAGATGATTCGTTTTCCATCGGGAGAAAACTTCGGGCGAATGTCCTGGCCCGGACTGTTGGTGAGTCGTTGCGGAACACTGCCGTCGGCGTTCATGCGGTAGATCTCGAAATCGGCATCGCGGCTCGAACCGAACACGAGCGTGCGGCCGTCGGGCGAGAACGCGGGCCAGTTGTTGATGCCCGGCGTATCGGCCAGCGTCTGCCGGTCTGAGCCGTCGAACTTCGCAGAGAAGAGTTGCTGCCGCCCCCCTTCGCCGAACGAATACAAAACCCGCGACCGATCGGGAACAATCGCCGGACTGCGCAAACCGGAGAACCCTCCAGCCGGGGCGACTTGGCCCAGCTTGTTGCCCATGTCATCGTGAATCACGATCGCGGCTTGCAGGACGCCGATAGTCTTGAGAAAGGCGTACGTCTTTCCGTCAGCGGCAAACACCGGATCGAATTCCGAAGTCTCAGCTTTCGGGTGCAGCGGCTGTGACGTGCGGTCCTGCAAGTTCAACTTCATCAGCCGGTACAAGGCTGGATTCGCCAACTCGCAGTACACGATTTCGCGTCCGTTCGAGCTGACGGTCATCGCGAACTTCAATCGGCCGTCGCGAGTCAGTTGCACTGGCTCGGCAGCGCGCAGAGCAGCCGCGCTCGCGACGATCGCGCAGAACCCAAAGCCAACGAGCATGTCGCGATTACAACAACGCATCGATCACCTGGCCTCCGGTGAGGACGTTCATTTCGGCGCGGGCTTGCGTGTCGAGACCGGCCAATTCGGCGATCGTCGTTCCGACCATCAGCGGCGAAATCGGCGATCCGATCGGCTGCTCACCGCGCTTGTCGCTGGAACCGATGACTCGTCCCGGTTGCACGCCCCCGCCGGCCCAGATCGAGAAGTAGCACGGTGGCCAGTGGTCGCGAGCGGCGTTCGGGCTGATCCTTGGCGTGCGGCCAAACTCTCCCATCAGCACCACCAACGTCTCGTCGAGCAGTCCGCGTTCTTGCAATTCATCGAGCAGCGCCGGGTACGCGCGGTCGAGAATCGGACAGTGATGATCTTGCAGCAACTCGAAGTTGTAGAGGTGCGTGTCCCAACCGAACTCGAATCCCGGATTGAGCGCTTCGACATGCCGGCTGTAGTTGAGCTGCACATACGGCACACCCGCTTCAACCAGTCGGCAGGCCAGCAGGCTGCTCTGTCCGAAGACTGAGTATCCAAAGCGGCCGCGCGTCGTTTCCGATTCGCGAGTCAGGTCGAACGCCTGCCGAGCCTGCGGAGTCAGCAACAGATCGTAGGCCGATTGAAAATTCCGGCTCCATGAATCGAAGCCCATCGTCTCAAGCGTTCGCGGCACCGTATCCAACTGCCGCATCAACGTGGCTCGGTCGCGAATCCGCAGCGGGTTCAATCCATCGAGCAATTGCAGCGCCGGGATTTCGACATCTCCTTCGGCCGAGCAACCGACGAGCAGCGGGTCATACGCCTGCGACAGCGTGCCGCCGCCGTAGCCTTCGATGCGCCGTGCTCCATCCATGACGATGCCGCGCGCGAGCGACACAAACGGCGGCAGATTCCCCTTGTGGCCGCGATGCTTGGCGACGATGGACCCAAAATTCGGCTGCACCGGAGCGGGGATTTCCTTGAAGCCGGTCAGCGCCACCGTCCCGCCGTCGGGATGCCCCGGCTCGGAGGTGGCGTGCGTGCGGATGATTGAAAACCGGTCGCTGCGGCTGGCCATGCGCGGCAGCAGTTCCGTGAAGTTCAGGCCGGGCGTGCGCGTCGCGATGGGATGAAACGGCCCTCGGAATTCCAACGGAGCGTCGGGCTTCGGATCGCAGGTGTCGAGGTGGCTCGGTGCTCCCCAGAGGAAGACGAAGATCACCGACTTCGCGCGCGGCCTCGGCAGCTCGACTTGTTGCCCGACCGCCTGCGACAAGCCCATGCCGATCGGCACCGACGCCGCCAATCGCAAAAACGATCGACGGCCAACCGTCCCGCAAGTCTTCGTTCGAAATGAACCGACATCGAACATGGACCGTCTCGTAGGTCAGAGAGATTTTTGGCGGGACTGTTGGAACCGCGTCATCGTGGCCAGTGCCGCGACAAGCAGTCAAGCAGCGACTTCATTGGAAACTGGCGTCAAACGCTTTCGCGGGGTCAACAGCGTCAGCCTTAAGTGCTTCGGCTTCGACGAGTTGTTCGGCCAGTGTTTGCCAGCGTTCGGTCGTCATCTCGCCAAGTTTGTCCGGCGACGATAGGCCGGCTTCACACAGCGGCTTCAGCGTCCGTGTACCGAACGCAAGAATCTCCAAGCCCATCTCTTTGTTGAGCGAATGAATGTGTTCGTTCGTTTTTTCTGGCTCATCGAGGTACTTCCGCCAGCCCAAGCGGCAGGCCTCAACCATGCGGCGGACGAGTTCGGGTTGCTTCTCGATGACCTCCGCTCGCGTGATGAGCACGCTGGTGTACGGGTTGAAGCCAATGTCCGAGACCATCAGGTTGAGCGGTTCGGCTCCTTCCTTCTGAACAAGAAACGGCTCGCTGAAGACGTACGCCTGTTGGCCAATCTTCTCATCTTGCAAGAACGGGCCGACGCTTCCGGCGTAATCGACGATCTGCACGTTCGTCAACGGTTGCTTCTTTCGCAGAAATCCGAGGAATGTCTGGTTCGCTTTGATTAGCAGCGTCATGTCCTTCAAGTCGTCGAATTTGGTGATGCCCGACTTCTTGTGGACCATGATGCACCGCGGGCTTTTCTGGATCGGTGCGAACACCGCGACGATGTCCGCCTCTTGAGCGCGTTGCACGAGTACTTGATCGGCGTTCGTGACTCCGAAGGTCACCTTGCCGGTGGCCACGTTTTGAATGACCGGTACGCCGGGACCGCCAGGGAGGATCTTCACTTTCAATTGGCGTTCGGAGAACAAGCCATGCACGTCCGCTGCGAAGAATCCACCGTGTTCCGCTTCGGGCAACCAATTGAGCGCGAGTTCGACCTCATCGAGTTTCGTCGCTGGACGGTCCGTATTGACGGCGTTCGGAAGGGCGGCAGGCTTGGAAGAGCAACCACTCAAAAGGAGAATGGCCAACAGGGTGTTGAAAACGAACGGTGATTGTTGCATGGTTGCCCTTCGTGAGGCTTGGTGGATGCTGCCAGCGTCCGTACCGACGCAAGCTACGTCGGCCACGTTGGGCGGACTATATTGTCCGCGACTTGCTCCCGGAATCGCGAGCGGACTCTTAGAATTCAGAACTGACTCAAAACCGATCAATGACGCCTGTCGTCTTGGCTCCGCCTTGTTGAGCAAGGCGGCGACGATTTCACGGATGGCCCTAGCATGATTTCTGAACGAGATTTCTCTGCCGATGCCGAATTCTCCAAGCTGTTGCTTCGCGACAGCGATGTGAACCTGACGTTGGTGGCGCTGGAGATCGCTCGCGACGCGAACCCGAATCTGCAGTTCGAGGAGACCCTCGACTGGATCACGGCTCGCGCGGCGGAGCTCTCAGGCCGGGCGGCGGGAGCGTGGTCGGACACGGATGCGCTCCGGGCACTCAGTCTACTGCTCGCCGACACCTACGGGCTGATGGGTGACGAAGCGGCGTATCAAGTCGCTGAGAGCAGTTATCTGCCGAACGTCATCGCTCGGAAGCGGGGCATTCCGATCAGTCTGTCGATCTTGTACATGGCGGTCGCGCATGCGATTGGCCTCGACCTGCGTGGCGTCGCAGCTCCGCAACACTTCCTGACGCGTTTGGACAGCCTCGATGGGCCAATCTTTCTCGACCCGTTTGTCGGCGGCCGAGTGATGGATCGCGACGAGTGCCTGCACTTTCTCCACGAAGTTACCAGCATGCCGGAGTCGGAACTCAAACCGTGTCTCAAGCCGGCCGACTCGCGGGCGATTGTGATTCGGATGCTCAACAACCTGAAGGTGCTGCATGCCAAGCACGAAGACTGGCCGGCCGCGTGGCTGGTGCAAGAACGTCTCGTCGCGCTCAAACCGGCGTGCTACGAGGAACGCCGCGATCTGGCCTTGATCGCACTCAAATCCGAACGGACTCAAGAGGCGATCGGACTGCTCGAAGACTGCCTCGCCGAATGCCCGGACGATCAACGCACGATCCTCGAGCAGCAACTCGGCGAAGCCAAGCGGCAACTCGCGAAGTGGAATTGATGCGGGCGCTGGTCCCACCCTACCGAGTTTCACAAACAACATTCCACATGCCCGCTCCCAAGCAACGCAATCTGTTCGCCGCTGAACCGCTGGAGCCGGAACTGAAACCCTGGGACCGCGCGGCCGCAGCCGACTTGTGGGTCGCGCGCGTCGTCGTCAACCGGCCGCTCGAAACGCCGTTCGATTACCTCGTCTCTGATGCTCTGCGTGAGCGGCTCAAGCCAGGAATGCGCGTTCTAGTGCCGTTCGGCAACGGACAGCAGCGATTGATCGGTTACTGCGTCGAGGCCGGACCGTTCAGCGATTTGATCGGGCCGGATCGTTTCAAAAACGGAAAGCCGCCGAAGCTCAAGCCGATCGAGGCTGTGCTCGACCGTGAACCTCTGTTGTCGCCACGCATGTTGGAACTAACTCGCTGGATCGCAGAGCGGTATCTCTGCGGCTGGGGACAAGTGTTGGACAGTGTCGTCCCGGCTGGTGTGAAAAAGATGGCCGGGACACGCGAGATTCTGTTCCTCGTGCCGGCGACCGGAGTGTGCGAGACGCTCAGCGAACGGAAGCTCGGCGCGAAGCAAAAGGTCGCGATGGAAATGCTCTGCGCGGCGAATCGGCCAATGCGAATCGACGAACTCGCCGAATCAGCGGACTGTGGCGTCGGTGTCATCAGCGCGCTGCGCGATAAAAAACTCGTCGACGCCATCGTGCAGCGCACCGACACGTTCGACATCGACTTCTCGCCGATGACGCGACAGCCGGACCTGCAACTGAACGCCGAGCAACGCGCCGCGTGCGACGCGATCCTCACCGAACTGCGAACCGCCCGGCATCGCACGATCCTGCTGCGCGGCGTCACCGGCAGCGGCAAAACCGAGGTCTACATTCAGGCGATCCGCGAGGTCGTCAGCTACGGCCGACAAGCGATTGTGCTCGTGCCAGAAATCAGCCTCACGCCGCAAACGATCCGCCGCTTCCGCAGTCGCTTCGAAAGCGTCGCCGTCCTGCACAGCCACCTGAGCGACTCGGAACGTCACTGGCACTGGCAGCGAATCGCATCGGGCGAAGTCCAAGTCATCGTCGGAGCTCGCAGTGCGGTCTTCGCACCGACTCCACATCTTGGCTTGATCGTCATCGACGAAGAACACGAAACGTCGTTCAAGCAGGAAGAGACCCCACGCTATCACGCTCGCGATGTCGCCCGCGAACGCGCACGGTTGGAGGGCATCCCGCTGCTGCTCGGCACAGCAACGCCGACGCTGGAATCGTGGCACAGGGCAATCGGCAGTGGGCAGTGGGCAGTGGGCCAGGCAAGCGGATTTGGTTTCGCCACACCCCCTTCCCTTCCACTGCCCCCTGCCCCCTGCCCACTGCCAACGGACCTCCTGCTCACTCTCGCCAACCGCGTCGCGAAACTTCCGATGCCCTCGGTAACGATCGTGGACACTCGCAACGACCCGTACATCACGCGCGGTGAGGCCATCGGACGGGCGCTCAGTTCGCAAATTCGACTCGCGCTTGATGACGGCGGGCAGGTCATTTTGTTTTTGAACCTGCGTGGTTTCTCGCCGGTTGTGTGGTGCAAGGCGTGCGGCGAGAGCATCCGCTGTCCGCATTGCGACATCACGCTTGCATTTCACAAGGACAAGAATCGGGTTCTCTGTCACTCGTGCGAGTACGAAAGTCTGCCGCTGACGAAATGTCCGAACTGTGCACATCCCGGTGTGTACTACATCGGCATTGGCACGCAGCGACTCGAACAGGAAGTCAAATCGAAATTCGGCAAGGCGACCTGCATCCGCATGGACAGCGACACGATGCGCAAGCACGGCAGTCACGACGAGGCGCTCGAACGTTTTAGGCTCGGCGAGGCGAAGATCCTGCTTGGCACGCAGATGATCGCGAAAGGGCTCGACTTCCCAAACGTGACGCTGGTCGGAGTCATCAACGCCGACACGCTGCTGCACTCGCCGGACATGCGGGCCTCCGAGCGAACGTTTCAGTTGATCGCGCAAGTCGCCGGCCGCACCGGACGCTCGGATCGGGGAGGGCGAGTCTTCGTGCAATCGGCCTGCCCGACCGAACCATCGATCACGCTGGCCGCGAAACACGATTACCTCGGCTTTGCCGATCACGAGTTGAAGAACCGTCGCGAAGGGGATGCACCGCCGTTCCGTTCGTTGACCCGCATCATCCTGCGTGGCGCGGTGGAAGAACGTGTCAAAACCGAAGCTCTGGCGATGGCGACACTGCTGCGTGTGACCGCCGAGCAACTCGCGCTGCCGGTACGAATTCTCGGTCCTGCTCCGTGTCCGATCACGAAGTTGCGAGATTTCTGGCGATTTCACCTGCAACTCTCGGCGGAATCGCTCGGTGCGATTCACGAACTTTGGCGAGCCGCCGCATCGCAGATCGTTCGCGTCTCAGACGTTGAGTTTCAGATCGACGTCGAGCCGATCAATATGCGGTGACTTAGAAAATCCGAAGTTCTTAATCCAGAGGTCACTTCGAGTTTCGAGTTTTGGAATTCCGACCTAGACTCTGCCCCCATTAGCAGGATTTCGCATGTCTGATTCTTTGTCGTTGATCCCGCACACACCAGAATGGTTCGCTCGGCTGAAGGACACGCTGGGTGAGGCCGCGTGCCGCCAGTTGGGGCTGTTTGTCATTCCGCCTGAGTGGGTGTTATCGGTTGTGATCCCGATCTACAACGAGAAGACGTACTGGCGTGCGCTGGTCGATCGCGTGCGAGCCGTCCCCATCCGCAAAGAGATCGTGCTGGTTGATGATTTCAGCCGCGATGGGACTCGCGAACTGTTGCAGCAGTTTCAGGCCGAGCAATCCGCCGCGCCGTCCGATCCGTGGAACAGTTTTCAATTCGTCTTCCACGAGAAGAACCGCGGCAAGGGGGCGGCCGTGCGCAGCGGCTTTCAAGCGGCCGGCGGCGAAGTGATCCTCATCCAGGACGCTGATCTGGAATATGACCCTTCGGAGTATCCGCGCCTGCTAGGGCCCATCGTTGAAGGCAAAGCGGACGTTGTCTTCGGCAGTCGCTTTTTGGGCGATCAGCCGCATCGCGTGTTGTATTTCTGGCACTACCTTGCGAACAAAATTCTGACGACGTTGTCGAACTGTTTCACCAACTTAAACCTGACCGACATGGAGACATGTTACAAAGTCTTCACGCGCGAAGTGATTCAGCAGATCGCGCCGACGCTCCGGCAAGATCGGTTCGGCTTCGAGCCGGAGATCACCGCCAAGGTCGCTCGCCGCCGTTTTCGAGTTTTCGAAATTTCGATCAGCTACTCCGGCCGCACCTACGAGCAAGGCAAGCACATCAATTGGAAAGATGGCGTCAAAGCGCTGTACTGCATCGTCCGTTACGGGATGTGCGATTGACGTAGTTGACGCGTCTCGCATCCGCGTCTACGACTTCTCCGACGTGAGACGCGGCGGCCACGCACCAAAAGCAACAGGCCGAGCAAAAATTGCTCGGCCTGTTTGGCTTTTGAATGACCAAGGTCACTCGTTACTTGCTCTTCTTCGCAGTCTTCTTACCAGCAGCGGCCTTCGTGGACTTCTTCGCGGTCTTCTTTGCAGCAGCCATAGTCACTTACTCCTTTGAGACGGGTGCCGAGAACTGTCGCCGACCCTCTGGCACCCAGATTTGAGGGGCGGCATTCAGGATTCACTCCATTGATCCGTCGATCCCGACTGATGACTTAACTTTGGTGACAACCCAAAAATCGGTCGAGCACTTCGGTTCGTCAATCTGCGAGGGACTTCTACGACCTTTGGAATTGGTCGTCAATCCCATCTTCTTGCTGAGCAAGCCGTTGACGAACTGACGCCAGTCGCAAACTGGATTTCGACGGCCAATAAGTTTCGACGTAAAGCCTTAACGGTCATGAGAACTTTTCCGGCGGTTGCGATTTTTTGGCGACTCAATTCGAGCCTGACCACGGCCCAACGCAACGCACCAGCGAGACTCTCAAGAGAGTGACGTCACCACGTCGAACATTCTGGAGAACGACCGTTGTTCGATGCTTCCCGCTGCCACGTCGCTGAGTGAGAATCCTCGGCCACCTTTTGTGGGCACAGGCGGCTCGCCTGTGACGATGTTTGCCGAAACACGCGAACCGCGTGTTGCTACTCTTCAGAGAAAGCTCATTGATGTTCGAGAAAGTGACTGCCGCGCCGCCCGATGCGATCCTCGGTTTGACCGAAGCGTTCAAGAAAGATTCGCGACCCGACAAGGTGAACCTCAGCGTCGGCGTCTTCAAAGACGATCAGGGCCGCACGCCGGTTTTGAAATGCGTGAAGGAGGCGGAGCGTCGACTGCTGGAAGGGGAAGCAACCAAGACCTACCTCAGCATCGAGGGTTTACCGGAATACGGCCGAGCGGTGCGCGAACTGATGTTCGGGGCCGTTCACGAAATCGTGAAGTCCGGACGAGCCTGCACTGCTCAATGCCCCGGCGGCACTGGAGCGCTGCGCGTCGCTGCTGACTTCATCAAGAAATTGTTCCCGTCGGCAACCGTGTGGTTCAGCGCACCGACCTGGCCGAACCATCAAGGGATCTTCAAGGCGGCGGGGTTGAATGTCGCCAGCTATCCGTATTTCGATGCGGCGAAAAACAGCCTCGACTTCGACGGTCTGTTGACGGCGTTGAAGACCGTCCCGGCCGGTGACGTCGTCTGCCTGCACGGCTGCTGTCACAACCCCAGCGGGGTCGATCCGATTCCGGCGCAGTGGACTCAAATTGCCGAAGTGCTGGCCGAACGCGGCGTGCTGCCGCTGCTAGACTTCGCGTACCAAGGCTTTGGCCGGGGACTGAAAGAGGACGCGGCCGGACTGCTCGCCCTCGCTCGACCGGGAGCGGAGTTGCTCATCGCTAGTTCGTTTTCGAAAAACTTTGGCTTGTACAACGAACGAGTCGGTGCGCTGACGCTCGTCGCGAAGGACGCCGCAGCAGCCGAGATCGCATTGAGCCAAATCAAGTCTTGCGTCCGCACGAATTACTCCAACCCACCATCGCACGGCGGGGCAATCGTCGCGACGGTGCTCGCTGATCCCGCGCTGCGACAGCAATGGGACGCCGAACTCGCTGCGATGCGCGACCGCATCAATGGCATGAGGTCGCTCTTTCAGAAGACGATGTCCAGCCGCAAGACTGGCCGCGATTGGTCCTTCATCTCCCAGCAAACTGGCATGTTTTCGTTCTCTGGCCTGAAGTCCGAGCAAGTCGATGCGCTCCGCGAGCAGCACGGAATTTATTTCGTGCGAGACGGCCGCATCAACGTTGCCGGCATGAACGCCGCCTCGATGGATCGCCTCTGCGACGCCATCGTGTCGGTCTTGTGACACCGTAGCCGCACTCGCCAGAGTGTGGGTGAATTGTCAATGACCCACGTTCTGGCGAACGTGGCTACTTCAAGTGCAACCCAACCGAGAGGCCCGACCGTGAACCGCCGCCAGTTCATCGCCGCCCTCGGTCTTGGCCCGCTGACGCGACAAGTTGTCGCTGC
Organism: Candidatus Kuenenia stuttgartensis; assembly: GCA_945906725.1. Taxonomy (GTDB): domain Bacteria; phylum Planctomycetota; class Planctomycetia; order Planctomycetales; family Planctomycetaceae; genus SXKJ01. The sequence continues at coordinate 3,262 of CAMDRI010000039.1, read as the reverse complement.
CGCTGAACCGGTCGCCGAACAGAAACCGCTGACCTCCGGTCCGGCTGTTGGCAAAGAGGTGCCATCGTTTTTCGTGCGAGCGATCACCGGGCCGCAGATGAATCGCTCGGTGTGTTTTGTCTGTCGCAACGGTGATCGGCCGGTTGTGATGCTGCTGCTGCGTCGCTTGGAAGCAGGCACCTCGGCAGTCCTCAAGGCGGTTGACGAGTTCGTAGACCGCCGCCGCGCCGATGGACTGCGAGCCTTCGGCGTGATGCTCAGTGATGAGCCGAGCAAAGTCTCGCCGCATCTGCAAACGGTCTCGTTCGATCATCAGCTCAACTTGCCATTGGGAGTCGGCCCGGAAGCTCTCGGCGAGCGAGATAGCTTAAGCATCGTACCCGCCGCAAGCGTCACGCTCGTCGCATACCGTGACAAGAAAGTCGTCTGGACTTCTGCCTTCCGCTCGACCGAACTGCGCGATGAGCCAACGCGCACACGTCGCCTGCGCGAAATCCTTGAACACGCCGAGTCGCTGCTGACGACCAAGTAGCCCGCTCAACGTAGCCCTATCGCTCCGCGACAGGATTGCCGAACGACGATGGGGCCTCTTTGGTGCGTTCAACCTGCAAGAGTCAATCCGGAGTTTGTGTGCGATCGGCTTTCCTGTCGCGGAGCGACAGGGCTACGAACCGCTCGTGAATTCTTCGCGAAGACGCCGTCACTGCTCGCGAGTCATCTTGACCCCTTTTCGCCGTAGAAATACCGTCCCGATTGGCTGAATCATTCTGGCCAATCACGCGATCCAAGGATGGTCGGACCGCGCGAAGGGAATCGCATGCACATTTTCTTTTCCGTCGGTGAACCCAGTGGCGATCAGCACGCCGCGTTTCTAATCCGTGAACTGCGTCGCCGTCGCCCTGACGTGCGTTGCGTCGGCTTCGGCGGCGAGGCGATGCGAGCGGCTGGCTGCGAGATTCACTACCGCCTGACTGATCTTGCCATCATGGGGATCTTCGTCGTCATCCCGCTGCTCTGGAAATTCTGGAAGCTGGCTCAGCAGGCACGGCAGTACATCGAGCAGCAGCGGCCCGATGCCGTGATCCTGATCGATTACTCCGGCTTCAACTGGTTCATCGCCAAGTACGCCAAGCGAGCCGGCGTGCGAGTCATCTTTTATGTGCCGCCTCAAGTGTGGGCCTGGTCCGAGTACCGCGTGTCGCGCATTCGCCGCTGGGTCGATGACGTCCTGTGCGTGCTGCCGTTCGAGCCGGATTGGTACGCACAGCGCGGCGTGAAAGTCGATTACGTCGGGCATCCATTCTTCGACGAAGTCGCCGAGCATCGGCTCGACGAAGCATTTCTCGAAGACTGGTCGTCGTCGAAATACCGCAACGTGGCGATCCTGCCCGGCTCGCGCGACAGCGAGGTGCGGCACAACTTCCCGCTGATGGTCGAAACGATCCGCCGGTTGCACGAGCGTCATCCGCAGGTTCGATTTCTGGTGGCGTGCTATAAGGAATCGCATCGCCGTTTCTGCAGCACGCATTTGATGACTCACGCCAGCCGCCTGCCGGTGCATTTGTTCGTCGGCAAGACGCCGGAAGTGATCGAGGCTGGCGACTTTTGTCTGATGGTCAGCGGCTCGATCAGCCTGGAAGTCCTCGCGCGCGGCAAGCCAGCCGCGGTGATGTATTGGTGTTCGTGGCCGATGTACCTCATCGGCAAAGCCCTTGTGAACGTGAAGTACGCCTCGCTGCCGAACCTGTTCCTTGATCGCGAGGTCATGCCGGAGTTCCTCTTCGCCGGCGGTCAAAAGAAACTTCTCACCCCCCTGACCGAAGTCCTGCACGGCTGGCTGAGCGTCGACGACCGCCTCGCCGCCGCCCGCGAAGAAATGTGCGACCTCCGCACTCGCTTCGCCCAAACCGGAGCCACCTGCCACGCTGCTGAACTCGTGCTGCAACGCCTGACCGTGCCCGACGTCCCGCTCCCGGGCGCGAAAGCCGCCTGACCGTCCTACGGTGTTTCAATGGATGAATTCCCCTTTTTCTTCTAGGAAATTGCCATGCTCTTCAATGTTCGTCGTGCGGTGTCCGTGGTTCGGGGTTGTGTGAGTCGAACGGCTCGTGGTCGGCGTCGTCGCTGCGGCGGGCGGGGGTGGTAGCTGGAGCGACTGGAGGATCGGCTGGTCCCGGCGATCATCACGGTGACGAGTGCAGCGGATAACTTGACGTTCGATAGTCAGGTCACGTTGCGCGAGGCGATTCAAGCGGCCAACACGGATACGAGCGTGGATGGCTCGACCGCAGGCAGCGGGACGGACACGATCCAGTTCGCGGCGGCTTTGTTCGCCTCGCCCGGGCAGACCATCACGCTGGGGGGCGGGCAGTTGGAGATCACTTCCAATCTGACGATCAACGGGCCGGGAGCTGATCTGCTGAGTATCGATGGCAATGCCGCCTCACGCATTTTCGAGGTGGGAAGCACCGTGACGCTCACGGGGCTGACGTTGACCAACGGCGCTGTGGCTGATCCCGAGGCTGGCTTTGGCGGCGGCATCCTCAACTACGGCACGCTGACGATCACCCACAGCACGCTCGCCGGCAACTCGGCTTACCATGGCGGCGGCATCGAAAACTTCGGCACGCTGACGATTAGCCACAGCACGCTCGCCGACAACACCGCCGTTTTGGACGGTGGCGGCATCGACAGCTCCGGCACGTTGACGGTCAGCCACTGCACGCTCACCGGAAACTCGGCTTTCGATGGCGGCGGCATCTGGAACAACGGCCCGCTGACGGTCAGCCACAGCACAATCGCCGAGAACTCGGCCGGTTCCGGCGGCGGCGGCCTCTACAACGACGGCGGCACGGCGACGGTCAGCCACAGCACGCTCGCCAAGAACTCGGCCGATGACGACGGCGGCGGTGTCTACAACGACGGCAGGCTGACGGTCAGCCAGAGCACAATCGCCGAGAACTTCTCCGGGACCAACGGCGGCGGCGTTTACAGCAGGGACGGTGCCACCTCACACCTGCGGAGCACGATTGTGGCCAAAAATGGGGCCAATGACGGCCGGGATTTGTCGGGGACGTTTCGGGTCGAGTACAGCCTGATCGAGCAGCGAGCGGGGGCTGTCGTTTATACACAACTCTGACAATTCCAACGGCGATGGACCGACCCACGGCATGAGATTTGCGCCAGAGCTTGAGGCAGAGATTGATCTGCCAAACAAGCATGGAGCGAGCTGATGTGCGAAGGGATTGTCGAGGAGCTGCGG
>CAMDRI010000038.1 GCA_945906725.1 Candidatus Kuenenia stuttgartensis | reverse complement strand
TGACCACCTGAATCGGTCCGGCTTGTGCGGCGTGGTCTTCGCCCGTGACCCAGGTGCCGCCGATGTTCAGCACGGAGTTCGACAGGCCGACTTGCAGGTTCAGGCGGTCCTTGCCGATCGCCTTCACCCGCAATTGATTCACCTGGCTATCGTACGAGATTCCAGAAAACTGTACTCGGAAGCCGTAACCCTCGACCTTGGTGAACTCGACGATGTCGTTGATCTGCCCCTTGAGCAGATCTGTGGGAATCTGCTTCGGAGCCGAGTACGCCAGAGCCTCCAGCATCTGATTTCCGAGCCGCGCGTACATCGCGCCGGGGATTTCGAGTGCCGTTACGAACTGTTCCATGAAGACCGGTTTCGGCGCGAGCATTTCCTTCGGTGGTGGCAGCTTGTCGGGGTCGACATTCTTCGGATCGAGCATCCAAGTGATGAGCCGGTCGTCGCCGTAAGCGTCCTTCCACGAGTCGTGATCGCCACCGCGGATTTCGGTGAACCGCGGCGTGGCGCCAATATCTTGCAGGGCGTCGATCATCTCCAGCGAGCGATTTGACAGGACGGCATGATCGTCATCGCCGTGCCATGCCCAGATCGGCAAGTCCTTGAGCTTCTCCGCCCATTTCAATTCGCCTCCTCCCGCGAGCGGCACGAGCGTACTCCAGCGCGACGGATCAGCCGCCGCGATCGACCAAGCTCCAAAGCCACCCATCGACCAGCCGGTCAGAATTCGGCGTTTCGGATCGACTCGATAATCCTTCTCGACCTGTTCAAGAATTCGGAGCGCGCGATCGGCATCCGGAGTCCCGGCCAGCCAACCTTGCAGCACTCGGCCGCGCGTGTTTTCGCACTGTGGAAAAACGACGATCGCCGGGAAGGTCGCCTCGCGAGCCTTCACCATCGCACCCAAACCAATGTTGAGATGCACTCGCCCATCGTTACCTCGCTCACCGGCTCCGTGCAGGAACAGGATGCCAGGCACGGGCTTGCTCGGCGAATAGCTCGGCGGCACGAATACGACGTATTTGTGCTCACCCGCTTCGTCCTTGAAGACCTTCTCGACGAAACCTCGCTGGCCGTCATCGGCCGCAAGAGCCTGTCCGATCACAAGGAAAAACGCTGCCGTGAACACCACCCACCGAACTTCGCCCACCCACCGCCGACACATGATGCACTCTCCTAGTTACCACACCATTCGGGTCCGGCAGGGAAGCCTGACCGACGAGGGCGGAGTCTAACCGCCGCCGATGGCTGGTAGGAAATGAACCTCGTCGTCGGGTCCGACCTTTGACGACAAACCGCGAGCAGACACTCTTGTACCAACGCCGACGCTCAGCCCAGGTTTCAGGCGATCTCCTTCGACCAATCGAGATTGGATGCCGGGAAACTGCCGATCGAGTTCTGCCACGATTTCGGCCACGGTTTGGCCAGAGACGTCGATGATATCTCGGCCATCGGTGACGGAACGGAGAAGTGGCGGGATGAAGACTCGCGGCATGTCTGTTCCTGGAGTGCGGCGGCTCGTCGAACCGCAGTTCTGTCGTTCTACGATTCGGTGAATTCATGTTCGGGATGTCGGACGGTCAGCACCGGGCACGAGGCGTAACGCTCGACACTTTCGGCGTCACTGCTCATGAGAAAGTGCTTCAACCCCGTGCGACCGTGAGTGGTTTTCAAGATCAAATCAATCTCGCGCTCTCGGGCGTACTTGACGATCTCGTCGATCGCTCCTCCGGCACTGGTGTTCCGGACAACTTTCAGTGGCGGTTCCCAATTTGATCCTGACGGCTTGGCTAATTTTTCTTGAGCCAGCTTCGTGAATTGCGGCAGCCAATCGGCGAACACCGCGAAGGATTCGCCCGTAGCGGGTGCCAGTGCGTTGTAATCCTGCATCACATGCAACTCCACGTTGAACACCTTCGCCAGTTCGCAACCGTACTGGACCGACTTGTGGCTGTACTCGCTGAAATCCGTCGGACACAACACACGCTGCAGCTTGATCATGATGGACTCCCTCACGGCCTGAGTTGGATTGGCATCTTGCCGGTGTGGGACATGCCGACGCCAATGCTGGGCCTCTGAGCGAGTCGGCATTTGACGATGGCTGGAATTGTACGAGCCAACTGGCAGCCGGAAGAGCGAAATGTGTCTGCCTTCGGGAAATCCGCAGAAGCTGTTTCAAAGGTCGTCCGACGTGTCCGCGAGTGCGACCGCTTCACGAATATCGAGAATCTTCGTCTTCTGAAATGCCTGCCATTGCTGACGCTTTGAGTTACTTGAGCCCCAAATGTTTCCGCAGAAACATCGCCTCGACCGCGCGTTGGTAGTCGGCGTTTTCCTTCTTCGCGAAGCCGTGTCCTTCGTTGTCGGCGAAGACGGTCCAGACGGAACGGCCGCCGGCTCGGACTTTCGCGGCGATCTGTTCCGCTTCGAAGAACGGCACTCGCGGATCGTTGCGGCCGTGGATGACCAGCAGCTCGGATTTGATCTTGTCGGTGTTGTGCAACGGCGCGATCCGTTCAAAGACGGCACGCATCTCCGGCTTCCGCTCGTCGCCGTATTCCGCGCGGCGGAGATCGACTCGGTACGGAGCGGTCTTCTCCATGAACGTGATGAAGTTGCAGATGCCGACGATGTCGATCCCCGCTTTGATCCGCTCTCCGAAATGCGTCAGCGTCGCGAGCACCATATAGCCGCCGTAGCTGCCGCCGATCACGGCGACTCGTGACGCATCTAAGTCCGGCTGCTGCGCGATCCAATCGAGCAGTCCACCGATGTCCTTGACGCTGTCCTCACGCTTCTCGGCGTTGTCGAGCTGCAAGTACGTCTTGCCGTACCCCGCCGAGCCACGCACATTCGGATGCAGCACCGCGATCCCCAGTTCGTTGACGTAGAACTGCGTCGCGGCCGAGAAGATCGGCCGATACTGACTCTCCGGCCCACCATGAATGCTGATGAGCACCGGCAGTTTTTCGCCTGTCGCCGCCACGCGCGGCTTGTAAAAATACGCCGGAATCTGCCGCTTGTCGAACGACTTGAACTGAATACGCGTCGGCGCGACGAACGAGGCCGAATCGAGTCCGCCGACTTCGCTGAACGTCCAGCGGGTGAGTTCACCATCCGAGAACCGCAGCGAATACGCTTCGGCCGGTGCCTCTGGCCGTGCTAGCGTGAAGCCCAGTGCGGTGCCGTTCGGTGAAAACTCCAAGCCGCTGACCACGCCCAGCGGCAGTCGGAATTCGCTACGGGGCTGGCCGGTCACTGGGTTCCACAGGAACAGATGGCTCATGCCGTCATTATTGATGAGGAACGCGACCGTCCCTGTCTCCCGATGCACGGTCAATTCATCGACATCCCAATTGAGTCCGTCGGACACCAACGTCCACTTTTGCGTCGTGAGATCCAACCGCGCCAATCGCAGGAATTCCGAACCGGCGTCGGTCGTGAGATAAACCGCTCGGCCATCCGGCGCGAACGCCAGTTGGCCGATCGCCGCTTTTCCGTCGGTCGGCAGCGGCAAATCGGTGCGGACTTTTTTCTCGACATCGAACAGCGCGGCGTACGATTCGTTGATTGAGACGTACCGGCGGAGCACCAGCCATTTGCCGTCGGCCGACCAGTCGTCCGCCTCCCACGTCTGCCAGTTGACTTCCATCAGCAACTCGGCCGAGTCGGGCTTTCGCGGATCAACGCGGTACAGGTCCATATCCTTGCCGTTGCGGCGATTGTTCGACACGACCACAGCCGAGCCGTCCCGTCGCCACGCCTGCACCAGATGCCGCGACTTCCCGTCGCTGAGCAGTTGCTTCTGAAACTTCCGCCGATCGAGCAGCCACAACTGAGCGTTCTCGTTCCCGCCGCTGTCCACCGACAGCAGCAATGCTCCGTCACTCACGCCGGGAATGAATCGCCCGCTAACCGGCTCGTCCACGAACGTGAGCTGCTCGCGTCGCCCGCCCGGCTGCGTGACAAGATGCAACTGCGCCGAGTTTCCAAACCGAGTCGAAATCAGCATCCCGTTGCCGTCCGGAGCCCAACCCCGAAACGCCGCCGTTCGCGTGCTCTGATACTGCGATAGCTTCGTGACAACTTCGGCCGAGACAACCGGAACATCCTGCGTCTGAATCGCTGCCGGCTTGCGCGGATCGGCGCCAGCGGCGAAGGCCAACGAGCACATCAAGACGGATACCAACCAGGCCATCAAAACTCGTCGAATCATGATTGTCTCCAGCAAAGGTGCCGCACGGTTTATCGAGGCCCGCTCATACGAACAACCAACGCAGAAACGCCAGCAGGCCAAGTCCCGCTCCGAGCAACACCCACCACGGCTTGTTCGTCGCGGTGGGTAGCGAGTCTTCCAGCGACAGGTAGTTCTCGCACGACGGACAGCGCGGTGAGTCCTCGTAAACTTCGGTGCCGCAGTGCGGGCAGGTGATGGTGGACTCGCCGTCGAGGCCCGATTCGTCATCGCCCCAGTCTCCGTCTTCGTCGTTCCACGATTGTCGAGCCATTCGTCACATCCTGACGGAACTGTGAACAAGCCGAACTTGGAAACAATCGCGTCGGTGGTACGCTACCGCATCAGTTGGAGCGGGACTACGGGACGAGGTTCGGCGAATACCAGCAGCGGGAACTTTGGAGACGTTCCTGTCCCGCCTGAACCGCAGCAAGCTGCTGTCACGCGAGCAGATGTCGGACCTGCGCGATGCCTCGCACGCTCGCAGCGAGCCGCGCGAACTGGCGCACTGGCTCGTACAACAGCGATGGCTGACGCGCTGGCAAGCGACGCAGTTGCAGGAAGGGCACTCGCAACTGCACGTCGGCAAATACCGGCTGCTCGACCTGATTGGCCGAGGTGGCATGGGCTTGGTCTTCCGAGCCGAGCACGGAACGTCCCGCCAATCCGTCCCGCTGAAAGTTGATGACGCAACTCGGCAATCCGAAAGGGATGAAGCGGTATCTGCAAGAGGTGCGAGCCGCATCGGCGATGGCTCATCCGCACATCGTCCAGACGTTGGAGTCGGGCGTCGCCGACGGCTGCCACTTTCTGGTGATGGAGTTCCTGCACGGACTCGACCTGTGAGAAACGATGCGGACGCAATCGCCCCTGTCGGTCATCTGGTCGTGCGAGGTCGTTCGGCAAGTGGCGCTGGGCCTGCAACACGCTCACGAGCAGGGACTCCTCCACCGCGACATCAAGCCGCCGAACATCTTCGTCTCGCCGAACCCGGATTTCGTGAATCCTCACGCACGCATCCTCGATTTCGGTTTGGCGCACATCGCTGCGGAATCGCTGTCGCTGAACCCGGTGACTCAAACCGGAGCGGTCTTGGGGACGCCCGATTACATCTCCCCCGAACAGGCGATGAGTGCGACGTTCGCTGACATCCGTTCGGACATCTTCAGTCTGGGCTGCACGATGTTCCAAATGCTGACCGACGGCGTGCCGTTTCCCGGCGACAACGTCATGTCCAAGCTGATGGGCCGCATCACGACCACCCCGCCATCGGTCAGCGCGCTGCGAGCCGAAGCCCATTCGGACCTCGACGAGCTGGTTGCCAAAATGCTGCGGACGAATCCCAACGACCGCCCACAAACTCCGGTTGAGATCGCCGACGAACTCGAATCCCTCGCGCTCAAGATTCGCCGCCACGAAGCAAGGATCACCAAGCTCAGCCCAAGGAAGCTCTTGCCGCAATCGCAGTCGAGGTTGCGCCGTTCGACGTAGCCTCAGACTCCGCATCGTTCTGCCTCAGTTCGAGGAAGTTTGGCAGAACGATGGGGGCAGAACGATCCCTGCAAATCATGTTTTCAGGCGGTCTCGATCTGGGCAGCGTCTTGCAGGCCGAGTTCTTGGATTGCCAATTCGCGGATTTTGTACTTTTGGATTTTGCCGGTGACGGTCGTCGGAAAACTCTCCACGAACTTGATGTGCCGCGGCGTTTTGTAGTGAGCCAGACTCGCGCGGCAGAAGTCGCGAATGTCTTGCTCGGTGACGTTGCTGCCTGGCCGGAGCTTGATCCAGGCGAGGACTTCTTCGCCGTATTTTCGGTCGGGAATGCCGACGATTTGCACCTCTTGCACGGCGGGATGCTGATACAGCCGCTCTTCGATTTCTCGCGGGTAGATGTTCTCGCCGCCGCGAATGATCAGGTCTCTGAGCCGGCCGGTGATGCGGAAGTAGCCTTCGGGAGTTCGCATCGCGAGGTCGCCGGTGTGCAGCCAACCGTCGGCGTCGATCGCTTCGGCTGTCTTCTCTGACAAGTTGAAGTAGCCCAGCATCACGACGTGTCCGCGACAGCACAGATCGCCGGATTGGCCATCGGACAATTCACGTCCGGTTTCGGGATCGACGATCTTCACTTCCACGTCAGGCAGCGCGCGGCCGACGGTGCCGACGCGCAGTTCGATCGGATCGTCAGTGACCGTCTGCGTGATCAGCGGCGAGGCTTCGGTCTGTCCGTAGCCGATCGTGATTTCGCTGGCTCCCATTTCGTGAGTGACACGCTTCATCAGCTCGATGGGGCAGGGGCTGCCGGCCATGATGCCGGTGCGCAGCGACGTCAGATTTCGCTGGGCGTATTCCGGATGTTCGAGCATCGCGATGAACATCGTCGGCACGCCGTAGATCGCCGTGCAGCGTTCTGACTCGATGGCTATCAGTGTCGCGCCGGCGTCGAAACTCTCGGACGGGAAAACCATCGTGCTGCCGAGCGCGACGCAGCACAGCGTTCCCAAAACACAGCCGAAGCAGTGATACAGCGGCACTGGAATGCACAGTCGGTCGATCGGCGTGAACCTTTGATTTTCAGCAGCGTAGAAAGCGTTCACGAGAATGTTCGCGTGCGACAGCATCGCTCCTTTGGGAAAGCCGGTCGTGCCGGAAGTGTATTGAATATTGATCGGGTCGCTGGCGGACAACTCCGCTTCGCGGCGAGCCAATCCGTCCAACGTTACCGTCTGAGCACGCGCGAGCAGTTCGTCCCAAGGCAGAGTGCCCGGCAGTTGGCCGCGCAACGAGATCAGCCATTGCAGCTTCGGAAACTGCTGCCCCCGAATCTCTCCGGCGGACGCGGTCGCGAACTCCGGACAGGCTTCTTCGAGGATCGCTCGATAGTCTGCCGACTTGAAGTGGTCACTGAGAGCGAGGCCGCGCACCTCGGATTGAGCCAGGGCGTATTTCAACTCGGAAGCTCGATAGCTGGGGTTGATCGTGACCAGCACGACGCCGATCCGCGCCGTCGCGAATTGCAGAATCACCCACTCCAGACAGTTGCCGGCCCAGACGCCGAAGTGGTCTCCTTTTTTGAATCCGAGAGCCAGCAGCGCCCGCGCGGCGTCATCGACTTTCCGATCGAACTCCGCCCACGAACAGCGAAGGCCGTTCGCGCAGAACACGACCGCATCCTGATCGGGATACCGCCGAGCGGTCTCGCGCAGAGCCGCTCCGATCGTCCAACCTTTCACCCACGGAACCACTGAGTCGCTCATGACCGTCCTCCGAGAATGATGTGCCGCGGGTATTCTAACGGAACCCGCTCGACTCGCCTCCCAGAGTCGGGTCTTTAGAATGGGCTCCGTCTCCTCCCGCCAGCAAGTCGGAGTCCGATTATGTCCGAGGCCGTCATTCTTTCCTCCTGCCGCACTCCGATCGGCAAGTTCCGAGGCAGCTTGTCCTCCGTGCCGGCGACCGACTTGGGAGCGTGCGTCGTGCGCGAAGCGGTGGTTCGTGCGGGGATCGCACCGGCGGACGTCAACGAGGTCATTTTCGGCATGGTGTTGCCGGCGGGAGCGGGACAGGCTCCGGCGCGGCAAGCGGCGCTAAAGGGTGGTCTGCCCGCGACGGTCGGAGCGTTGACGATCAATAAAGTCTGCGGATCAGGCTTGAAGGCAGTGATGCTGGCGGCTCAAGCGATTCGCAGCGGCGATGCGGATGTCATCATCGCTGGTGGCATGGAGAACATGAGCCAAGCTCCGTGGTTGCTGCGGCGCGAGGGGCCGGCGCTCGGCGATCGGCCGCTGATTGATTCGATGCTACACGACGGGTTGGAATGCGCCTTCAGCGGCCAGTCGATGGGGCACATCGCTGACAGCTTGGCTCAGCGAGCGGGCATCTCGCGCGAGGCTCAAGATCAGTTCGCGGTCGAGAGTCATCGCCGCGCGGTGGCGGCAGTCAACGCGGGCGCTTTCAGAGCGGAGTTGGTTGGCGTGTCGGTGGTCTCGCGCGGTGCATCGACGGCCGTCACGACAGACGAAGGGCCGCGAGCGGATTGCGATCTGGCTGGGCTGTCCGCATTGCGTCCGGCCTTCGCCGGCGACGGCAGCGTGACCGCCGGCAACGCTTCGACGATTAGCGACGGAGCTGCGGCGGTTGTGGTCACGTCCGCTGCGATGGCCGAGCGGCTCAGTCGCCAGCCGCTCGCGCGGATTGTCGCCTCGGCGACGGCTGGAGGTTCTCCGGAAGAACTTTTCACCGCTCCCGTCGCGGCGATTCGACGTGTGCTCGAACGAGCCGGCCGATCGTTGGCCGACGTCGACTTGTTCGAGATCAACGAGGCGTTTGCCGTGCAAATGCTGGCGTGTGTCCGGGAACTCGATCTGCCGCCGGATCGGGTCAACGTTCATGGCGGTGCGATTGCACTTGGACATCCAATCGGAGCCAGCGGTGCTCGCGTGCTGACGACGTTATTGTTTGCGCTCGATCAGAAACAACTTAGCACTGGAATCGCAGCCTTGTGTTTGGGGGGCGGAAACGCGGTCGCAGTGTTGGTCGAACGAGTGTGACGACGGAGAGATGATGTCATCAGACGCAGCCGGGCAGGGCGAGCCACACAAGCAGCCGGGCGATCCGATCCTGCCGGCCGCGCGATTCGTCATGATCGACGGGCTACGCGGTCTGGCCGCGTTGGGAATCTGCGTGTACCACATTTGGCGGTACGAGCCGGCTGCGACGATCACGCCACTGACCTACGCGTCGAACGGGTTCGTCTCCGGATTTGTGGATTGGGTGTTGCTGAGGTCTTGGGTTGGAGTGCAGTTTCTGTTGGTGATCAGCGGCTTTGTGATCGCGTTCACGCTGCGGAACACCTGGGTGACGCCGCGCGAAGTGCTGTCGTTTGTCGCTCGACGAGCCGTGAGGCTGTGGCCGCCGTACGCGGTGACGATTCTGTTCGTCCTGCTGTTGCACGCGGCGTGTGTGATTTGGTGGGAGTTGCCGTCACCGTTCGAGGAGCCGCTGACGATGGCTCGTGTCTTGGCCCATCTGGCGTTCCTGCAAGATGTGCTCGGTGAGGCCCCGTTGTCAGCGGCGATCTGGACGGTCTGCATCGAGATGCAGTTTTACGTCGTGAGCATCCTCGGTTGGGGACTGGCACAACGGTGGGTGGCTCGGCCTGACTCAAATCAGCCGCGAGCTTCGGGCCGGGGAGTGCTGTTGGTGTTCGCTCCTCTGGCGTTGGCGTCGCTGCTGGTGTGGAACCGGCAGGACAGCACCGAGCCGTGGGTGATCCACTTTTTAAATTCGTTCTTTTTGGGGATGGTGACGTGGTGGACGCTCGACAGAACCGTCTCGTCGCGTGTCTTCATGGCGACCGTGGTTGTCGTTGCGGGGCATCTCGTCCTTCAGTGGAAGCTGGAGAACGCGATCGCGCTCACGGCGGCACTGATGATTTACGTCGTTGGACGCACCGGCCACTTTCACGATTGGCTGAATTGGCGCTGGATACAATATCTCGGCCGGATTTCCTACAGCCTGTATTTGATCCACTACCCGATCAGTCATCTGCTGACGTGGGTGGGATGGCACTTCTGTGGAGGTTCGCCGACACCGGTTCAGGCGAGTCTGATTTTGTTCCTGTGCGTTCCCGCAAGTATCGCGGCGGGACACCTGTTGTTCGTGAGCGTGGAAGCTCCGAGCGGGCGATGGTCAACCTGGCTGAAGCATCGCGCCAAGTAACCCGTAGCGTCAGCAAGGGCGAACGCTTCACCGGCAACTGAGAATCCTCGCGTTCTGAAGAGCCCGCCCTCGCTGACGCTGCGGGTTATTTTGTGGCCGCGCCAACGATCAAAGGCTTGTCGGCACACCCAGCGACTTGCCGCCGTCGATCGCCAGCGCGGTGCCGGTCACCATGCAAGCGGCATCGCTGGCGAGGTACAGAATCGCGGCGGCGATTTCCTCCGGACGGCTCATGCGGCCGAAGGCCTGAGCCAGCGGACTGGCGGCAATGAAACGCTGCTCGGTGGCGGCGCGATCGGCCGCGACGTCCAGGTCGGCGTTCATCATGCCGGTGTCGCACACCGGGCCGGGGCAGACGGCGTTGACTCGAATGCGGTCCTTTGCGTGGCACAGAGCGAGGCTTTTTGTCAGGCCGATCAAGGCCATTTTGCTGATCGAGTAAACGGGATCGTGAGCTCGCGGGAGCAGTCCGGCATTGCTAGCGGTGTTCACGATGCTGCCGCCGCCGGCGCGAATTAGGTGCGGGATCGCAAACTTGGCTCCGAAAAACGCGGCCTTGAAGTTCGTGTCGAGGCAATTGTCCCAGTCCTCTTCGGAAACCTCGCAAATCTGCTTCACCATGCCGATACCGGCATTGTTGACCAGGATATCCAGTCGGCCGGCGGTCGTCGCAGCGAGGCCGATCAGGCGGTGCAATTCGGCAACCTTACGGACATCACAGGCCGAGGCGTGGATGCCGTAAGTCGCGAGGGCCTGTTCGGATTCCCGGCAAAGGCGATAATCCCCGACGAAAACGCGGGCACCGTGTTGCGCGAAGAGGATCGCGGTGGCTCGTCCGATCCCGCTAGCCCCGCCGGTGATGACGGCGACTCGGCCAGAAAGGGTCGCAGAGGAGGTCATCGATGGTTCCTTCGGCAGCCCGTTGGATGAGGCTCAAATGGCTTCCAGAGCGGAGGTTAGGCCGGTAAACTGAGTGTCTGCTGAGGGGCCGAAATTCAATAACGAGACAGAATGTTGCGAACGTCGCTGGGTCGGCTCAGGTATTGTCTTGCGGGGAATTTGTGAGACGATCAGGACGGCTCGAACTTAGCGATGTCCCTCGCGTCACGCAAACGGCGCGAACAGCTCTTGATTGGGGAGAAATCGAATGAAGCGGACGTGGAGCGGAAGTCGGTTGGTACGCTGGGCTGTGGCCAGTCTGGCCCTCGCCATCAGTGCCTCCGTCGCGATCACGGCGGAGGAATCGGGATCGAAAGACGCGAAGCCCAAAGCCTCGGCAGCGGACGCCAAGCCCGTCGGCAAGAAGAAACGTGAAGAGTTCACGACCGGCTCGTCCGACGTGCTCATCTCGTTCATCAACGAGCAAATCCGCCAAGGTTGGACCGACAACGAAATCGAAGCGTCGGAAGTCGCCGGCGATGGTGAGTGGATTCGCCGCGTGTACCTCGACATCGTTGGCCATGTGCCGCCGATGGAAGAGATCGAAAAATTCCTGGGCGACAAAGACAAGTCCAAGCGATCGAAGCTGGTCGACAAGCTGCTCGATGATCCGGGTTATGTTCGCCATTGGACGAACGTCTGGACCAACTTGATGATCGGCCAAGACACTCCCCAGCGAGTCAGTCGCAAAGGGATGGAAAAATTTCTCCGTGAAGCGTTCACCAAGAACCGTCCCTGGAATGACGTGGTGCTGGATATTGTCTCCGCCGAAGGGCACTTCGAGGAGAACGGTGCGGTCAATTTCCTGTTGGCTCAAATGGTGATGCCGGACGACGGAGTGCTCGCGACGGCCAAGACCACGCGGCTCTTCATGGGCATGCAGGTGCAATGCACCCAGTGCCATAATCACCCGTTCAACGATTGGCAGCAGCGGCAGTTTTGGGAATTCAATAACTTCTTCCGCCAACTGCAAAAGGAGGATCATCAGAAGTACGACGCGAAAGCGGGTCGCATGGTCGATGACTATACCGAATTAAAACGTCGCGACGGTGTCGCAGATCATGTCACCTACGAGAAGCGAAATGGCCTGATCGAAGCTGCGTATCCGCGATATTTCGGCAAGGACGTCGTGGATGAAGTGGCTCAAAAAGACAAAGACGGTTGGGACGTCAATCGCCGCGAAGTGCTCGGAAAATTGATGATCGACGGTGAGAAGTCGCTGGTGGCTCTGGCGATGGTCAATCGCATGTGGAGTCAGTTCTTTGGCTACGGCATCACCAAGCCGGTCGATGACATGGGCCCGCACAATCCGGCATCGCACCCCGATCTGCTGGACCGATTGGGGGGAGAGTTCGTGAAGTCGCGGTACGACGTCAAGCAACTCGTCCGCTGGATTTGCAACTCCGAAGCGTACAATCTCACCAGTCAAGCCTCGAAAGCGAACGAGGAGAAGGACAACCCGGCAGCCGGCACTCCTGCCATGTTCAGTCACGTCTACTTGAAGTCGATGTCGGCTGAACAGCTCTACGATTCGTTGATCGTGGCCACGAACGCTCATAAATCCGGCCGCTCAAGCTGGGAGCAAGCCGAAGATAAGAAGCGAGTTTGGCTGCGGCAATTCGTGGTTGCGTTCGGCACCGATGAGGGGGACGAATCGACGACCTTCAACGGCTCGATCCCGCAAGCCCTGATGATGATGAATGGCGATCTCGTTAAGGACGCGATCAGCGCCCAGAAAGGGAGCTTCTTGAATACGATCCTGGCCGAGACTCCGAAAGACCCCGATCGAATTCGTCGCCTGTACTTGACGGCGCTCGGCCGTACTCCGAATCCCAAGGAAGCCAAAGGTGCGCAAGACTTGCTCCGAGTGAACTCGGACAAATTGACCGCATACCAAGACATGTTCTGGGCACTGTTGAACTCCAACGAGTTCATCTTCATTCACTAGAAATCTCAGATTTGATTCGCCGTGGCGGATGAAATCGTCGATCAACCCAACCTCTCGAAAGGAAATCCCATGAGCTTCGTTCCTGCCGGCATGACTCGCCGACACTTCATGCGTCACATGGCCGCCAGTGCGGCCACGATCCCCGCCATTCAGTTCATGCAGCACCTGCAAGTTCACGCGGAGACCGTCAAGAAAAACCAAAAAGCTTGCATCCTGATGTGGATGGGCGGCGGACCACCGACCATCGACATTTGGGACTTGAAACCGGGCAGCAAGAACGGCGGCGAATTCAAGCCGATCACGGCCGCCGGAACACAGATCAGTGAGCACATGCCGAAGACGGCCGCTCAGTTCGACGTGCTCAACGTCGTCCGTTCGATGAGCACCCGCGAAGCCGATCACGGCCGTGGCCGCTACTTCATGCACACCGGTTATGTGCCGAATCCGACGGTCGTGCATCCGACATTCGGCTCGGTGGTCAGTCACGAACTCGGTTCGAAGCGCAAGGAACTGGAAATCCCGTCGTTCGTTTCGATCGGTGGCGATCCTGGCAGCCCGGGCTTCCTGGGAATGTCGAACGCGGCGTTCGTCGTGAACACGCAAGGCCGCATTCAGAATGCCGATACGGACGGCATGGACGCGGGGCGATTCCGACAGCGGCTCGCGATGCTCGGCACGATTGAAGACAACTTCATCGCGTCGAAGCGTGGCGAAGCTCCACAAGCTCACAAGGATGTCTACAAGAAGGCCATCGACCTGATGACCTCGAAGCAGATGGAAGCTTTCAAGGTCGACAAGGAAGACCCGAAGACGATCGACCGCTACACCAACGCCGGAGCTCCGACTGGCGGAATGATGCGTGCCGGCGGCGAGTTTGGCCGCGGGCTGCTGATGGCTCGCCGATTGGTCGAAGCGGGTGTGCCGTTCGTCGAAGTCGGCATGGGTGGTTGGGACTTACACGCGAACGTGTTCAACACGCTCAAGGACCGCAATCTGCCGTCGATGGATACCGCGATTTCCGCGTTGATCACCGACCTCAAGGAACGCAGCATGATCAAGGACGTCGTCGTGGTGTGGATGGGTGAATTCGGACGCACCCCGCGCATCAACCAAGACGTTGGACGCGATCACTGGGCGGCAAGCTGGTCGGTGATGATCGGCGGCGGCAATCTCAAGGGTGGCACGCATGTCGGAGCAACCGACGCGGACGGACTGACCTGCGAGACCAAGCCGTATCTGCCCGGAGACATCTGGGCCACGGCGTGTCATGCCCTCGGTATTCCGACGACGACGGTTCACACCTCGAAGCGTGGTCGTCCGATGAAAATCGCCAACGGCGGCACTCCGATTCCGGAACTCATCGGCTAATCCAGAGGCTTCTGAACGGACTCAAGACGGGGGCCGCTTGGCCCCCGTTTTCGTAACCGGTTTCCGATTCTCGATTCACTTGAAGACATGACTGAACCGCACCCACCAGAACCTGCGGAAGATGCCGGCTCCTTGGAGCAGGTGCCGAATGCGGAGTTTGTGCAGCTCTTCACGAAATCCCAACGACGACTGTTCTTGTTCATCCTGTCTCAAGTCAGCCGACTGACCGACGCCGAAGAAATCTTGCAGGATACGAACGTCATCATCTGGAGCAAGTTCCATCAGTTTCAGCTCGGCACAAACTTCTTTGCTTGGGCTGGCAAAATCGCAACTTATGAGATCCTCAAATACCGGGAGAAGAAACGAGCCAGCCGCCTGCAATTCAGCGAGGAGTTCATTTCGCAAGTCGCCACCGAGGTGATCGAACTGAGCGATGAACTCGAACAACGTCGCGAGGCGTTGTCCGAATGCCTTCGCCGCCTGAAAGCTGACGATCGAGAATTGATTCAAGCTCGCTACGCTCCCGGTGAAAACGGTTTGAAAGTCGCCGAGCACTTGGGCCGGCCAGCCAATTCGGTCTACCAGTCGATTGGCCGGATTCGAAAAGGACTGTTCGATTGCGTCACGCGCCGGCTGATCGCCGCCACGAGAACCACATGACTCCCCGAAACATCGCCAACTTGACGCCAGAATTCTTCGAGCTGCTCGAAGCATTGTGCGAAGATCGACTTGACCAGGCCGGAGCGCAACGGCTTGAGCAATTCGTGCTGCGCGACGCGAATGCTCGCCGAGCGTACCTCGCCTATCTCGATCTGCACGGCACACTGCACTGGAACACCGCGTTTGGAACCGACGGGGCCAATTTCGAGCCAGCGGTTTCGCCGCGACTTGCTTCGAAATCCGATTCCGTCCATCCTGCCGCGAAGCGTGGCCATCGTCGCCTGCTCGTTTTAGTCGCTTGTGTGGCAGTGATTGCCGCGTTCTCGTTCTCCGCTGGCCGCTGGTTCGTGCCGAACAATGACCAGCCTCAGCTTGCTAAAGACGGCGAGCCAAACGCGATTCATCCAACTGATGCGAACAACGTCGAACCTGTGGCTGTTTCTCGATACCAGGAAGAACCATCACCCAGCCAACCGGTCATGCTGACAGACCGTCCGAAATCGGAGAACTCGACGACTGAAACGACAGAAGGTCCGCGCGATCTGCAAGCCACGGACAAGCCGAACACCGTCGTGAGTGATACACCTCCACAACGGCCGGCTAGCAGCAATACGGTGGCCAAGGCTGACGGTTCAGTGCGGGGTATTGTCGCCGTCATCAACGAGCACCTCGCTGCTGGATGGAAGGTGCAAGGGGTTGAACCGTCGCCGCTGGCGGACGATGCCGAGTGGTTGCGACGAGTTTACCTCGATGTGGTCGGTCACATTCCGCCAGTCGATGTCGCAGAGAAGTTCCTGGCCGACCGCGATCTCCGCAAGCGAGAGAAACTGCTCGACACGCTGCTCGACGATCCTGCTTACGTTCGTAATTGGACGGTCGTGTGGACCAACCTCCTGATCGGCCGATCGGACTCGCGTGACGTCAATCGTCCCGCTCTTCAGAAGTTCTTGCGAGAAAGCTTCGCGAAGAATCGGCCATGGAATGAGATGGTCAGTGAATTCATCTCAGCGGAGGGTTCGTTCGATCAAAATGGTGCGACCAATTTTTTGCTAGCCCACTTGAACAACCAAGCGGTCCCGGCCACGGCGATCACGGCGAAGATTTTCCTGGGGCGCCAGATTTGTTGCACGCAGTGTCACGATCACCCATTCAACGATTGGAAGCAAGACGCCTTCTGGTCCTTCAACAGCTTCTTCCAGCAGACGAAGGTGGCCCGCGTGGATCGCAGCGACGCCGCCGGCAAAATGAAGTCGCAAGCCTCCGCGCTGGAGACGAAACACGTCGGTGGTCCGACGCACTTCGAGAATCGGCGAGGACTATCGCTGGTCGCGTATCCGAAGTTTGAGGGCACCGCCATCAATGAAGATGCCGACACGAATCGCCGCAACGAACTGGCAAAGCTGATGACCGCGGGTGACAAGCCGCAGGTGGCGGAAGCGTTGGTGAATCGGATGTGGGACCACTTCTTCGGCTGCGGATTCACTCGTCCGGTCGATGACATGGGGCCGCACAATCCGCCGAGCCACCCGGAGTTGCTGGATCATCTCGCTCGCGAGTTCGTGTCCAGCGGCTACGACTGCAAGCAATTGATTCGCTGGATTTGCCTCAGTGATTCGTACCAGCGCAGCAGTCGCTTTGGGAAATCGAACGAGCAAGACAATCCCGAAACCGGCGCTTCGCCGCTGTTCAGCCGAGTCTACGTCAAAGGGATGACTGCCGAGCAGTTGTACGATTCGCTGTTGCTGGCGACCGGAGCCGACAAGACTCCGCTGTCCACTGGCGATCACGACCGCCGCCGCCACGAATGGTTGCAGCAATTCGTCCACGCCTTTCAAACGGACGAGAACGACGAGTCGATCACGTTTGAGAGCAGCATCACTCAGGCGTTGCTGATGATGAACAGCGAACTCACGCAGCAGGCTCTCAGGATGGATCGCGGCACGTTGCTCGAAAAGCTCATCAGCAGTCGCGACCCCGAGGCCGAGAAGATCCGGCGATTGTGCCTCGCCACGCTGACTCGGTATCCAACTCCGAAAGAGCTGCAAGCCCTGCGACGATTAGTCCACGAGGGGACGACGTCACGCACGAACTCGGCCGGCTGGCAAGACGCCTTATGGGCGTATCTGAATTCCAGCGAGTTCGTGCTTGTGCATTGAGACGGTCACCAGCGCCAGTCTTTGACGCCCGGCAGATTTCGGATGCACTCCGTTGGCCAGCGGCCTTCTTTCAGGTCGATGATGACCTGTGCGGCCATGATCAGCGTGCCCTGCTGCGACTCGTGGTCCAGTCCACCGAGATGGCCGCAGGTCAAAACGTTATCGAGTTTGAGCAACGGGTTATCGAGTGACAGCGGTTCCTTCTCGAAGACGTCGAGTCCGGCGGCTCGCAGGTGGCCGGACTTGAGCGCATCGTGCAACGCGACCTCGTCGATCAACGGGCCGCGAGCGGTGTTGATAAGAATGGAACCGCGCTTCATCCGTCGCAGCGAGTCGGCGTTGATGAGATGCCGGGACGATTGATCCATCGGCAGGTGCAGCGAAACGAAATCCGAGCGGGACAAGAGATCGTCCAGAGTCGTGAACTCGACTTGCCACTGCTCGGCGAATTCGCGATTGGGAAACGGATCGAACGCGAGCACGTTGAGTCCCAAGCCACGAGCTCGTGTGGCGACAGCACGGCCGATGCGGCCAAGTCCGACCAAGCCCAATGTGCGGCCCATCACTCGCGGGGTGGGAATCTTTTCCCAGTTGCCTCGGCGGACTTCGCGGTCGCGCTGTGGCAGGTTGCGAGCCAGCGACATCATCATCGCGATAGTGTGCTCGGCGACGGCGTGATGATTCACTCCAGGAGTGGTCGCGACGACGATTTGCGCTTGATCGCAGGTGGGGAGGTGGACCGCATCAAATCCGACGCCCGTGCGAGCGATGACTCGCAACTTCGGGCACGAAGTGAGGACTTTGGCCGTGATTGGCTCGGAGCCGGCGATGCACGCATTGGCGTCTCGCAACGCCTGAATCATGTTGTCTTCAACATTCAGATTAAGCTTGCGGTCCACGACAACCGTCTCGAACCCGGCGTTCCCCAAAAGCTCAAAATGCGGTCCGGCATCGCCGAGCAACGAAGTCACCACCACTTTCAGAGACATGAGTGTCAACCTTTCTTGGCAATTCCATGACAGTCGTCGGCTTCGGCAAAGGCACGGTTCGAGGATCTTCAATTGACGCCACCGTCCCACACTCTTTGACAGCGAAAACATGGCGGTTTCAGAAGCGAATTGAAAGGGTTCGGACTCAGTTCTAAACTGGCAGTCGTTGAATGCGTGTCTGGCCGTGTCATGAGTGGCAATGGCTCTCCGCCTTGAAAGGTCTCGACAACATGAATGTTTCTCGACCAATGCGTGAACGATTCGTTCCAGAAGTGGCAACAAGGACGATGAGCTGGTGGGGGCTGCTGGCCGTCTGGACCATTTGTTTCGGTTCGGTGGCAGTGGCTCAGGACAAAAAAGACAAAGAGAAACCGGTTGATGACAAGACGATTCAGTCACCGGCACCAGATGGCTGGCCACTTCGGTTGACGTACTACCGATCCCCCGAGGGTAAGGAAGCGGCTGTTGTTGTCTTGCTGCACATGAAGGGCGAGAGCCGTTTGACTTGGACCGCCCCAAAAGGCTTCGCCGAGCAACTGCACGCGAAGGGCTTTGCGGTCATTGCCGTGGACCTCCGAAAACACGGACAGAGCAAGCCGGGTGCAGAGGATGATGATCCGAAGAAGGCCGCCTCGTCGGAAAAGGATAAGGCGAAGAAATCTTCCGGAGGCGGCGATCTCAAGCCGGCCGACTACGTCCTGATGGTTCGCGACATGGATGGCATCAAGAAGTTCATCTTCGAGGAACATCAGAAAGGGAATCTCAACATGCGTAAGACGGCGATCATCGCTCCGACGATGAGCGCGGCTATCGCCATCACGTTCGTGGCGGCGGACTGGGCGAAAGCTCCTTATGAAGACGCTCCGAATCTCGCAATGAAAACACCGCGTGGCCAAGACGTACAGGCGATGATTTTTCTTTCTCCGGAAACAACGCTGCCTCAAGTGCCAGCTCACTTGGTCGCCGGACAATTGAAAGCCACTCCGATGGCCGCGTTTGTAGTCGTCGGCAAGACTGATTCGCATGACAAAGGCCAAGCCAAGAAGCTTTTTCTTCTTTTGGGTGGCGATCCAGCGAAGACGGAAACTCCGAAGAAAAAGGCCGAACCGAAGAAGGTCGCCAAAGAGAAGGAAAAAGAAATCGAGAAGGGCTCGGAGAAGAAGAATGATGAGCGGTTCTTCTATGGTGAACTGAACACGGCGCTTCGCGGAACTGACTTACTTGGCAAGAACCTCAAGGTGGAGGAGGCAATGATCGGCTTCCTCGAAGACCATGTGAAAGCGCTCAAGGGCCCGGCCTACGAATGGCGCGACCGGCAACGTCGCGACTAACGGAGTTACACGGCATCAAGACGCGTTCGCGCAGAATGCGAAATACACCTCGGCTGCCTGACGGAGTTGGCCGATGTCGATCCATTCGTTGACTGTGTGGGCTTGGGCGATGTCGCCGGGTCCGAAGACGACGGAAGGGACTCCGGCGGAAGCGATTCGCGAGGCGTGAGTGCCGTAGGGCACGCCCACTTTTTTGTGTGCTCCAGCAATCTTCGCGATGCAGTCGAGGAGTCGAGTTCCAAGTGGGCCGTTGTGTTCGTCGGACAGTGAGACTCCGACGAGCCACGGCGGCAAGTGCTCGACCTCGAAGTCCAATCGCGAAGCGAAGTGCTGCCGCACCTGCTTGATGGCGTCCCAGCCGTCCTCGCCGGGGATGACTCGGCGGTCGATTTCGATTTCGCAACTGTCGGGCACCGTGTTGACGCTGATGCCGCCGGTGATGCGTCCGACGCTCAACGTCGCGGGGCCACACAGCGGATGTGCGGGAATCATCGTCGGCAGATTGGTGGCGAATTCTTCCAAAGCAGTCAGGACTCGACCCATTTTGTAAATCGCGTTGATTCCCTCGTGCGGCGCGGAACTGTGACAGGCTCGGCCGGTCGTCCGAATCTTCCAGCGCGTGGCCCCGCGATGAGCGACGACGACATCGAGTTGCGTTGGTTCGGCAACGATCGCGATGTCCGGCTGGCGGTCGATGATCGAACCGGCTTTTTTCGGATCGGTCCACAGCGTCGTCAGGTCGTTCACGCCCAGCGAGGTGGATTCTTCGTCGCAGGTACATGACAGGATCACGTTGGGCGCACCGGCCGGCTTCTCGCGCACGATCCGAGCGAATGCGGAGAGCATCGCGGCCATGCCCCCTTTCACATCGCAACTGCCTCGGCCGAAGAGTTTGCCGTCACGAATGACCGGGTTGAACGGATCGGGAAAACCATCGATCGGAACAGTGTCTTGGTGAGCATCCAGCAGCACCGTTGACGTCGCGTTCGGTGAATCGAACCGCGCGATCACGTTCGCTCGACCGGGAGCAACCTCGATGCGTTGATACCGCACACTGAGTTTCCGCAGGACTCCTTCGAGGTAATCGCTGACGCGAGCCTCCAGGAATTCTGGGCCGGACAAGTCGCGGCCCATCGGATTCACGCTGGGGATCGACACCAGATCTTTGA
Source organism: Candidatus Kuenenia stuttgartensis (assembly GCA_945906725.1). Lineage (GTDB taxonomy): Bacteria > Planctomycetota > Planctomycetia > Planctomycetales > Planctomycetaceae > SXKJ01. The sequence goes on along the minus strand of CAMDRI010000038.1, from coordinate 16,706 downwards.
GAAGATCGACGGGGTCCATGAGTGGTGCTCCGAGTTACTTTTGGGAATCGCTGAGGATATCGAGCCGGCCTTCCTGCATGCCGAGTTGGCTCATTTTGCGGTACAGATTCGTGCGGTGCAGGCCGAGCAGGCGGGCGGCTTCGGACTTGTTCCCTTTGACTCGCTTGATCGCGCGGCGGATGTATTCCTGTTGGAATTTGTTGGTCGCGTCGGCCAGCCCGAAGTCGGAAGCTGTGTCGAGAAACGCATCCTTCTCCGGGGTCAAAATAAAAGCGATGTCATCGGCTTGGACGGCCGGGCCGGGGGCGAGAAAAGCGACACGTTCCATCAAATTGCGAAGCTCGCGGATATTGCCGGGCCAGCCGTGAGCTTGCATCCGCTTCTTCGCCTCGGCGGAAAGGCTCAGTGCCGGTCGTTTGGCTTGCTGGCTGAATTTATCGAGGAAGAATTCGGCGAGCGGAATCACGTCGTCCGAGCGGTCGCGGAGCGCAGGCAGCTCCATCGTGACGACGCTCAGCCGGTAATACAGATCTTCGCGGAAGCGTTTCTCTCGCACGAGCTGCGCGAGCTTCGCGTTCGTTGCTGCAACGACACGCACGTTGATCGGAATCGTCTGCGAACCGCCTACGCGAGTGATCACCTTCTGTTCGAGCACTCGCAGCAACTTGGCTTGTCCGTTGGGGCTCATGTCGCCGATCTCGTCGAGGAAGATTGTGCCTCCTTCGGCGAGTTCGAATTTCCCTTGGCGAGCCGTGTGAGCGTCGGTGAAGGCTCCCTTCTCGTGTCCGAAGAGTTCGCTTTCGAGCAACGTTTCGGTCAGTGCTGCGCAGTTTACGGCGATGAAGGGTTGCTTGGCTCGCGCGCCGTAGTAGTGCAACGCCTGCGAGAAGACTTCCTTTCCCGTGCCGCTCTCGCCGAGGATCAGGACCGGCAAATCGGTTTGCGCGAGGCGTTGGACGGTCGTCCGCAACTGCTGGATCGCGCCGCTGCTGCCGATGATCTGCACCTGTGACGCAGCCTGCTCGGTCATCTGCTGGTGGCTGCGGAGCAGATTATCACGCTCACGTGTGCTGGCCAGCGCGACGGCCGCTTGAATGCCGAGTTGAGTCAGAGACTCTTCGTCATCGGCATCAAACGTCCCGCGGTTCTTATTGATCCCCTCGAACGCTCCAATCCGCTTGCCGTCGGCATCGAGCAGCGGAACCGCCAACAACGTCTGCGTCCGATAGCCAGTCGCCTTGTCGACGGTCTTGCTGAAGCGTGCATCGGCGTAGGCGTCGTCGACACGAATGGCTTCGCCCGTATGGATGACCTGCCCCACGATGCCGACGTTGTCGGGAATCCGCAGCGAGCCACCTTCGACTCCGAGTGCCGGACAGGCCAAGACTTCGTGCCGTTCGCGATCCCAAATGAAGATGCTGGAGCGATCGCAATCGAGCAGTTTCGTCGCTGCGTGCGCGATCGCTTCGAGCAACGTCGTGGTGTCCGGCGCACCGGCGAACGTCGCCGCGACGGCCAGCGTGTTCCGCAACTTGTCTGCTCGGCGAGCGTGCCGAGACAGCCGCTCGCAAAGCGACAAGCCGTAGCCGAGTACTCGTCCAACGGCGAGAATGATCGGCAATTCTTCGGCAGTGAGCCGTCTCCCTGCCAAGACGAGAACTCGCGGCTGCCCTTCGGACGACGCGGGCAGCGGCAGGCCGATCAGCGTCCAACTGTCCAACTCAAAAACGCTCGGCCAACAACCACCGGCTTCGCGTTCGATCACGTCGTCAAAAAATCGCAGTGGCGATTGCGGCCAAGTGTGCCGGCCATGGTCGGCGACAAGCTCCCACTGCGGACTTCGCTTCCAGACACCGACCCACTGCGCGGGGAATTCCGTGGTGAGTTCGGCCAGCCCTGTCTGCAAATAATCGGTCACAGAATCCTGCTTCAACGCCGCCTGAATCAGGCGATCGCACAGTTGGACTGCTGTACCCATTTCGCCGCGAGCCACCCAGGGGAGCTCATTCCAGGTCATCCATTTCGTGCTCAAGGTCCGTCTCCGTTGCCCGCGCGTCCGGCCCCTCTCCCTTTGGGAGAGGGCTGGGGTGAGGGATACAAGCATCGCGAGGCGGTGTTCGCGATACAACTGCCACCGCGTAAGTCGGTCGCGCGATCGGTGAGTCGAATACCACTCGGCCCTCACCCGGCCTTCGGCCATCCTTTCCCGGAAGGAGAGAGGGCGTGGTTCAGTTCAGCTCGATGGAATTTCCAGTGATTCCAAAAAGCTGTTGACCAAACGTAGGCAGGTGTCGGTTTGCAGCCAGTGAATCAGGTGTCCGACTTTCGACAGGCGAACACGGACGCAATCGGGCATCAGACGTTCCGCCTCGGCCGCGTCGTCATCGGTCAACATACCACCAACAGAGAGATCGGCTTGCATGAGCAGGACCGGGCAAGTGATTTTCTGCGAGACGGCCGCCCAGTCGAAGCCTTCCAGCCATCGGCCCGCGACGATTGGCGAGAGAACATCCCGGTGAAGCTGCTTCAGGCATCTGGCCGTGAACCGCAGCGAGGCCATGTCGCGTGTGTCCCCCAACCGAATCGAGCCAGGCTTGCCCGGAGTGGTCAATGGAATCTCCGCCAGTTGTCTCGCGAGAGTTCCCACGGGCAACGTGGATTCCGCGAACGGCTGGACTCCTGCGAAATAGCTGAGCAGCGCCGACTGGCTGATTCGCGGGCCCATCGTCTCGAACGGCGGATCTTCCAGAACTGCGGCCTGCACCTGTTGAGGCAACTCCGCCGCGACGGCGGCCGCGACCATCGCACCCAGCGAGTGGCCGTACAAGACGACCGGACCTTGCACTTGCTCCTGCACGAAGGCCACGGCGTCGTGGACGTAATCTCGCACGAGGTATCCGAATTTGGCACGCGATGACTGCCCATGTCCGCGATGATCCAGTGCGTGGATGTGCCAGCGGGTACTGAGAGCCGGAATCAGCGGCACAAAACTCTGCCAACGTCTGGTGACGCCGTGAAAGAACACGAGTGCCGGCCCGTTGCGCGGTCCAGTCGCGAAATTCAGGTCCAATCCACGGAGATGGAAAATCTGTTCGTTAAGCATGATACCTCCCTGGAGTGCTGCTGCTCGACGCAGGCCTCCATACAGTGCGGTCGTTGAGGGCTTCTCTCAGGTTAGCTTCCTCGTCACGAACGACGCGCGATCCTCAGTCGTCACGATGAACCGCTCTGTCATCCGAAGGCTGCTTTCCGAGTTGGATGGAGGGCTGTGTCGAGCCACAGCACTCAGAAGGTTGGCAAATCCAGTGGCGGCAATCATCCTGTCACCTCACGAAACACGAAAGGATTCTGCTCATGCACGTCACGATCACCGCCGTCGGTCCGGATAATCGCGGGTTGGCCGACCCGATCATTCATTACCTCGCCTCGGCGGGGGCGAATATCCACGAAATTCAAATGTACGACCACGACACCGAAAAACTTTTCGCGATGTTCACTCGCGTGGACTGGCTCGCGGACCAAGAGCCAATCGAGACACTGCGGCAGCGTATGAATCAAATCGGCGAAATGAAGGGCTTGTCGATCCGAACATGGTCGCTCGATGAAAACGCTCGACCGCCTCGATTGGCCATCTGTGCGACCTATCGGCCGGAACCGGCGCTGGCAGTGCTGCGATCCATTCGTGACGGACGGCTGAAGGCGACTCCGGCCGTGATGATCGGCAACCGTCCCGCGTGTCGCGGTGTTGCCGAGCAGTTCGGCATCGACTGGCACGATGTCGGAGACTCGAAAGGCAACCCTGACAACGCGCGGATGGTTGAACTCTTCGACCAGTACAACGTCGATTACATCCTGCTGGCTCGCTACATGCGCATCCTGCCGCCGAGCACTTGTTGGCGTTTCGCTGGCGGTCGAATCGTCAACCTGCATCACGGACTATTGCCACCGTTCCCCGGATTCCATCCGTACGAGGATGCCTATGCTCGCAACATGCTGACTTTTGGAGCGACGATTCACTTCATTGTCCCGGAACTCGACGCTGGCAACCAAATCATTCATCAGAGCACTTTTACCGTGACGCCAGGAACTCCGCTGGAGGCGATCAAACGACAGGGAGAAGGAGACCACGAACCGTCGTGTCTTGTCGAAGGCATCCGTCGTGTCGTGGACCGGGAAGTCGAATTACACTTTCACCGTGTTGTGCGGCGATAATCCCGATCGAAGTGCGGAGAACGCGATGGTTCGTTTGCTCGGACGCTGCAACGGACGATCATTCCGGAACTGGTTCGAGACCCTCGCGAATCACCCATCGCCGGTCCATCGTCAACGCGGAAACCTGTTGAACTAGCCCCGACGGCCAAACGATTTCAGCGGATGGAATCGATTCCGCGTCTCCGAGTCCGAAGAACAATCGAGGGTCGATCGTCGAGGCGAAGCTGGTGCCACCTTTGACTTGATGGACCTGGGTCTTGGAACCGCAAGTCAATTTCACGACGGCACCGATTGGCAGCCGCGGACTTTCGCGGCCGATCAGTAGCAGCGACAGCCAGTGATGTGTCGTTTTCGTCGTGTTTTTCATCAGCACAACCGGTTGATTCAGACGAGAGATCACCAAATCCACGTCTCCGTCTCCGTCTAGGTCCCCCGCCGCTGATCCTCGTCCCTCGTGACTTTCTCGGAAGTATGGGCCGACGCTTGCAGCCACGTTGACAAATCGCTTGCCATTTTGATTCTCAAAGAGCAGTGGAGTTTGTTTGACCGGTGAGTTTTCGGGGTAGCGAATGACATGGCCGTTCGACACGAACGGGTCTTCGTCGCCGTCCTGATCGAAGTCGGCAAACGCGGTGCCCCAGCCCACGTACAATGCTCCGACGGCGGTGATTCCTGTCCCCTGGCTGACATGCTGAAAAAAGCATTTTCCGTCGTTGCGATACAGGGCATTGCTCTCCCGCTCAAAGTTGACGACCCACAAATCCGGCAGGCCGTCCAAATTGAAATCTCCGACATCGACTCCCATGCTCCCGTCGGGAGACCCCATTTGGCTCAGGGCCGTCCCGCTGATCAACCCCGCCTCCTCGAATTTCCCAGTGCCATCATTCCGATAGAGAAAATTCGGAACGGTGTCGTTGCCCACATACACATCGACGTCGCCATCAAGGTCCAAGTCGGCGGTCAGCACTCCCAATCCTTTGCCACCGGGAACTAAGCCAGATTCCTGGGTGACGTCACGAAAAGATCCATCGCCTGAGTTAAAGTGCATTGTGTGAGACAGCCCGTTGAATTCACGCGGCGGACACGATTCGCGAGTCCCCTGTCTAGGCCCCGCACAGAATGGGTGCTTTTGGAATGACCAGTCGGCGTAGCGAGACACGTAAACATCCAACACGCCGTCCTTGTTGAAATCGCCCCACGCGGCGACGGAACTCCACATCGTATCGGTCAATCCGGCTGGCTTCGCGGTCTCTTCGAACGTGCCGTCACCTCGATTGTGCAGCAGCAACAGGCCGCCATACCCGGTGATCAGGACATCGCAAAAACCGTCGTTGTCAAAGTCCGCCGCCGCCGCTCCGTGGCTGTAAAAGGTGGTCATCACGGCTCCCGCTTCCGACGTGACTTCCGTGAAGTGCCAATCGCCATCATTCCGATAGATCGCATGGGGCCAGCCGAGCACTTTACGTACGTTCCCCCACTTTTCGCTGTAGTGTCCGCCGCCCGGAATGCACAAATCCAGATCGCCGTCGTTATCGAAATCGAACAGACCGACGCCGCCACCGAGCGATTCCAAAATGGCGACCTCACCCGCCTCGTTTCCATTGCGGTACGTGAAATTCACCCCCGAACGCTCCGTGACGTTCTCAAATCGAATGGCTGTTGATATTGCTGCAGCGGCACCGGCGGCTGATGGTTTACCGGAAGAGCCTGGGCTAACCCCTGGTGGGCTGCTCGATGACGATCCACTCGAACAACCGATGCCAGCCAGCAAGAGCCAATAAACAATCCGGAACGTCTTCCAGCCACGCTGGTTGGTCAGTCGGCCGATCTGGAGTCGTGCGGTTTCATGGTCTGCCACACACGGACGTGGCTCAAGCCGCGCCGCAGTTCCAAAAAGATCGTTCATCAAGAGGACTTTCGTTAAAACACGCAGCGGGCGACGGGAAGTGGTTTTGCAACTCAGTGACTTATGCAGTCGCTAATCGCACAAATCGGCCATCAGCCCATCGGGACGACTTCGGATTCTTTTGATAGACTGACTGCGGCTTGGGGTGACCTCGGCTTTTCCTTTCGTGTCATTCTCCTAATCATACTCAGCGATGGCGAACGAATCTCGTCGCCGACCGATTGAGAAAGACGATTCCAACGGCGAATGTTCGGTTCCCTCCAACTATCCTCGGATTGCACACCGGCGTGGTAGGACGAATCCATTTCCTCCTAAACTAAAGTCATGAGTTGTATGCAGGCTTCACGTAAGATCAAGCTCTCGCTGCTCATTCTAGTCCTGGTGTCCCTGGGATTCGTTGTCCTCACCCTCGATCACTGGCGGTCCTCGGTTCAGTTGGCGATTGCTCGGCGAGCGCTCCGAGACCGCGATGCGGACATGGCTTTGAACGCTGTTCGCGAAGCGGCGCGGCTGACTCCGAACTATGGCGAGGTCCATTTCACGATGGCTCGCGTGTTTCGTCGCCAGGGGCATTTGGACAAAGTCCATGAATCTTTGGAACAGGCGGCCAAACTCGGTGTGACTCGCAACCGCATCCGGCGTGAAGAGTGGCTGGCAATGGCTCAAGCGGGCCAAATGAAGGAGGCCCGACCACACTTGAGCGAACTGTTGATCAATCCCGGTGACGATGGCCCGGAGATTTGTGAAGCGTATGTCAACGGTTACTTTCTGACTTATCAGTTGGCCGACGCGTTCCAAATCCTGGACGCCTGGGAGAAAGACTATCCGTCCGACGCCCAGCCCTATGTGTTTCGTGGGACGTTTAGCAGCAAGATGAACAGTTGGGGTGCCGCGGCAACGGAACTCCGCAAGGCATTCGAACTGGCACCGAATCGAATTGACATCCAAATCAATTTTGCAGGGATTCTACTAATCACGCGAGAAATGGATGAGGCCGCGAAACTCTTCGAACAAGCTCTGCGCAGCCAACCCAATAATCCCGAAGTCCTTTTGGGTTGGGCACAAGTTCTCCTCGAACGAGGCGAGGATGATCAAGCGCGAACAATGCTCGAACGCGTTTTGCAGTCTGATCCCAACAATGTCATGGCCCTTCGAATCGTCGGGGAGATCCACTCATCCGCCGAACGTTATTCGGAGGCGCTTCAAGTCTTAGAGAAAGCAGTGGCGATCAATCGTAACGACACAAAAGTGCGTTACGCGCTAGGAGCCGCTCTGCAGAGAGTCGGCCGCGCCGATGAGGCGCAGCCACATTTTGAGTTCGTCACTAAGAACAATGAAATTGGTCAGCGTCTGCAGAAACTGTTGGGGAAAGTGAGAGACGACGACAAGGACGTCGAGTCACGATTTGAAATTACGGAGTTGATACGTGAATCGGGGGAACCGCGAGAACGCCTGCTGTGGCTGCGCAGCATTGTGGAGTTGGAGCCCAAACACAAAGCCGCGCACGCCGAACTCGCCAAATGTTATGCCGCACTGGGTAACCTGGAAGAGTCCCAAAAACACAGTCAGCTCGCGGAATAAGGATAGACTTAGGAAGCCGCTGTCAAAATGTTTTTCGGGCAAGGTTTTTGTCGTACCAAGCAAAAGTGCGACAACGGGTTTTCAGATGTCAGACGTGCTTCAAGGGGCATTGCCCTGAAACGCTTTGATTCGCTGCTGGCAACCGTCGGCGGCTTGACGCCATGTCTTCGCTTGCGCCAAGTCCCCCAATTCGTCAAAGATAGTTGCCAACTCGAGCCGACCATCCACGTTATCAGGTTGCGACCAAACTTCGTCGAGCAACTCGATGCTTCGGGACTGCAGTTTCTGCAATCGTTGTGACTGGGTGAGTAGTTCTTGACGACGCTGCTGATTTCCAAGTTGTCCATAAACTTGCGCGAGCAAATGCAGCACCTCGGAATTGTTAGAATTCTTGACGAGCTCCGCTTCGAGTAACTGAGCGTGTTCTGGGGCTACTTTTTGCTGAAGTCTTGCTTTAACGAGCGTGATTATTGCGGCGAGTTGATTTTCTTCATGTTCCAAAATCTTTCGACATTCACCTTCGGCCTCTGCGACTTTTCCGAGTTCAAGCAAACATTCGGCCCGAAGAACCTGCAATTCGACGGAGGGATCAGCAACAGACGCGATTGCTTCCATCCCTGCCTCGAATTGTCCAGCTTCTATGCAGCATCTTACCAGAGCCGTGTTCCACGACATGGTCGTAGCCACATTCATTTCCGCATCCGAAGCGGCCGATTTTATCGCCTGTTGATATTGCTTACTGGCCTCAACGTATCGGCCAGCGCGGAAGAGGATTGAGCCGAACAATACACGCGCATGGGGGTCATTGGGTTGGATTTCGGTTGCCAACCGAACTTCATAGATAGCATGTCCAAACATATGCAGATCGTTGTAGACGACCGCTAACCAAAAATGCGCCACATGATTCTGTGGAAACTCTTGGGCCAATGTGGCGAAAGCTCGTTCGGCGTCGTACCAACGCTGCCGACCGTGGAAACTCTTCCCCAAGACTTCGAGGGCATATGGGCGCAGCTCTCCTTTGGAAGTCGCCGCTTGAATCCTACTTTCGGCCGCCTCGAAGTCCTTGTATGACAAGCAGATCGCGGCGTCGAGAACCAGATATGCCTTACCATACTGCCGCTGCCGCATTAGGACTTCAAGAAGTTTTTCGGCCTCTTCAAACCGTCCCATGTCCATGAGAACCCACACCTTGGAAAACTCGGCTGGGATGGGATTTTGTGCCGCCGCGGTTCGCCATCGAATTCCCACCACGACAAGTACCAGTGACACGATGGCCGCGGATGCCCATCCCCAACGAACGTTCCACAAACATCGGCGAAACGCGAGCGACCCGGTGCGAAGTTGAGCGGCAATCGACAACACAATATCTCCTGATTCGCCGGTCTCCGACTTGTGCTTTGTCACGACTTGATTGTGGGGTCGCGGAACCCGTAAGAGTTCCAGGCGGCAAGTCGTGCGACCTCCGCTACACTAAGTTTTAGGTGTTACGCACCACTAGAAGCCGTTTTAAAAGTAACCTAAAGCGTTAGCGAGGACCAATTCTGCACGGGATCTCACAACTCCCTCGCGCCCTGACGCTTTGGGTGTTTTTTAGTTCTGCGACCGCCGCTAGCGATTCAGTGCTCTCTGCGAAGACCTTGAATCTTTCGCCCGGGAATACAGTTTTACCAACTCCGGCTCTCCCATTTCAGCCGCCAGATACTCGGCTCGAGCTAGTGCTTCTTCGTCAACGGAGTTTTCGGCCATGCGCCGCGCCAAATCGCGGTGCTCTTTCTTGATCTCTTCCGCAACTTTGAATTGTTGCATGGACCGCTCGTATTCCTCTTGCCGCCCCAGCTTCAAATAGGCCCTTGCAAGTAAGTAATGGGCACGCTCGAAGTGTGGAACTGTCTTCAGAATCTCATTCAGCAAAGCAATCGCTTCCTCAACTCGGCCCCTTTCAATGAAAATCTGGCCGGCAATTTGCAGCACCCGTCGCTCATGAGGCCCAGCCTTAAGTCCCTTTTCAACACAGTCGTCGATCAGCTTCTCGTCGCTTCCGAGGTTCAAATGGGCCTCGGCAAGCATCGCCCATAGCTCTCCTGAGGGTTCGGGAACCCTGGCAATCAGTTCAACCACCGATGAGTAATCACGATTGAAGAGCTGTGCTTGAGCCAAATGGCCCACGATGTCACTTTGATCAGGAATGCCTCCTAATCGCAATGCCTCCTGAAAGTAGTTTGCGGAATCAGAGAAGCGGTAGAAGCGGTGGTACAACATTCCCAGTAATCGATGCGGGCGAAAATCGTCCGGTGCCAAGCGAATCGATCGTTTCATCTCTCGGAGGCAACGATCGAGCTGCATTTGATCGTAGTAAATCACCCCCAGCCAAAGATGCAGGTCGCCACGTGAGGGATCTTCACTCAGCAGCGCGAGAAATTGCGTCTCCGCATCGTGCAATCTGCCCAAACTGTAAAACACTTCACCCCAAAGTTGCTGCGTCTCTGGGCGCTGTTGCCATTCGGAACTCATTCGCTGCAGCGCATTGGCTGCATCGTCAGCACGCCCGTTCCGCACCAGTAACCCCGCCTGCAGCAGCAGTCGAGGATCGCGAACCGCCGGGTCGCCGAGTCTTGTGGTGACAAACTGCTTCGCCACCGAATCATCGGATTTCAGGCGTGCAGCCCAGGCAGACTCAAACGAAAGCTTCTTGGCCGACTGTATCGCCCCGATGCCAAGAATCAGGCATCCCGTAATCAAGCCCAAAAGGACGACAGAAAGCGAACGTCGAAGCATCACAAGCCATCAGGGCTAAAGACAATTCCTTGGCAAGTTACGGTTTCAGGTCAAAATTAAACGTGTTCTTGTCACCCAAAACGACAGACCGCTTCAAGAGGGCCTTTTCGATACTGCCGTATTTCGCTGGCACCGCCGCGCCCGCTTTTTGTAAGAATTCGTTCGGGTTTCCTGCAGGCTTAGTGGCGGTCTTAAAGCCTGCTGGAGACCCCTTCATCATAGCTTCCGGGCCGACGGCAAGGCTGCCCACTTCTCCGTCCTTCTCTTTTGGAATCTGACGAATGGTCACCAGATTCTCACCGACAATAGCACCGTCATCCGTGTCGAACGTCGACAGCACATATTCTCCCTTGTCGTTCGTTAGGCCGGCTGAAACTCTCGAACTATCTTTGATACTAAAGGTTACTTGAGCCCCTTCCACGGGCTTGCCATCCACGGTCACGACCCCCTTAACCGGTGCGACCGGGGGCCTATCTTCGTTACCGCACCCGACCGCAAATTGGCCGACGATCAAACTACACAAAACGCCGCAAACGCGTCCACGATGACCGAGATCAAGTCGCACAGATCTGACTCCTATAAATCTAGAAGCAGTTTCAAAACCAATTCCTGTAGATGACCCCGCAGAGTTCAGGCTGTTTTCGGAAGTATTGGGACTTCCGCCACAGGTTTTGAAACTTCCTTTACCAATCATTAATGTTGCAAGGCACAACAAAAAAATGCGGCGTGCGGTAGTGACTCACTAATCGCGCGCTGCTCGCCTTGGCATTCACCAATTAATAACTGGCAATGGGCCTTCCGTCCCTACGGTCACCGAGTCGCTGGTAGAGATCGTAACCGATGGTTTTTTGGATGAATCGTACGGCACCGTCACACATGACGAAGTGAGATCCGCCTGCGTGTTTTGACTTGAACCCCATCGAAGTATTGTGGTTATCATAGTACCCACCACCGGCCCCACAAGCAGGATTGTCCGGACTCACGACATAACCCGTCGAACATGAGTCAAAGTTAATCGGGGGCATGGTACTAGCAACCACACCCAGCATTGATCCCCAACCCGCATTGTACCAAGACGAACAATTCGGACGAACCTCCCCCATCGCGATCGTATTCGCAGTTCCGTCCGAAATGGCTGACATCTTTGCCGCCCAACCACCAGCGCTGAAAACACCGGAAATAACATTGGGGTCGTTTGACATGCCCCACCAGGCACCATTCATCCCGTCCCGGAAGTATTGATGGTGTCCACCGGAATAACCTGGTTCACCTACATTGTAACAAGCGTTATTGCCCCAGTGGTATTGAGCGCCATCGCTTGGCATGTAATTGCTGATTTTGGTGTTAGACCATGAGGACGGAGATTGGTCGTACGACGGGCATTGTAAGCCTGTAAGCAGCGTGTGATTAATCAAGCTATAACCACTTTGGTCACGGCCGTAGGATGTCGTAGGGTTAGGCCCACCTGGGTAGGACCGCTTACTGGGCGGGATGCCATGATAAGCAGCGCCGTCTGTAAACACCTGAAAATCGATCTCCTTGTAGAGCGGCGCCTGGTCCATGTACGGCAGCATCGCCACGAACACGGACCCCCTGAGGTGTCCATTGCTGCCACCGTAGCTGCCCCAATTGCTATGCCAGTTGTGTCCACCAGCCATCGGGAACTGCTTTGACGTTCCCTCGTAGTTGTGAATCGCCAGGCCGAGTTGCTTCAAGTTATTCTTGCACTGAGTGCGCCGCGCGGATTCGCGAGCCTGTTGTACCGCAGGCAAGAGCAAAGCAATGAGGACCGCGATGATCGCGATCACAACGAGGAGTTCAATGAGAGTGAACCCACGCCAACGGAACGAGACCTTGCGATGCTCTGACATGCGAACCTCACTTTTTTGGGAACTGACGTTAGAAAAGCAAATTTACCAGAAGAAACTCGTTGAACCACCGTATGGTCCACAGGAAGCAAGAGACGAGCCGGTCAATTGCACCGTGCAGACCAATGAATCTCGGCCATTGAATCGGCCTTAACTTCAAATTTCAACAGAAAAAACGATGAATTTCAAAAAACAAACTGCGGGATCAGGAATGTCTCGCTTCATGAAGATGAAGCTGTTTTGATTTTGGCCAACATTGGAGACTGCAATTTGTCATTTGGCTGATGAAAACTGCATTTCCAAGCAGGTCGGATGAGGAGTTTAGTGAGAGTTGTCTGAAGATAGGATTAAGAGTCAGAAAAATTGTTTGCCCTTCGCGGCTACCCGGTTCAGCCGTTATTCAGGCCGCTAGGCAGCATTTCGTGAGATGCTCTAAGATTGTTCGGAAGGCCGAAGACACGCGTGCGAAGGTATTTCTAAAATTCCCCTATTTTTCATTGATTTCCCAAGCCTGGCGACCACGCGGATGTGTTTTGCAGTTGTGGATATTGATGCTGATGAATAACGCTCGAATTCAGATTCTGATTTCACGTCTCAGCGCTGCCGGATGCAGTCTGGTCTGTATCGCGGGGTTTGTCGCCGGATGTGGCGACCGATCGCCAAAGGGCGAGCAGAGGGTCACACCTAACCAGTCGGTCGTCGGATCTAAGAAGTCAGCTGTCGAACTCAAACCCGAATCTGGTGGGGTGGCGTTTGACGACGTGGCTCAAAAGGTCAATTTGACCCACGTTTGGCCCCAGCAACCGCGGCCCATGCGCACAAATGAATCCTTTGGTTGCGGCTGTGCGGCATTCGACTTTGATGGCGATGGCTGGCAAGACATCCTGTTGATCGCGGATCCACATCCGGTGCTGTACCGCAATCGCGAAGGTGTCAAGTTCACCGACGTCACGGCGTCAATGGGTTTGATTCGGGCGGGGCCTGACGATTGGACCGGCTGTGCGGTCGGAGACTACGACGGCGACGGTTGGTTGGACGTTTTGCTGACCGGGCTGCATCGTTTGGCCTTGTATCGCAATCTGGAGGGTCAGCGTTTTGAAGAGACGACGGTTCTGGCTGGGTTGGATCCAGGCAACCACAATCATTGGGGGTCCAGCGCGGCGTTCATGGACCTTGACCGTGATGGTTGGCTGGATTTGGTGGTGCTGAATTACGTGGTTTTCGGGCCGAAAACAAAGCAGTACTGTGAGATGCGACCGGGGATCAAATCAGGATGTCCGCCGCAAGAGTATCAACCGGAGAAAGGGGAAATCTGGCACAATACGGGACGCGGCGGATTCGAGTTCGTTCCTCACGGACAGGGGATGGAATCGACCAACGGCCCTGCATTGGTGTTGGCATTTGCGGACGTGGACGACGATGGTCGCATGGACTTTTACATTGGAAATGACGGGCAGAACGCCGATTTGCTTCACAATTTGGGGGGAATGAAGTTCGAGAACTACGGGGTATCGTCCGGTCTGGCATTCGGCCGCGAATTGTCCGCCATGGCTGCGATGGGGTCCGATTGGGGAGACTTCGATCGCGACGGTCGGTTGGATTTGGCGGTTTCCAATTTCGACTCGTTTGGATTTGCGGTATTTCGAAATCAGGGGAGTATGTCGTTCACCGACGTTACGTCACCAACGGGCGTCGAACGAGCCACGCTCACTCGACTGGGGTTTGGAACAAACTGGATGGATTTCGATAACGACGGCTGGCTCGATTTGGCATTTGTCAACGGGCACGTCTACGAAAATGCGAGCGAAATTGACTCGCGTTCAACGTATCGCCAACCAATTCTGCTGCTGCGGAATCTGAACGGAAAAAAATTCACCGACCTGGTTCCCGTGCTCGGTTCGGACGTGGGGCGGTTGATCGTGGGACGTGGTTCAACAACCCTCGATTTCGACAACGACGGCCGCCTTGACCTACTAGCCGTCGATTATGAAGGGCCGGTGTGTCTTTTGCGAAACCGGTCGCAGACTGCGAACCATTGGTTGAAATTGGACCTTCGCGGAACGGCCCCGAACCGCTTCGCCTACGGAGCGCGCGCGGTCGGCAAAGCGGCGGAGCAAGTCTGGATCAGCGAAGTCTCGCCGGCATCCAGTTACCTCTCATCGAAAGACGCGCGTCTTCACTGGGGGCTGGGCCGTTGCGACAAACTGGAGTCCCTCACGATCCGTTGGCCGTCGGGACGCGAGCAAGTGCTGCGAGATGTCGCCGCCGATCAAATCCTCAAGGTTGTAGAACCGGAGTAGAACCGGACAGCACATCGTCTGATTGAGAACGCATGACGCGAAGACAGCAGCGAAAAATCGGCATTAATACTGAATGTTGCAAGCCGGTCGATTGATTCGCAAGCGTTCGATGCCTGTCGAACTCACTGCGGTCCCACGCAGATTGACGGACTCTAAGACGACAAATGATTCCAAATCCGAGATGATCTCATCAGTCACCAGAGGGCAAGCTGACAAATCCAGATGCCGTAGTCGAATCAGTTGTTTGAGTTGCTTGATGTGCCGATCGGAAAGGTGCGTGTTTGACAAACCCAATCGCCGGATTTGTTTCAATTGCAGCACGATTTCCCAAGCCGCTTGGTCAAGCGATTGCCCGGAAAGGTCGAGATCCTGCAATTTGTTAAGTGTTCGCAGAAGCGTAAGTTCCTGAGTCGGTAGTCCGGCCGGCCAGTGAAGTTGCTGAACTTCACCCGATGAATCCACTTCAAACTCGACGTGGAGCTGTTTGAGACGTTCGCGCGCTTGGGGTGCAAGGTTTGCAAATAACGAATTGTCTCCGTCGGTTGCGCTCTGTGGCACTCGGACCCAATGGTCTCGCATCAATGTCGCGCCCGACGCGGTGCCTTCTGAAAAGAAGCCCATCTCGTGAAGCTCCATGCCCGCTTTTGGCATATGACAGTCAATGCAGTTAACACGAATCAAATCTCCCAGCTCTGCCGACTTGCCGCACTCTTTTGCTGAGTGACAAGTTTGACATCGCTTTGAAAAGAGCGCTGTGTTGCTCCGTTGAAACGTATGTGGGTCGTGGCAGGTCGTGCATACAAGCTGGTTGCTTTCGGTGAAACAGCGGCTCCGCGAAAGCCTGAGGAACTGGTCGTTGCTGTGGGGGCCCATCACCGTAATTTCCTCGGCCGTTTTTGTTCGGAGATGTTTCTCCAAGGGATCCCCCGGGCAAAACGAAAATGCATTTTTGTGGAGATCCTTGACTCCACCTCCCGCGTGGCACAACGAACACACATCGATTTGACGATCTCGTGATAAGCCGGCAGGATTGATCACAAACTTGGCCGACCTTGAGTCGGGATTCGATTTGTGATGTTCGACGTGGCGCTGCCCCGGACCGTGACACGACTCGCAGGAGACCCCATAAACAAGACTGTCGCGGTTGAACAAATACGGGTCTTCCGGCGCCACTTGAGCGAAGGTCATGTGACATTCGAGGCATCGGGCATCAATGGGCCGCGAAAACGACGCCCGTTCTTTCGGAAAGCCAGGACTGTAGCGCCATTCGTCCGTGATCGAAATATATCCCACGGGGAGCTGAAAAAGCCGTGAGCCTCTCCAAAACAAAAAAGAGGGGCCCATCTTTCCCGAGCCGATGACCACATCGAAACGCTCCGTGTGTTCGAAGCGACTTTGGCCGCTTGTCGCCACGGCCGTCTGAAAAGCACCTTGTGGCCGAATCTCCAAATCCACATGGATTGAATCTGGAGTCAACACAACTCGATGAGGATTGGATGGGAAAGTCTTCTGAAGCTCCTCAACCTGCGCCACCGCAGATGCCGTCGCATGGCCCGTTTTTGCGAACGACTGATAAATCGACAGATGACACTCCGCGCAGGCTTGTGGACCAATATATCGTCGTGCCGTCGGAGTCACTGCGGTCGCGGACTCGCTGGTCAACTCGGCTGGAAAATCAATCAAAGCACGTGCCTGGTTTTCAGGACTCGACGGTGGCAGACAAATCCAGACAATGCCCCCTAATACCAAGATGAGGACAATGATGATCATGGTCCTCGAGTTTGATGCAAGCCGCCAATTCATTGGAATTCACTCACAAAATCGGTGGATTCAGTTTTGGGAGATTTCAGGATTTTAGTCGCGAAGTCGCGAAGCGTGAAGTTGGTGTGTTGGAGGCGTGCGACTCGAAAGTGGTTGGAAAGTTTGGGACAACAGAAGGGTGGACCTGCCCAAGGATTGCGTGCGCCGGGTTAAGAGTGGGACTGATGGTTTGACACGGAACAAGTTCCTGAGAATCAGGCCGCAGGCCTGGGGGTTGGCGGCGGGGGGCATTTTCCGCCGCGC
>CAMDRI010000037.1 GCA_945906725.1 Candidatus Kuenenia stuttgartensis | reverse complement strand
CCCAGACAGATTGATCACCGTCACGTTGCTGTTCACGGACAATGCCCCGCCAGACGACAGGTCAACGTCCGAAGTCAAATCCACACTCGCAAAGTTCTGAATCGTCAGCGTGCTGGTCGCGGTGATGTCCGCGTTGATGTCGATCGTGTCATTTGTTCCCGTTCCGCCCCGGAACGTCGCCGCCCCCACGCTGAACGTGGCCGTGTCGTTGACCGTCAGTGTCTCGGTCCCGTCGTCGTCGTTGTTCGTGTTGAAGATGTGCGTCCCGGTTCCCAGGTCCGCGCCCGCCAGAGTCAGGCTGCCTTCGCTGTTGACCGTCAGGTTCGGATTGTTCGTGTCCGTCAGGTTTGCCAGCGTCACCAGCGCATCGCCGTTCCCGTCGATGACGTTCGTCGTGGCATCCGCGCCGGAGAGATTGATCGCCGTCACGCTGGTCACCACCGACAATGCTCCGTTGGTCGTCGTCAGGTCCACGCCCGCCGCCAGATCCACCACCGCCGCGTTTTGAATCGTCAACGTCGTCCCCGACGTGATGTCCGCGTCAACGTCCACGGTCCCCGTGGCCGCAATGGCAGTGAGAGAGATGCTGTCGTTTGTCGTCACGGTTTGCGTGACATTGATGGTTTCGCTGGTGACGGTCAGATCACTGCCGTCCGTCGAGAGGTTGAGCACCGCATTGAGATTCACGGTGTCATTGCCGGCCTGTCCATCGATGATGAGCGATGCGGCGAAGGTGGCATCCACGGAGGCGACCGTGATGGTGTCGGAGTCTGCGGCGTCATTGTCGCCGTTGATGATCAAGGCGACGGCTGGCACGGCGAAGGTGATGCTTTCCAGGCCAACGTCCGTCGAGACCGTCATGTTGGCTCCGGCGGCATCGGTGATCGTCGTGGTGATTGCGCCGGCGACTTCGCCGTCTGGGTCAATATCAATCGTCACGGTTCCGGCCGCTGAGGTCACGATGACGGGTTCCAAGCCCGTGAATGAGATGTTGTCGGTGGCACTGCCGTCGAATCTCAATCCGCCGGCTCCAACTCTGGTGGCACGGTATTGAAGTGATGTGAACGCGCCCCCCGTAACGGTCAGGTCATCGCCTGGCGAAGTTGCTCCCTGGCCTTGCCCATTGAAGGTAATCGCCACATTAGTGAAAGCTCCTCCCGCAGCGCCATAGTTGATCGTTAGCGCGTCGTTGCCATCGCCGCCGTCAATCACCAAGCCGGTGCCGGAAATCGCGCCGCTGGGGCGCGATTGAACCACCGCGCCGCCGAACAAGACCTGAATCGTGCCTCCCAACTGGCGGACTTCAAAGATGTCATCGCTGGCAGCTCCGGTGACAGTCGGGGCCGCGGTGCTGGCCACGGTCAGCGTGACGTCGTTGCCATCGCCACCGAAATAGCTGATGAAGCCGGTGAAGTTTCCGGCCGTCACCATCTGACCATCGAGCAAATCGCTAAACGTTCCCGTCACCGGATCGCCGGTGCCATCGTTGTCGATGATCGTCACGACCGTACCTGCGACCGGGGCCACTCCGGTGCTCGTGAGATTCAGCGTCGCGCCGGTCACATCGACGGTCCCCGTGACGACGACCTGGCCAAAGCCCGTTCCCGCCGTGGCATAGGGGGCGTTGACTTCGATAGTCAGCGTCGAGCCGGCGGTGAGCGTCAAGTTACCGGTGTTCAGAATGCCGGGGCTTGCGCCTGGGGACACGAACGAACCACTGAGTGCTCGAATGGCACCAGTGATCGTGCCGGCTGTTGCCGCGCCTCCCCTGAGCGTTTGGCCGCTGGCCAAGTCAAGTCGGCTGGCGTCGGCTCCGGTGCCCAACCCATTCACATCCAACGTCGTGCCGGCTTGAACGTCGATGGCGATTGACGACGCGACATTGTTATTGGTCGTGGCGTTGACCAGTTCCAGCGTTCCGGCGGAGATGGTCGTTGCGCCGGCGTAGGTATTGTTCGCATTTGACAGACGCAGCGATCCAGCGCCGGCTTTAGTGAGTCCACCGTTGCTGACCGCGCCACTGATGGCGAAATCCGGAGCGGCCGCGCCGTCTGCGGCGGTGATTGTACGCGTCGCCGCTTGAAGGTCCACCGGCGCGGAAATGGAACTGCCCACGGCCGAAGCGGCGGTGGAAAGATTGCCGCCAAGATTCACGACCGCGGCGCTGATGACCACCAGTCGATCCAATGCTGCCGTCGTGCCGACGTTGTTCTGAAAGTTCACCGTTCCCGTGTCAGCGGTGATCGTTAATTCTTGTGCCGTGGAGTCGGAATCCACGGTCGAGAAGAAACTCACATTGCCATCCACGGCTCCGTCCGTGGCGATCATCACGTCATTGCCCAGCACCACGGCACCGGTGAACGTGACCGATCCTGCGGTTGCATCGACGCCCGTGCTGATATTGGCACTCAGGTTGATTCCCGTAGCCGCAAAAACACTCAGATTTGCGTTTGCGGCGGCGTTTCCCGAAATGTTTGAAAAACTGGATGTGGCCGTGTTGAACGTGACGTTTTCAGTGTCTTCCGCCCCATCGACAACGGTCAGACCAGTGAAAGTTCCACCTTGTAATACGACGGACTGGGTACCCGCAGCACCGGTGATGTCGATCCGCCGTACGTTATTTCCAGCAACAATACTGCCGGTATTGGCGACGTTTTGAGCAAAGTCGCCAAACCCAAATCCCTGAGCGGCTGCATCCGCTGTGGTTCCGCCAGCATCATTCGACGTGATACTCAGGTCGGTCCCGGCCACACTGAGTGTTGTCGTTTCGTTGCCTGCACCAATATTGATGGTCAACACATTCCCTGCAAATGTGATTGACGTGGTCAACAATGTGCGAGTCTCCAATCGTTCGACGAGACTTGGCAGTTTATTCTGAAAGCGGTGGCGTTTGCTCGAAATGGATCTGAGTTTCAAACGACGGCGAAGAGCGGCGAGCCATGATCCGCGAGGCATGTCTAGTTCCTCTGCAAAGTTCAAATGTCCGTCAAAGTTTGAAGCGGCATCCAAGTTTACCCAGATTCTGCTTCGCCAAGATTTCACGAGTCCTCGGCGACAGCGCAGGGCATCGCATGGTCAACTCCATCGGCATTTGACGCTACAGCCGTGACGCGACCCCCAACCGGTATTGGAGGAAAACGAGTTCAGAATCGCCAAAGCGGAATAATCGCATCCAAACTCACACTTTCTCGAACAGTCGCTCTGTATGGCTGAATGGGTGCCGCGACTTCACCTGCACTCGCTTGGTGCCTGGTCGAGGGCGACGGCATTTCTTCATGGCGGAACATCTGGTGATTGCGGCAAGAGTTGCCGTTCGCGGGGCGAGGTCATATCGTCTTGGCCGCATTGGGAATGGAGCGGTGAATCATGTCACAGGGTGCATCGGGTGGGCATCGCTGGCGGTCGTCGGTTGGCACGGCTTCGGCTCAGGGATCGTCGTTGAAGACCAAACAGATCGTCTGGACGGCGCTGGCTGTTCTTTTGGGCGCTTTCAGTCTTTGGCTGCTGGCCAAGTTCATTGGAATTGGCAGACCGTTGAGGTCGCAGGTCGTTTCGATCGGCATGACCTATGACAATCCGGTTTTTCGGCCGACTCCATTTCTGCTTGACAGCACCCGTGCTTTCGACGAGTTGCGGAAACACGACGAATCCAAACATCAATTTGTCGAATCCAATTATCCGCTGGGGACCAAACTGGAAGGTCAGGAAGTGCTTGACAACTTGAAGAGGTTGTCGCTGGATCGGAAGAAAGAAAACCTGCTCGTGTATCTCAACCTGCAAGGCGGGGTGATCGTGCAGTCGGGTGACAAACCTGGTGGGGTTGCCTACTTTCTCACGTTGCGAGCCGGATCGGACACACTGCACGAAGGAGCGGGTGGACAGCGAGTGCTCGTTCAAGATTTGCTGAAGGCCTGTGGTCAGGCTCCCGCCGCGAATGTCCTCGTGTTACTGGAAGCCGGTGACTGCGGGCCGAATTGGCGAGCGGGCATTCTCAACCGAGACTTCGTGGCGCAGCTGAAAAAAGAAGTCGAACAAGCGGTTCAAGAGTTTCCCGAAAAACTGCGAGTCATTGGCGCGGTCAGCGACGGAGAGTCCGCGCAAGCCTCCCGTCAGTTTGGCGGCGGAGTCCGCCGCTCGGCCTTCAGTCATTTCGCTGTGCAGGGATTGCTCGGTGAGGCCGACGATTGGAGCTTTGATCCCGACACCGGCACGAGTTCGCTCGGAAACGCTCGCAAACGCAAAGTCCGCACGGTCAGCTTTGACGAGTTATTCGCGTACCTGCACGGGCAAGTCGGAGCTTGGTCGAGATCGCATCGTGCCGCTTCACAAACGGTTTGGCGATTTCCTGAGGTGAGTCCGTCTCTGGAGTTGGCCCAGATCGACAGCGGTAAAGTTCGGCACGCCAAGCCTGAACCGAAGGAGGCTGAGACGGGTGAGAAGGCCAGTGAGAAGGACTTGCCGAGTGCCTCGAAGGACAGTCCCAAGGACACCTCTGCGGAAAAGAGCGAGAAGAAATCCGCAGACTCGGCGGGTGCCGAATCGTCCAAACCAACAACGGTCGAATCGACGAAGGATTCCAAGCCCAGTGACAAGACCGCTTCCGACAAAGAGCCGTCCGTCGGCAAAGTGGAAACGGCGGCTGCAGACAGCCAGCCGATGCCCAACAAAGACAAAACTCTCGAACAGCTTGCATTCAAATTGTTCGACCTTTGGAAACAGCGCGATCGCGCTCGTCAGGAAGGACTCGCGGCGCTGATCGCGCCCCGCGAATGGCGCAGGCTACAGTTGGAATTGATCCACGTTGAACAATGCCTCTACGGTGGCGACGCACTTGACCGCGTCGAAAAAGATCTTCAACAGGCGAAATTGACTCTTGGAAAAGTTGTCGAGCAAGTTCGACTCGTTGAAGCTCAACGGAAACGCCCCGCGGCGGAATTGGTTTCGCTGGCGTTTGTGAGGGCGACAGACGCTCCGTCTCCGCCGCCCAACGCCGCTGCTCCGCCGCCGATCGTCGATCCCACGTCGGCCACACGTCAGGATCCGAACGAGCCTTCGGCGGACGAGCAAAAACAGTTCGCGGAACTGCTGAAACTCGCATTCCCTAACGAGGCCGATCCGTCGCGACCGAATGCGATACCCAAGCCGGTTCCGGCCGCGCCCAACAACAAGTCGGTGGCTCCGATCACCGAGCCTCCACAGCACGACCGACTGCGAGAACTGCTCGTCAAGTTTCCGCAACTGCGAGGCCGTGTTTGGCAGGAGGCACTCCGACCAATCTTCAAAGTCGCACTGTCCGCGAAAGGAAACGGCCGCGCGCTGGCGGCGGATTTTCTCCAGGGCAAGTCGGCAATCACGTTGGCGCAGGAGTTGACCAAGGATCCCGCCGGACGATCGACGCTCCCCGTCGAAGCGGTGACGGTTCTGGGAGTCATCGCGGTGGCCGAAGCGTCCACCAAAGAACAGGTCGCATGGACGCCGGACCTAGGCAGTGTCTGCGGGCAGCTGATGGATTTGCGCGTACGGTTCGAGCAATTTGCCGCAAATGATATGGTCTTCAATGCGTTGCTCCGTCCGAGCTTCGCGGAGGCCGAAGTCCAACTGATGGCCGCCGAACGCTGGGTCCAAGTCGGTCAAGCCGAACGCGCCGCGCAGGCTTTGGGACAAGCGGAATCGGCGTTGGCTGCGACTCGAAAAGACGTGGAAATGCTGAAACGCGCCGCTCAGCTGAAGGCGAACATCGCGGCGGAATTGCCCGATCTCACACGCTGGGTCGCACGACAACAGGAAGCCAGCAGCCAGGAGTCAAACGGGGCCGTCCGTGCGGTGTTACAGAGTCTTGCCAAGTTGGCAGCCACCGTGGAGAAAAACTCTTCGGCGGAACTCAACGACCTCCGCAACTTCGCGAACAAACAGAGCGAATCGTGGTTTGGATTATTCGATGTGATCGAACAATCCACCGAGTTGTTTCACCTGACCCCTGTTGAAGTTTCACCGACGGATGGCCAACCACGTCCGACGGGGTCACCCGACTTGGCACGGCTCAAGGAAATCACCGCGCGGACCAACGGGCTGGAGCAGTCTTGGAACGAGTGGCGCAGCGTGGACCGTGAGGTGGAGTTGCTGCTCGCAACGAATCCGTCCGTCGAGCATTGGGCTCGCCTCCAGGACGTGCTGCTCGTACCGTGGATTTCCGCAGAGAAGCGACAACAGTTACGAAAGCAACTCGAACTGTTGGATCAGTCCGATGCCGTGGGCGAGTCTGCGAAGATTCTGACGTCGGCCGTGCGTGGCGATTGGCAAGCCTTCTGGGCGATCGAGACGCTGCGACTCGCGGGCCTGGATGCAACGTCGGAACAGGCCCTATGGGATCAATTCGCGAAGAGCTTGCAGACTTCGACAGACAACAACGAACTGTCTGAGTCCTTCGCGGCCTCGGCCAAGCTGAGCCAGGAGATCGCCCGTGCGTTTGAAAAGTTGGCTCGCCATGCGGATTCCGCTGCAACCACCAAAGCCGCGCGTGGCGAACAATTCACTCGCGGAGTGGACCCGGCGGACGTGCCGGCTCCAGGGACTCAAGCGGATTTTTCGTTCGTGAAGCGGCTGACTGACGAGCAGGACGAGTTGATCCATGCCCGCGCGGCGCAAGCGGCTCGCAACGCGCGACTCGGCGGCAACGTCGTGGCATTGCAATGGGCCTCGCTGGCCGAGCGTTGGACAAAACTGAGTCACAGGACCAACCAAGTCGTGCCTGTTGAAGAGCCTCCCTTCACGCTGAGTGAGGTCGAGAATGAGAAGCTTTTCTGGACTCGTGGCGACCCCGCCGAAATCCAGTTCGCGCTGACCGCGACACCACGTTTGGGAAAGAAAGGCCCTCGACCAGAGACCATGATTCGAGTGCTCGATGCGGATTCCCTCAAAGTCGAACCGCCGAAGATCACGCAATCCCCTGGCCACGAATTGGAGGTTGGCGACGACCCGCAAAAAATCACGCTGACCATTCAAAAGCCAAAGAGCGTCACGGCGACGGAGTCCGTGATCACGATCGTGCTGCTCGACAAGATGACGCAGTTGCCGTGGGACGTCCGGCGGCTCACGCTGCAAACTCCGCTCAAGGACCAGGATTGGCGCATTGAATTCCGCGCGAAAGGGGAACTCGCCGATCGCGACGACTCCGCAGCCAGCGTTCGCAATCGCGGTGTTCAAAGCCCGGACAAGTACCGCACCGTCCTGTGGCTGCCAGCGACGCCTCGCGGAGGCGAGCCGATGTTGCTGCAACCCGTCTTGATCCCGCCTCGGGACAGCAAGATCCCGTCGGTCTCGATCAAGGTGTTTGAGTTGGACGAAAAAGGTCAGCCCCGTTCGACACCCAGCGGAAAGCAAGACAACATCCCGATCACTCATCGCGACGGCCGGCCCATCGCGTTGAACCTCGCCGCTGCGCGGGCGAACGCAGCGCCCCCCGCCGCTGCGGGAGCAGCTCCAAATCCCAAACCCGCCACACCGGATCCGAAAGGAAAAGACGTCTCGCGTGGTTGGGTCTTTGAAATCCTTCCGGCCGGCGAACCGATGCCGATCAAGCAGCAGATCATTCCGCGCGTCCGACCGCCGCAAACCTATTTCGATCCGAAAGACATGCAAGTCACGTTTCGAGATCGCGAGTTAGTGTTCGAGATGCAACGCCGTTCTGACTCAGAGGAAGTCGATCCGGCCCTGCGGCCCGAAGTCGTACGCGTGACGTTGGAATTGCCCAATGACTTGGACTCGGCACGAACCGACAACCAATTAATCTGGAATTTCAATCGTGGCGATAAAAACCGTCTGGTCGCGCAGTTTGACGAACAGCGTCTCGCGAAATTGAAACGGGAATCGTTTGTGGTCTCGCTCAACGTCTCGGGATGGCCGCGCGCCTTTGCGCACGAGATTCGCCACGAAAAACGGCCCACCGAATTTCACCCCGAACATCCAGAAATTGTTTTCCCATCGCCCGGGACCGTCATCAAAGAAGGGGACAAACTCCCCGTCGAAATTCAGATCGATTCCCAGCATCTCGATTCCTTTGGACTCGACGAACCCTGGCAACTCGCGTGCGAACTTGTTCCCGATAAGCGAAACGCCATCCCGCCACGCCCATTGAAACTCAATGTGTTCCGTTCTCTCCACGAGTCGATCGAACTCATCAGTCAGAGCGAGACGGACTGGTTGCTGAAGGCGGAGGTCCGCAATCATCGCGTCGAGTTCGACACCGAAGGACTCCGAGGACAGTTCTCGATCCGAACCACCGCCCAACCCGCTGGCAAACAGGGGTCGCATGTCGGCAGCGGCGATTCAGAGCCAGTGAAGATCGCCATTGCGGATCCGAAACACACGCCACCAAAACCCAAATTGACCGTGGCGGCATTGGCCAAGATTCGACCCGGCACTGAAACCGACTGGCTGGTCCCCGTTTCCGCCGCCGACCCCGAAGCGGGCATCACGGAAATTGCGGCCGGCTTTGATCTCGACAAAGATGGCAAACTTGGCGATGCGGAAATCTTCAAAGAAACCACGCAGTCTTGGACCAATCCGTTGGATGAGGATGACCGCCGAGTGACTCTGAGAATCAGGTCCGCTCGCCTGCAAGACAAACAAACGGGAAAACACAAGCTGCTGGTGATCTGCAAAAACGGAGTCGGCAAAGTTTGCGAAGACCCGCTGGTTGTCCCCTTGGAGGTCGATCAGGCGCGAGGTTGGGTCGTCGTCAAAGCGACCAACAATGAAAAAGGTTACTTGCTCTTCGTGGATGACAGCAAAAAACCGTGGGGCGGGCCTTTCGAGTTGCCCGTCGGCGCGCATAAATTTCAACTCGCCAATGACATCATTGAAACGCGCAGGGGCGGGCCAAAAGAAGTTGTCCTCAAAGCAGAACACACCAAAGACAATCCGCTTTCCGTGACTCTTGACCCCCCCGCGCAATAATCCGTGTCCGACTCTGAACTTGGAGATGGCGATTCACATGGCGTTTTTTCAGTCGATCATCAATTCGATTTGCAACGCTGCGGCGTGGGTGTTTGGAGCCGCGAAAAAGACCACAGGGCTGTCGCCCCGCACCTACCAGATCGTGCATCTGTTCGTCCTGCTGCTGATCGCGGTGTTGGCGGGAATCTTCAGCGACAAGATCTGCGAGTTCTTTCATGTCGAGCGTGGTGGCAATGCGCCTGATTGGATTCTGCAGTATTTGTGTGGCTGGTTGGTGGTGGCGCTGTATGCCCTTGTGCGGCTGATTCTGTATGTGGTGTACCTGCTGGGCCTCGAAGACACGCCGGAGTTTCCGGACATTGATCACGCCTGGTCCGAAGCCCTGGCTCAATTGCGACGACAGGGGATGAGTCTGCAATCGGTCCCGTTGTTCATGGTCATTGGACTGCCGGAGGACCAAGAGCGCGGGTTCCTGATGGGAGCGAAGTTTCCGGCGTCCGCGACCGGACCATCGCCTGACACCACGCAGCCGTTGCGAATCTTCGCGAATGCGAAGGCCGCCTTTCTGTTCGTGCCCGGTGCCTCCGCGATCGTGCGGCAATTGACAGAAGGTCCGCGCGCTTCGCTCGGCGGCGGATCGTCCATCGCCACGATGTCATCACCAGGTGGAATCGGTTCGGCCGGGTCGATCATGACACTGGCACCGGGCCAGATGCCGTCCGGCTTGGGTGGCGGCGGTGCGGGACCGTCGATTCTCGGCGCGATGTCGACGATGGTTTCGGGGAAGGCGGCTTCGTCGTCGGAACATTCCAGTGAGACGCCGTCTGGCGGTGCAATCGGCCCGCTCTCCAGCGAGGCTCTGTACGAGACGGCTCGCCGATTGAGGTATGTCTGCCGCCTGGTGAATCGCGCGCGAAAGCCCTTTTGCGGAATCAACGGTCTGGTGGCGATTGTGCCTTCTCAATGGGCGGCCGAGGGTTGCCAAGACTTCTCGCATGTGGTCGCTCAGGACGTGCAACTCTTGCACGAAGGCCTGGAGATGATATTCCCGGTGGCCTGCTTATTTTCAGGAATTGAATCGCTCGGAGGTCTGCCGGAGTTCCTCAGCCGCGCCGCGGAAGTCAATCGTGCGTTCACGCCCGAAGTGAAGGCGGGATCGCGTTTCGCCACCGGGCGACCGATCGATCCGGAATCGGCGAGTTGGGTCACGAAGCATTGCGTCGGCTGGTTCCGCGATTGGATTTACTCGACGTTCAAGAAAGATCCGTCATCCGCCAGTAACGCTCGGCTGTATCGACTGCTGTCCGAGATCAGCGACCGACGCCGCAGTTTTGCTCGAATATTGACGGGTGGATTTGGTCAATTGATTGGCAGCCAACCGGTACGGCTGTTGGGGGTCTATTTCAACGGCCGGGACGCGCAGGGACGCTCGCAGGTCTTCGTCAAGCAATTGCTGGACAACGTGCTGGCCGAACAAGACAACGTCGTGTGGAGTCCGCATCGCATCACGCGTGACAACGCGATGCAGACTTGGACCTATGCCGTTTACGGCCTCATCGGCGTGCTGGTGGCGGCGGACGTGTATTGGGTCTATGACCGGTGGTGGAGTCAATGAGAACTTGATTCATCGAATCGAAGTCACACGCCAGGACACTGTAAAAGGACAATGAAATGGGTTGGCAAGATCACGCACCAGCGGCGGGGGGTGCGGGGGACGGATCGCGTTCTTGGCGGCAGCCGACTTCCGGACAGCCCGCACCAGAACCCCGTCGCGCCTCCGTGGTGACGAAGGCGCGTGGCAAACAATTCTTCGCATCATCACTGGCCGTCGGATGCGCGGTGGTGTTGATCTGGCTCCTCATGTTGTTCATCAAAGGCTGCGACCACGCGGAGCTGTTTGTCACGACGACCCTCGAATACGAAGACAACGACGCCGGTGCGATCCCGCCCAATTGGATGGGTGATGCCGATCGGAAGACACTCCAATCGCTGAAGGGTTCGGAGCGTGCGCCCAAGCTGAATGTGACGTCCTTCTCGAAGGAACTGGAATTTCAGAAGGCGCTGAAAGATTTGTTTGCGGGAAAAGACCTGGCCCGGAAAAAAGACACCGCATGCGTGATCTACCTGTCGGCCCACGCGGTAGCCGAACCGTTTCTCGACGATTCGTCGAAGAGCGGAATGTCTGTTGCCGAGGCGGACGTGTTGCTGCTCACAAAAAATGACGACCTTGTTTCCAAGGCCAATCGGCTCCGACTGAGCGAGATTCTGAACGCTCTCAAACACCTCCCCAAGGAGCAACGCAAGCTGCTGTTGCTGGACCTCAGCCGCTTGCAAGGTCGCTGGCGGTTGGGGGTCTATGACAACTTCGTGATCGAAGCCATTCAAGCCGCTGTGGAACGCGAGAAGATTCCGAACCTGTTCGTGATCACAGCCTGCTCATCGGGCGAGACCAGTTGGGTCAGCCCGCACTTGGGAGAATCCGGTCAATCGGTGTTCGCGCATTTCGTCGCGCGCGGCTTGGCCGGTGAGGCGGACCAGACCAACGGCAAATCCGACGGCAGCATCACCGTCGGTGAACTGTTCCGATTTGTCCACACGCGTGTCAACGACTGGGTGGAACGGAACCGCGATCCGGCGGGTCAGCACCCGCGTCTGTTTGCGGGCGACGCGACTGTTGAGCAGCAATTCGTTGAAGGCAAAAACGACTCGACCTTTTCCGTCGTTTTGGTCAGTACTCTCAAGAGTGTTGAATCGAAGGTTTCCAACCGTTCCAAAGCGACATCCAAAGAGTCCATCGACAAATCGAACGACGAGCTGTTTGGCTTGTGGAAACGCAGACAAGCGCTCGAGCAACCAGCACATCCGGCCAATGTGATTTACCATTTGGACCCGATCGGCTTCCGCGTTTTGACGCATCGGCTGATGCGCGCCGAGGAATTCTTACTGCATCACCACACGGCCGATGCCGCCAAGGAACTCAAGGAGGCGGAGAAGATGTGCCAAAAACTGGAGTCGCACGCGAAACAGGGGCACTTCGCCGTAGCTAACTTCCAGGCCGATGAGAGTTTTCCTCGCCGTTTGGCCGGTCGCTTTGGTCTGGGCGCGGTTCCCAGACCGGAAGCATCCGCCGTACCGCCGCCGACATCTCCCGAAACAACACTGCTCGCATCACCCGATGAACATCTCGCCGAGGTCTTGTCTCGCGCTCACAAGCAACACGCGATGCCGGTGGTGATGAAGGCCACGGAATCCGTCGCCGTTCAAACAACGCTCGTCGAGTTGCGGCAGCTCGCGGAAAGCGTAGCCTTCGGTCATCACACAGTGCTGCCGTGGTTGCGTCAGGATTTGAAGGATGCCGACCAATTGCGCCGCAGGGCCGAGGACAGTTTTTTCGTCGTCGATACGGCCAGTGCCCGACAAAAACGCGACAAGCCGAAGAAGGGAGAAACCGCTGCCACGGCGGATCAATCCGCAGAAAAAGCCCAAGAAGTCCGCCACCTCGCCGCGGAGGCCACGCAAAGTTTTGAACGACTGCGCGACCGAGCCACCACCTTGGAGAACGCTCAGTTCGCTTTGAATCGCGCTTGCGCGACGTTGCCGGAATGGTTGGCTTTCGTGTCCGATCGCTCGACAAGTGTCGCTTTGAGGAAGACTCGAAACGCGATCATGAACCGATACCACGAACCGCTCGACGATCGTAAGAACGAGGTGCCCAAATCAGACATTTTGGACACGGTCGATTTGATTTCAGGGGATGACCGATCAAACTCGTTGAACCAATTGGACCGTGAAATCCTCGCGGCGGCGTTGGAGGCCATTGCGCTTCGCCGCCTCTTGCCGAAGCCGTTCGATTCCGTCGAGCCGAGTCAACTTTCGGCCCTGAAATTGTCCACCAAAGATCTGATGGAGTCGTTCGAGCAAATCCAGCAACGATTCCAAAAAGAAGCGGACAACTTGCGCAACACCTCGCAGCCGCAGCCCAGTCACTGGCGCTTCTTTCGCGACCTGCTCCGCTGTTCCACCTTGGATCCGGAAACCCGCCATGACCTTTTCGGAAAGCTTATTCACTTGCGGCTGACGGAAGACACGAGTCGCAACACGACCATTAAGATGCCAGACCCCAGCGACCATCAAACGGCGAACTGGCAGATGCTCTGCACCCTTCACGCCTTGTCATTGGGCCCGGCTCCGACACGAGGAGCGAGGGACAAACTTTGGAATGAATGGCATGACCTGAGCATCAAAGACTCTCGCGTCGATCCGGAGTCGGTCATCAAGCTCAGTCGAAATTTGCGAGATCACTGGATTGCCCATCTGGTCGAAGCCCGCGCGGATTGCCGCGCTTCGCAGCAGGAGTCGCGTGAATCGGCTCGCAACTGCCTGCAGCAAAAAGATCTGTCAGCACGCATCTTGTTCGCGAGCGATGCCCTCGATTTGGAGAAAGAGCCGACTCGCCGCTTGGAAGAATTCTTGATCGCCGAATTGTTGCTGGACTGCGGCGAGCGTTACCTCGATGACTTTTGGGATCATTGGTACGAGGATGCGGTGAAGGCGTGTTTGGGCAAAGCCGAGCGACTCGTTCCCAAGCTGCTGGACGAGGACCGGAACCGTTTGGACACACTGTTGGCCGATCGGCTTAAATCAGAGGTGTTGCTGGAAGCCGCCGCGGTCGAATTCGGCACACAACCCACTGCGACGGGTTCCCTGCGAGTAAAAGACGGCAAGGATGTGCCTCGCGGCTTAGCCACAACTTGGCTGGCCTACAAGGAAGGCGATCCGCGCGTCTCAAATGCTCAACCGCTGGCGAATCACTGCACGCCTCGAAGCCTCGGCCTTGAGGTTGCTCGCTCGGCTGCGTCCAACGACGTAAACCGGTTCTCGATCGTGCAGCCCGATCCTCAAACCCTGACGTCTTCTGGCGGTTGCAAGCCCTCGACGATCGTGCCCCGTGTCTTCTTTCGAGACCACACTTGGCCGACGACCAAACAAGCCGTCGCCACGTTCAATCCCTGTCGGCCAGAAGGGACTCTCATCCGCCATCTCGCCGCACCCAGTACGGCAGAGATTCGAGTGACTGGCGAGGACCGAAAGTCCGTCGTCTTCGTGCTCGATGCGTCAGGCAGCATGCAGGAAAAGGACGGATTCGGAAAAATCATCCCCGAGCGTGAACTCTGGACTCGCGCGAAAGAGATCCTGCTGGGTGTCTTGACCGACATGGAAGGCAATACTCGCAGAGACAAAGCCGAGCCGCATCAAGTGGAATTGATCGTCTACGGACATCGCGATCCGAACGATCCCAGTAACATTGCCTTTGTAAAAACCGAAGTTCCAATGTCGCCGTTGTCCGTGAATCTGATCACGACCGTTCGCGACAAGCTCAATAGCATCGAGCCCTTTGATAGTACGCCGTTGCTGACCGCCGCCAAGCGAGGCTGTGATTCCCTGAGTGCTGCTAAGTCTCCCGGCACCGTCATCGTCATCACCGACGGGGTTCCGAATGACGGTGCGAAACGGGATCCCGTGACAAAGGTTTTCAATACCGACGATTGCCGCCGGGTGCTCGAACTGCGGAAGGGGGAGATTCAGCAGCTCCTCGATGAGTCACGCATGCAGAATCGAGAGATTGAATTGCAGATCATCGGTCTCGGTTTAGGTGTTCCACCGATCGACAATTTGAACGCGCAGCAACAGCAAGCTGTCGATTTCGAAAAAGCCGCGATCAAAGAACTGAAGGACTTCATCGAAAGAGCCAACGGTCGAGACAACAAATTTCGCATTGTGAAAGGGTTTAGCGAGCTAAAAGGCGTGCTCAACATCACGACGGTCGCGCGCCACTTCTTTGTGGGCGATCTCGAACAGCCGTCCAGCGAACCCAAAGACGGCCCGCTGAATGAACCGCTGGAATTGAAAGCCGGCACCTACCAAGTCGCTTTTGGCGAAGCGGATCGGCTCAAGAACGGGCTGACGGTCAAACTCCGCGGCGGCGAGTTGCTGGATTTCGAATTGCGGCCCGACGGAGAACTGAAACACATTCAACCCCAGAGGCTCAACAACCCCGTGGCGTTTACCGCGACAATGGAGAAGCGGCGATTTGAATTGGGTTACCTTCAGAGCTTTCGTGCGGACCAAGGTCGCGCGGAATTCCTGATCGGGATTCAAGATCGGACCGCCGGCCCGAATCGCCAAACGCCGTACACGGAGCGTCCGGAGCGGCTGATTGTCGAAGTGTTTCCCAATCGGGAAACGCTGACAAAGGTCCGTCCAATGAGGTACGAGATCGAGCCGGGAAAGTCTGATCCGACGTGGAGCATTCATGTCGATGAATTGCCGCAGCAGGTCTCCGATGCGGAGATCAAAGCGTATGCCAATTGGGATCCGGTGCCACACGACGGGCTTCTCGAAGCATCCACCAGCCGGCAGTCCGTCAGCGTGCCGATCGATAAGACCAACAAAATCGAGTTCCAAGTGGAAATCGAGACACCCGCCAACGACCGGGTCGATTTGGACGATTCCGTGCAGGTCAAATTGTGGCTCGGCAATCCCGCCGACGGCTCGCCGCTCGAGAAAGAGTGGCGACATTTAGCGTACTTACATGTCCAATTGCGGCTCGACGGAAAGCCGATTCCGCATCTGAATGAAACGGCCGAGGCCATCGTCAGCGCGAACGAGATTCGCTGGAGATTCTCGAATCTGCCCAAAGAGGGATTTTCCGCGAAGCAGCTCCGCATTGCCGTCACCTCGTGGTACAGGTTCCAGTTGCACGCGCTCCCGCTGGAAAAGCCGCTGCTCATCAAGGCGGAATGATCCGGCTCGCGCGCAAACCCCGTCGCGCACTCCGACACGACCACTACAACCAACACAGCTTTACAGACCACGATGGCTGGCTGTGAAGTTATGCGGACTGGCTGTTTTCCCGGCCGAGAAAATCCACTGGGCCGATG
Organism: Candidatus Kuenenia stuttgartensis; assembly: GCA_945906725.1. Lineage (GTDB taxonomy): Bacteria > Planctomycetota > Planctomycetia > Planctomycetales > Planctomycetaceae > SXKJ01. The sequence goes on along the minus strand of CAMDRI010000037.1, from coordinate 21,486 downwards.
CGACTCGCTCACCTGATGCAAGCCGGAACACCGATTCCTTGAGTAGATTGAGGATGATCGGAACGAGCTGACCATAACCCCTGGCGATTCACGGACCAGAATCGCCCGGCTCGTCGCCGTGATCCTTCCAGGAAACAGGGAGTAGTTCCATGCTTGGCATGTCTCGGCTTTCACCCTCGAAATGGATCTGTGTCACGACGTGCTCGGTCGCCTTGACGACTGCTGGCGTGGCGAGCGCTCAAGCCCCCCCACCCGCGGCACCGCCGGTGGCAACAGCGCCGCCATTCAAGCCGGCCCCCATCCAGGGATCGTTGCTCGACATTGTGACGGGGCTGCCGGTTTCTCACACTATGCAGGTGATGGCGACACCCAGGCTGATGCGGCCTGGCTTTGCCGGCGAACCGGTCGACACGGCTAAGGGTTTGGCCTCGAAAATCAAAGCCAAAGAAGTGGATACTCCGAAGCGAGTCAAAGCGGCGAAGTTCCTCGGCAAAGTCGATTGCCAGACGCCCGATGGAAAATCCGCCCAATTGCAACTCTTGGACTTGGTCGTCAACGATGAGGTCGAGGAAGTTCGATTGGCAGCTGCAAAAGCCTTCAAAGTCCAGTTTTCCAAGGGCTGCGATCCGAGTCCGAGTAAGAAAAAGCAACGCCGTTACGACACTTGTCGTGGTTGCTGCAACAATGTCGAAGTGCTGAACAAGCTGGGCGAACGAGCCTACGAATGCGACGACACTGGCTGTGCCAAAGAGCCGTCACCGCGTGTCCGAGAGGCGATTGCCGAGGCACTGAATGTCTGCTGCTGTTGGCAGTACAACGCAGGCCAGACCTCTCAGCAGCCCGTTGATTTAGGTTCTCCGCCGATGCCAGAGACGGCGCCACCGGGTGACGCGCCCAAGGAAAAGGCGCCGGCCGTTCCGCCCGAAGACACCAAGGCGACTTCGCTAATTAAGACCTCAGCGACACCCGCTACTCTCTTCAGTGAAACTTCCACGGACGTCGAAGTGCTGCCGGTCGCGATGGAAGTGAGCTTGCCAGAAACTGAGGCTCCGCTGGTGGAATGCCTCCGCGGAAATTGCCCTGTCGCAATAGCGGCACGCCGACTGGACCCAGCGTCTGTGGAAATTTGGACGAACTACAACGGCCACAGATTCGAGTTCGCCTCCGAAGAGGCGAAAGAGCAATTCCTCCTTGACCCAGAGCACTATGCTCCCGTTCTGAACGGTCACTGCGTCGTGAGCTTCGCCAAGACGGGCGAGAAGGTGGTTGGGAGGTACTGCCGCGAGCAGGACGGCCGGCAATACTGGTTCGCCAGCAAAGAGCTCCGCGAAGAGTTCAAAGCCGACCCCAATCAATATCTCGAGGCGATCGACGGTACAGCCAGCGACGAATGAGAATGAGTTTGCTAAACTCTGTCCAAATCGAAGAGTCCCCGCTGGCTGCGCAGCCAGCGGGGATTTTTCTTTGGACCACCTCGACACCGCAAGCCGCCAAGATGGATTCGCTCTGATACCTCGTGCGATGCAAAAGTGAGACATTCCCTGCACGGGGTCTTGGTGACCCGAACGGTGTCAACCCACGGGCTCTTCGTCTCCCGAGTCCGGGGGTTGCCGCCGGCCTAGCTCACCAAAAATGTCTCACCGATGACCGCACGGGGTATTACCTCGCGTCGAAAAATCACAACCCGCCCAGCAGCGCCTTGGGGCGAATCAGTGGGACTGAGATTTTGTGTTCGACCTCCACGACACGAACCGGACCGTCCGGTTTGGGTCGAGGTGACAGTGGCGGTTGGACATATTGCTCGTAAAAACGAGCTTCGGAAGAGTCCCGCCAATTCATCAAGACCTCGAGGATGTGTTGGCGGGCTAGGTCGAGCCGTTTCACTTCATCGGGGATGGCTTCGGAGATCTGTGGCAGTGGGCTGAGGTAGTGGCCCGCCAGTGTCCAATGGGCTCGCAGTGCAACGCGCGGGTAGCGGCCCTCGGTGGTCTGCAAGATTTGCTGATAGGCTTTGATAGCCGCACCTGCGTCGGCTTGCACATACCAAGCGTGATCGGCTTCGACCTCCAGTCGCAAGGGGTCGTCAGCCGGCAACGAGGCCGCCAGTTTCCGTGCCTCGGCCAGCGTGGATTTGGCTTCTGACGACTGTTTCAAGTTGAGCTGACAACTCGCGAGCAGCAACTTCGCAAAGACAGATTCGGGGTCCGATCGCAGTACGACCTGCAGGGATTGCAGAGCCTCCTCGTTCAGCCGTTGGCTGGCGGAATCATTGCTGGCGAACTGTGTGGCCTCTTCCAGCAGCCCATAGCCTTTGAGCAATTCTCGTAAGGCGTCGGGCGTTTGCACGAGATCGGTCGTGATGGCGTGTTGCGAAAAAGTCTTCGCCAGTGGTTCGGCTTGAGGGTTTTTTTCCGCCGCGATGAGCAGCCCTTTCCAGGCTTTCTCTGCCACGCTGAGCAAGTCCGCTCGTACGGTTTCGCTTTCGATCAGCACTTGGCCATTCGTGCCGTAGGCGGCCAAGTCGAGCGACAGGCGTCCGTCGGCGGGTCGCAATGCCCCCCAGATCACGAAAGAAACCCCCAATTCCGCAGCCAGGGCGGCTCGACGTTCGGTGGTCACCGCACCATCGGGAGACAACCGCAACCACGTTCGGCGGACTTGGTCGTTGCTGGCGGCCAGCAGTGGATCGAGGTCTTGCAGTTGCTTGGTCAGCAGTGCCGCGATGTGATAAGCGTCGTCTTCATATGACAGCCGGTAATCGACTGTGTCGAGCGGTGGCAAGATCGCCACGCGTGCCGTGTGTGCGGCGGGACGCGAGGTAGCTTTCACGAGATCCGCTTGGGTGATGGGGCGCAAATCCTGGCGGTCCTCACCGCCGGACTGCACAGCGCGTTTCAGCCGGTCCTTCACGTCTGAGTCCGATAAGTCCAGGAACTTACCGTTCGTTTGCTGAGTCAATTCCGAGAAGAAGCTGCGCATCTGCCCCAACCGTTGACGATCCGCCGATGTGTTTCGAGCGGCGATGTCGCAAGCCAGCGCGAAGATGTTGACGTCTTTCTGGCGAGCCAGCGCCACCAATTGCCGGGTCGCGTACGTTCGCAGTGGCTGCGGCTGCGCTTCCTTCTTTTCCCAATACGTCCAGTAGGCCGGGTTCTTGGTCCAATCGAGGTATTCCTCTTGCCACGGGGGCGAGTCGCCGGCGACGACCAGCAATCGCGAAACCGTGTCGCCCGCTATCCAGTCCAAGTCTTTCAACGCGGAGCCGATGCCGAGGTCCACCTGCTCTTCGGAACCTGGATGCCCCACTTCAGGGCTGATTTTTTGGAGTCGCGTTTGGAGGCCGCTGAGATCGGAGTCGATGTCGACGAAGTGGTTGCCGGGTCTGCCCGTCAGAATTTCGACGGGCGATTCGCGGCGCTCCAGCACTTCCTCGCGCTCGGACCCGATGAATTGCACGCGAATTTCACGCGACGCAGCCGGAGGTGCCGGCGGCTCGCGCCACCAATCGCGATAAATCACGACGGCCACCCAAACTTTGACTTCGTCCTTCGAGCGAACTTCGGTCACTTGGTCTTTGATCTGGTCGATCACGTCCCGCAGGCAGTTCTTGAGGCTGACGATGTCGTTTTTCATCGAGTTGGTGGCATCGAGTACGAACGCCAACTGGATGTCTTTCTTCAGCCCGCTAAATTTCCAGACTGGTTGCTGAACCAAGCCTTTCGCACCCGGCGCGGTGGTGCCGGGAAACGCCCGGACCTTTTGAGTCCCCGGCTTCAGCACGTTGCCCAACGCATCGCCAATGGGCGTTTGAATTGCGGTCGTTTTCAGCTCGTTCTCTTCGGCCGTCGAGGATGTCGATATCCCACAGACCACCCACGACAGACCAGCGACCAATCCCAACACAGCTGAGATTCGAATCGAGTGACTCATGGCAAGAATTCCTTGGAGTTGAAACACGTATCACCGACCAAACGAATAATAATAGCGCTCTGAGGGGCCATCCAGACACTCTTAACCGTCTTCAGGTGATCGTCGTAGATCCGCAAAAGTTGCACGAATTCTTGGCCGGACGTGAACCGTCACAAGTCCTCTCGGCACTCTCGTCAGCGACTGGTTGGGATTCGCAGCCGAATGCGATTGCGAGGAAACGCCAGCGACGGAAGCAAGTCCGGCTGCTGACGTGTCTCCAGCGTCGCGGCTTCCTGATTGACCAACTTCTGAAGGACGGGGACGCGCAGCGTGGCATGGAGCCCCAGTTCCTCGACCGACAGAAAGCCATCGCCGTTGCGATCGATGCTCGGCGTATAAATTACGGGATTCATCCGCCGATCGGCGAGACTGCTGCCGGAAAGTTCGTGACCGCTCAGTGCCTCCAGCAGGGAGGCCGTGAAGACGCTCATGCCAAACCAACGGTCCCCCAGACGGTACAGCCGCTCGGCCTCATACGATTCTTGTCGAGGCTTGCACGACACGAGGATCTCCGGGCCTAGACCGAACCCATTCAACCCGCGCAGCGAGTCGCCCGTGAGTGCGCTCCCCGAATGACAGGCATCGAGCAGGACCAGCGCGGGGCAATTCAATTTCCACAGTCGATCGGCGAACAGTTCGCGATTCGTCACGGCAAGGCGACGGTCGGGAGTAGTGTCTTGCACCACCAAGTACACTCCGTTATCGGTGATCCCGTGGCACGACAGGGAGACACACACGAAATCCTCCGGGGCGGCGGTTTCACGAAGTCGATCCAGCGCTTTCAAGACTTCGTCGTGCGTGGGGGACGCGACTTGACTCGCTGCGATCTCGATTCCTTCCGGCACCCTCGGTACCAGGTAGCGAAACTCGCCGAGATCAAAGCCGGAAGCTCCCGCCCGTTCGGCCAGGGCGTGTCCCAGCAGACACACATCGTTCGCCGCGAATCGCAACGGCTTGATACCTGCCGAGAATTGCTGAAATCGTGCGGCATGATCCAAGTCGGTCACGCCTACTCCGAGAAAGTGCATCTTCGGACGCGGCGTGCCAGCCACGAAAATCGTTCGAATCGCGCGATTGACCAGCGCGGTCGATGATCCTTCGCGAGAGTGTGTGTTCCGGGCGGAGTCACTGCGAACGATGGCGATCAACTGATTGCGATCGCCGATCCGTAGTGCGGACTTCGGGACGGACCAACGCACGTCCGGTGATTGCTCGACGGACGGTTCCCAGTTCTCTTGCCGAATCAATCGTCCGTTGCACCACAACTCCAACTGTTTCGGAATTTCCTGGCCGGAGCGTCGCACGCTCAGTGTTACGTCCAAATCGACCGGCCGAGCGAACTCACCGGTCAGTGACGCTCGCGGGTCGTCCGCCGCTTGAATCTCCGTGATCTCCACCCGCGACGGAAGATCCAACACGGATCGGACCACGGGCTGCTGGCCCTTCCACGAAGTCTGAGCAATCAACGCGATTCGCTCGTGACTGTCGCGAAACTGGTCGAGCGGAAAGAACGCCACGGACTGATCGTGCTGTCCTCCGAGATTCAAATGCCAGCCAAATCGTCGCATGGCTTCATCGCTGCTGGCTCCGAAAACCTGAGCCGGAGTGGACATGACCCACTGACTATCGAGCATCGGGTACAACGTCCACAACGGCTCGTGAACCAGATCGGCGGCCGAAATCCCCGGCCGGCCTCGAACTTGAAACACCGCACCCAAACCGGGAGGCAATGCTCGCAACGCGGATTCCATTTGATCGACTCGCTCGATCCATTCGTAAACCGGGGAACTGGTGCGAGGCACACACAGCTTCAGCAATTCATCGTTCTGAGTCAGACCCGCGAAGGAGGCTGGCAACCCCGGAGTGAATTCCTCGACTCGCAGCGAGTTGCCGTCGCGCCGCAATTTCAGACCCAGCTCACGAATCCCGTCGTGCGGTTGCTCGATCCCGCGCAGCGACCACAGGCAAATCGAGCCCTCGGTCCCCCCGGTGATCAGATAATCGCCCTCCTCGGAGACGCTCAGACAACTGAGTCGCCCCGTGTGGCGATAGAAACTTCGAACGAGGGCCTGTTCCTGTCGCCGCGTCGATTCGTTCGCCAACGCTTTCAGCCGGGCCAGATCCCAAATCAAAGTTCCTTCACGATAGCCAATCGCCATGTACTCGCGGTTCTGACGCACGAACCGATGCGCTTCAAAGACTTCGGGACTCAACCATTCCGGCAGCGGAAACGGGCCGACTTCTGGACCCATCGCCAATTTGTTCGTCAGCCAAAAACGGTCGCGTTCGAAACGAGCTTTCCACGATTGAGGTTCTCGATTGGGATGTGGATTGTCCGGCTTGGCTGACTGGAGTGAGATCACCTGCCGGCTCACCGACTCGGACAGCGACAAACTCAGTCGCGCATCGTTGCTCCAAGAGAATCGGATAAGATCCGACACTGTGGAACTCGATGCGCTGCGTGCCATTCCGACGCTGCGGATCGGCGACAAACCGGTCGGCATCGTTCGTCGATCGGGAGTCACCGCGACGAGCGAACCGTCCGAAACTCGCCACAACCGAATCTCCTGAATCGGTTGCTCGCCGAATCCTGCGGGGGTCGCGCGCGGTTGCTCGCCGACTGCGGCGAGGAATTTCCCGTCGGGAGACACGGCCACCGCCGTGATCGTCCCTAAGTTCGCCGAGTCTTGCAGCCGCGCGAGCAGCGGTCGATTTCCATCAACGTGGCCGACATCGATGCGATTCCGAATTTTGGAAAAGTCTGGTGGTGACTGGTCCAACGCAAGGCTGTCTTTCACTCCCACGATCACCCCGTTGGCCCGAGCAAATAGCTTGACTCCCGCGAATGCCAGGATGCGTGGACGTTCGCTCGAGTCCAGATCGATCTCAAACTCCCAAGTCGGGCTGGCTCGCAGATCCAGGTCGATCGTCTGCCATGCGTTGTTCCCGTCTCGAAGGCCAATCTGCTGGACAGCGGGAGACGCGCCCGATTGAGATCGTTCGGACGCCACCTCCCAAGTCTGCACGTTCTGACCATTCCGGCGAGTCGCGAACGTCAGCGGCTGCAGCGTCCGATTCCGGATGATCAAACTCACGCTCGTCGCATCCATCGGTTTTTCATCGAGTGGCCGCAAGCCGTGATTGCGAGTGGCCACAAGACTGCGTTGATCGTCCCGCCAAGCGAATCCCACCACCGGCGACGGCACGGAGAGGTCGACCGGTGCTTCCATTTGAAGCGGATCAATTTCAGGAACACTCCAGCGTCTTACCTTCAAACCGACACCATCGGTCGCCACCAGACTGCGCCCGTTCGGCGAGACACTCAGGAATCGGACGACATCAAATCCTGTCTCCAATATGGCACGCGGACGCGCGGGTTGGTCGATGTCCCAGATCAAGATCACCGCACGTTTGGACTCGGCTGCACCACAACCCACGGCGAGTAGCTTGGACGGCTCCGGCCAAAACTCCAGTCCATAAACGCTGTTTTGGAGAAAAGGCAACTCGTCACTGTGCAAGGCGGTCAAGGCACGCTCACCTTTCAAACTCTGCACTTGAACAGACGTCGGCAAGAGGCCAATTCCACAGAACGCCACCAGCGACGATTCCGCAACACGAGCACCTCCGCTAGCGATCGTGGAGATCATCCCGCGCATCCCACGGCTGATCGGCCAGCGAAGTCTGGGAAGTGGATCGAGCGAAACCAATCGCGACTCGGTCTCCTGCCGGACTTGCCATTGCCAAACGACCTTTCCCTCCCCCGCCGCCAGCAGCCGCAGCCCATCGGCACCGTCACGGACAAAACGCAGGGCAAACACACTGGACGTTGGTGACTCCGAATCCACCAGCAGAATTGGCTGGTTGGCCTCGCGCCGGTCGAGCGACGATTGAGCATTCAACGGCTCCGCCTGCATCCCAAGAAGTGCGGCGGCAACAAACACAACCGTCAACGGGCGAATCATGCAGAGTTCCTGTCCTGTGTCAGATTGGCCAATCCGCCTGCCCAAGCGTCAAACATGGCAAGATTTTCCGGCCGGGATAAGTTGGCATTTGGAATGTCTGCCATCACAACCGTCAAGCGATGCACTCCCGGCCCAGCATATCCGATACAGACAGCACAAGGGGCAAACGCGAATTTGTCGGACTCGACCCCTCGATCGAAGTCAGGGACCGCGGCATGAGAAACAGAACATCCAGGCGATTGTGGCTCGCCACAGCGGTGTTCGTGTCGCTCATCCGAATGGCGTCGCCCTTCGAGCTTCCCGATCCTCACTTGCACCACGAGACCGACAAGCAGGATCGCAACGACATCGCAGCCGTCCGCTACTTGGGGACCGTGGACTGCTTCTGGTATCCCGAGTCGCAGGACGTACTGCTGCAAACTCTGCAAGCCGACCCGCGTGAGCCGGTTCGATACGCCGCTGCGCAGGCGCTCTTCGACCAATTCCAACGCGGTCGCAAGCCGCTCAAGCCGCTCAACGGCAAACGGGAGTTTCCCGATCGTTTCATCCTCACACAAATCGCAACAGTCGGCACATTCCATGAGCCGCTTTCAACCGAGCAGCTCTCGGAAATGTATGCCGAGCGAAAAATGGAACGGGAACTCAAGAAGTATCCCGAACGAGGCGACGTGCAATGCGGCTGCTCTGCCGGCAACGCGATCCCTGTTCTCGGCTGGGTCGCCAACGGCAAGGATGAATTCGACTGCTTCAACGAGCCGTCGGAGCGCGTCCGCCGTGTGGCCAACGAAACCTTGGCGCTGCTCAAACCCGAAGTGGACCTGTTTCTGGCACAACAGGCACAAACGCCAATGCCAGAGCCAACACCCGATTCACCGATGCCCATGCCACAACGTTTCCAAGCCCAAGGGTTGGACAACATTCCCACGTTTGCCCCCGGCGGTTCCATCCTGCAACAGACAAATATCATCCTCGGACGAGCCGACACCGCGAACCGATTCAACTTCTTCGACAACATGGGTGCGGTTCCCCGGTCGCGAGTCTTCGGTGCCTATCAATTCGCCAAATCTCAGAACAACGCTGTGATCGGGTCCGCAGATCTTGGATCCCTCTTCGACAATTTGAGTACTGCGTCGGGGCAAGCGGCGTTCATTAGTTTCACGGGCTATGGAAGTGGAATGTCTGAGCAGCCACTTATCACTCCCAATGGAAGTGCGGCGAGTGCCGAGCAACTGCGAGATCTCTTCACCATAGAGAACTCCGGCACGGGACGGACCGAGGACTTCCTGCTCTTCCCAGATTCCAACCTTTACCGATTCGGCTTTGAGTACGCCTTGACTCCTGATTTCAGCTTCGCGGTCCAAGGTCAATACGTCGCCCCCATTGACGCTTCGGAACAGCCGGCGGACTTCAGTAACCCGCTGATCCAACTCAAGCATGTTCTCTACCGCGACGATCTCACGGTCTTCTCCGGAGTCCTCGGCATCTCGCCGGAGATTCGACACCGCACGGGGGCGATCCAAGAAAAAACTTCGCGTCTGAATCCGGGCATTCTATTTTGGCGGCAATCGGCCAACGACGATCGCTGGCTTCTGCAAGGTGGAACCGGCTTCAGCATTCCCACGGGGGAGGATCAAATCACAACTTGGGACTATGGCCTGTCAGTCGGCCGTTTCATTTACCGCCACGAGAGCCTGATGACCGGCGAGCCGACGAATAAATTCCTGCTCGGCATCATTCCCCAGTTTGAAGTGCTGGGCAAAGAAATCGTGGGCAGCAACGTCGTCCGCGGAGCATTCGGCTTGAGCAGCAGTGCGCCTCACACCGCCCCCGGCACGTTCAGCCCCGTGGATGTCTCCGAGACGATCTTCTTGCCACAAGATCCCCCCAGTTCATTCAACCAAGCGGTCTTCGTCTACGAAGAACCGCGGCATGTGGTGGACCTCACGGTCGGTACCTCGTTTATCTTTTCCCGACAACGATCAGTGAACATGGGCCTGTCATTTCCAGTCACCGGAGGCAGCGCCCGAGCCTTGGAATTCCTCACCAGCTTCAGTGCGGGGTTCTGAAAGCCAAGTCGCGGACTTTTGAGTCCCTGCGAACGCGAATCAAGATTGACGCCACGGTTGATACTCTTGGCAATTGCGTCGTCACTCAAACCGAAACCGCACCTCCCACAAGTCACGCTCGTCGACTTGTGGGTACTTCCGCAGCTCATTGCCCAATTTTCGACCGAGTTTCTGATTGTCGATCGCATCGATCGCTTCAACGTCGGCTGGCTTGTCGGTGGTCCAAATAAACATCGCACCAGGGCACTCATCCAGGTTGGCTCCCGTGACTCCCCGATAGTAGTCTCGCAATTCGTAACAGCTCAAATACCTCCGCAGATTCGCGCCAAATCGCTGGATATAGATCTTTCCGTAACCGCCATGATTCGGGCCGCTGAGCACATCGCGCCAATGCTCACCAGCCTGCCCATAAGCCGAAACGCGAATGGTGACGGTGACTACGCCGGGAGGGTTTTCGCTGGTGAGAATCATGGCCTGGGCTTTCAAAGTGCCGGATTTATTGACCTTCAGGTTGATATTCGCGCCGCCTTGCCGAAACTAACCCGAAGCGTGAGCGAGGGCGAGCGCATCACAAAACCCTGAATTTGCAGTCATTTGGAGCGTTCGCCCTCGCTCACGCTTCGGGTTAGTGTTGGTCTCCTCGAGTGTCCGCCGCGCGAATATCAATCTGAGGATCAATAAACCTGGTTTCATGTGTTTCACTTGTGTCATTCGGAACTGTCGGAGCAAGTCCCGTTCTCTCTGAGCCCGTTAATTGCCGGCGTGATCTTTATTCAATGGTGGTGAGTGATCATTCAGTTCCTGAAATTGGCTTGCGGCTGATATCACGATAAAAGGCGGCGACTTCTTCCGAAGTGGTGAGATTTCGGACTTCTCCATCTGGGAAAAAGACCGTGCTGCCCCCAGCGTCCGACAGATTAGGTTTTGCGCCGTAGTACCCATCGTGAGCGCCATGCAGCACGCGCGGCTGATCCATGCGACTGTTCAGAGCATCGGCAACTCGTCTGACATCGGGATTGGACCAGTCGTCCAGTCTCTTTCCGTTAGATGCGGCGAGAACCAAGTTTCGCCCTTTGGCGTTCGGATCGATGACACCCAGCAGATCGTAGTCCCCGACCAGTGGCTTCTGTTGTCCAGGATGAATGACTTGGCCCGGTTCGACGGGCCAATCGGGTTGAGTCGTGAACTTTAGTTCCTGGCCGGCGACGTTACGGGCGACGCCATCCGACTCCACGACGTAGTAACCGCTCTTTTGAATCTCCTTCACTTGCGTCGATTCTTCCGCGATCACGATCCCTGTCGTCTTGCTCGTCTTGGGTTGATTCTTTCCGAGCGCAGGGAACATTGGCTTCCCCGGAAATCCACGCTCGATCCACGGTATCGATAACGGATTCGTGTTGCGAACACCGATGATGCGATTCGTTTCCCGCGCCACATCCTGAAACGCACGGAAATGCTTGGAGGCAATGCCTCCCGTTCGAGTGGTTGCGGCACTGGCAACGGCGGAGCGAGCCTTCGGAGCGACTTTTTTCGCCCCTTTGAAGACCAGCGCCAGGAATGCCGCGACTCCAACGACAGCGATGAAATTTGCAAGATGACGAGCGGCTTGATCGAGATCGCTATTGGATTTTGCAGACACGGTCAATTCAATCGCGGTCACGAAGTCTCGTGCGGCGCCTAAAACTTGAATCCCCAGGAACACAGCACCCGCGATCAACAAGATCGCATCAACCACAAACCCGACGCCGAAATAATGAGACCCGGCCCAGACCACCATCGTCCCGGCGATGATCGCGAGACTCGACGGTGTCAGCATCATCGCGAACTCTTCCCGCATCTCCCCCGGCAGATAAGGCATCGTGCGACGGAGCATCTCGACGAAACGATCTTCCAGCGGTATTTGAAAGACGCTGGCCTCAGACTTCAAAAAGCCGGGAGGTGGCGTCAGCCCACGATTCATTGTGCCATCATCCAGGCTGCACTCTCCGAATGGATCGGAGCTGATCGCGCCAGGTACACGAGGACCAGCCATCTAAAATTCCCCAAGGCAATCGCCATGCGATGCGCAAAACTTTCAGCCAATCAGAACGGTTGGCAACCCCAAGACTATCGACCCGCCGTGTGCTGTCATGTCGCCCATTCGAGCGGCGGGCATTCCCACAATCAATGTGGTGAAACTTCCTAGAGCGACAACGTCTGGAGGACCAACGCACAGGCACATATCGCCGACGCGAGCGGCGGGCATGCCGCCAATCAATACGGTGATGCCGCCAGGAGGTAACACCGGTCCACCGACGTGCGGAATCGGTGGAACTCCGGGAGTCACCATCGGGCAAACGTGCATATCTCCGACGCGAGCGGCTGGTTGTCCCATGATCGTGGCCTTCTGTGTCTGTTACGCAGCGAGTTGGAAAAAATGTCGCCACGCTCGCCAGAGCGTGAGTTTTGAAGTGGCGCATTTCATAGCCGCGAAGCGGCGACGGAGTTTAGCCGTGGGCGCGAGCCCACGGTTTGATGAGTGACTTCCGGTTGAAGCCCCGATAGGGGCGACGCCATCGGGTGAATTGCATTCGAGCGTCGCCCTTTCAGGGCTTTGGGTTTTTCTCCGACTTTCCCGTGGGCTTGCGCCCACGGCTATATTCCGTCGCCGCTTCGCGGCTGAAAACTGCGCAACTTCAAAGAGCGTGAGCGAGGGCGAACGCTTCACAAGATTCTGAACTCCAAGTGATGTGAAGCGTTCGCCCTCGCTCACGCTTCGGGTTAGTCATTCTGCGGCTTCGCCGCATTAGTCTTCGCTCCGTGCCATCTGCAATCCTTGTTCAGCAAACGCTTGCAACCGAACCGGCGCGTTTTCTGGCTCACTGGCCACAGCAGCGAGCATCAACGCTCCCGCGAGTGCTTTGCCAGTCAGTTCGTCAGCGGGAGGAATCGCATGTTCGAGGGTTTTCGGTCCCAAGCTGCCTCCACTGAAAAAGACGCCAAACGCGATGCAGCCCGCAGGAGTCCCGGCTCCCGCCTGTTCCGCGGCCGCTTGAGCTGCTCGGCGGTGATCGTCAGTCGAATCCTTCAGCCAGGCATCCACGGCATCGAGGGCCGCTACCGATCGTGGCGGTAAGTCGGACTTCGATCCGTCGCGGACACACTGACTCGCCCAGGTGATGGCATCGCGTTTGGGTAGTGCTTGCGTCAGGAACTTAATCGCCTCGCTCCACAATCCACGTTCTGCGAGTGCGTCCAAAAAAGGAGTTGGCCCGATGCCCTCTTGAAGTGAACTCATCGCCTCTTCGTCGGGCTCGTACCGCCGACAAACCTCAGCAGCCGTTTGAAACGTAATCTTGGGGAGAGGACCGACCGACATAAGTGGAACCTTCAGTGAGCTCCGGCTGTACCCCGGAGTCTGAGTCATGGGACGATGTTTTCGTCGCGAGATCGTATTCCGTCTTTGTCCCTGTTTCGAGCGCATCGGTCATTCCCTTTGATCAATTGATCATCGTGATCGCCCCTTTAACGGTCGTCATTGCCGATCCTTGGACAGTTGTCATCAGCCCTTTCACTTCCGTCTGAATCTGCCCTTCGATCTTCACCATCATCCCTTTGATCGTGACTCCCATCTGATCAATTTTGATGCTGCTCGAACCGACTTTCAGTTCGATCGACTGCATCGCTTCGGTCGCGCTTTTCCCCAAACTGAGCTTTGTGGTCTGATTGCCCATCTTGATGGTGAGCGCATCGTTGCCCATGTCGATCTTGACGTCGCGGTTGCCCATTTTGATCTGATGAGTGTCATTGCCCTTATCCAGAGTCACCGTCCGATTGCCGGTTTTGATGAGATGCGCGTCATTGCCGGTATCGACAGTGACGGTCCGATTCCCCTTCTTGATGGTGACCGCCTCGTTGCCTGTTTCAACGGTCTCTGTGCGGTCCTTGTAAACGTTGATCGTTTGGCTGCCATCCGATGCCTCCGAGCAGCCCACCTTCAACAATTGGTTGTTGAAGATCTCGATCGTCTGATCTCCCTTGTCCTTCTTGTCGAAGCCCACTTTGCGAGTCTCATTGTTCTCGATCACGCCGTCGAAATTCTTTTCCGCATGGACATAGACTTGCTCGGAGCCTTTCTTGTCCTCGAATCGAAACTCGTTGAAATTAGCGGCTGCTCCCTGTTTGCTGCTGCGAGATTTCACGCCGCTCTGGGTCTTGTTGTCCGGCAGCTTGTACGGTGGCATTTGCTCGTAGTTGTAGACGCTGCCGACGATCAGCGGCTGATCGGGATCACCTTCCTCGAACGCCACGATCACTTCCTGGCCAATGCGCGGGATGTGAATCATCCCCCATTGTTTCCCAGCCCACAGTGTGGAAACGCGAACCCAGCAAGAACTCTTCGCGTCGTTGGCTCCTTCGCGATCCCAATGAAACTGAACCTTGACCCGGCCGTATTTGTCCGGCCAGATGTCCTCACCGGGAGGCCCCACCACCACCGCTGTCTGAGTTCCCTGCACCACCGGCTTGGGAGTGCTGCGCGCGGGGCGGAATGGCAACGCGAATGGGATGCAGGTGAATTGGTTCGTGAAATGAAAATCGCCGGAACTGTCGGATCGATACGCGTCATAAACCGCCGAGTGGCTGACGCTGGTGATCAGATACTGACCGTCGCCGTTGAAGTGTCGTTCGAGTGTGAATTTGTGGCCGCTGACCAGTTGTCGGCAGGTGCTGGCTCCTTGAATGACAATGCTCGCGGCCGCTTCTTCTTGCATCCGGATTTCGACGGTGCGGCGATTGTCCTGGAAGATTTTTTGGAGCTCGGCGGCCTGGTCGCCGCCACCGGAACTCACGCCGTCGAACCGCTGAGCGTACTCGCCGGGGTAGTCGTAGAGTTCCAAGTTGTCATTGCCACCGACTTTCAGTTTGTGGGTCACCTTGCCAACCTGCACGGAATCCTGAATCGTCTTTTGGGCTTCGAGGTGCTTGTGTGGTAGCTCGAACGTGTGGTCCCACAGCAGGTACTTACCAGAGCGGAGTTCCTGCAACTTGCGCCAATCGTGGATGCGGTCCTCCGGCCGGTTTCCGCCGACGACGGCCTCATAGATCAGCTTGCTGCCATCCGGCACGTCGGCATGACTTTGCGGCGCATTGGCCACGACCATTTTGTGGCTACCGTTGGAATGCTTGAAGAAGAAGTAGATCCCCTCTTCCTCCATGAGACGGCAGGCGAAGTTGAAGTCGGTCTCACGGTATTGGACGCAGTAATCGCGTTTCTCGAAGGTGCCTTGAAGTTCAAACGTGGCGTCGTAGCCATCTAAGACTTTTTTGAGGATGTCGGGCACAGACATCTGATGAAAGATGCGGCTTTGAGCCTTTCGCGAAGCGAGCCAAAACGTCGGCACGATCTCGAGGTGATACATCGTGAACTCGCCGTCCCGACCTTCCTCGCTGACTCGGCAACAGATTCCGTTGAGGTAGCGTTTCTTCGGTTCTTTGGGATCGAACTGAATCGTCGCTGTGATGCTCTGCCCCAACAACTTGTCGAATGGCACGTCGGTCCCGACTTTGGCGAGCACATCCAGTTGAAAGCGAAACAGCCGCGAAATCGCCTCTTGCCCGGAGATGCCGATCAGCAGCAGCTTGTCCGGGCCAAGCGGAGTGGTCACCGAAATCGGACGATCAGTCTGCTTGGGATCTGCCATGAGTTTCTTCCTCTATGAGATCCCGAAGATCTCTGTTTTTTGTTCATTTCATCTCAACCACTAACGTGCGTCCGGGTGCAATCACTTCGGATGAGCCTGTCCGGAGTTCACCTGCTCATAATGCGTTTGAACTCTTCTAGTCTACGCGGGGCGGCTTGATGAAGTCTCTCAGCGTACTATCAGGCTTCGCCGACCGGTCGCCGCTCCTCGGAATGTCATCCCACGAGGGGATGTCACGGTCCAAGAATGGAACCGCCTGCTTGATCAGACCGTCGGTTTTCACCAGTGGAGAATGAGGTCCGAAGCTACGCAAATTCGGATGCAGGTGAGTCGCTGTGGTCATCGGTTGGCCTTTACCAGATGCGGTTCTTAATCTGCGTCAGGTTACGGTTATCGTGTCCGGACGACGATGGTTGCGTGAATTTCTTGTATTCTAGCGGAACATCATGAGAGGTGGCTTGGTCCGCGAAAGAGCAGTTGTGTGACCAAAGTAGGTCAGCCTTTCCAGGCTGATCCGCTTCAGGATCGACATAGGCTGAAGCGTTCAGGACTGGCTCGAAAGCCTGACCTACGCAATCTCATACGCGAACTGGCCATCTCCGTTGACCGACACGCGGACGCTGTTGATCGCGTTGCCTGCGGCCATGCGGGACAGGAACTCGCGGGAGATTTCCGGTAGCAGTGTGCCGGTGAGGATGTGATCCACATTGCGAGCACCGCTTTCGACTTCGTGGCAGCGGTTGCGGATCGCATCCACCACACCGTCATCGACGACGAATTCGGCTCGGTGATTTTCTTTCAAGCGTTTGCCGATGCGGCCGAGTTGCAGGCGGATGATCGACTTCATCACGTCGTCGCCGAGCGGGTAGTACGGCACGATCGTCATGCGGCCGAGGAACGCCGGCTTGAAGACTTTCAGCAGGTCGGGACGAATCGCCTCCGCCAACGCGGCGGAAGTCGGAGCCGTTTCGGGATCGGCGCACAGTTTCATGAACGTGTCGGTGCCGACGTTTGAGGTCAGCAGGATGACGGTGTTCTTGAAGTCCACCTCTCGGCCTTCGGAGTCTTCGAGCGTTCCTTTGTCGAAGACGGAATAGAACAACTCCATCACGTCCTGGTGAGCCTTCTCGATCTCGTCGAGCAGCACGACCGAATACGGTCGGCGGCGAACGGCTTCGGTCAACACGCCCCCTTCGCCGTAGCCGACGTAGCCGGGAGGCGAGCCTTTCAAGCCGGAGACGGTGTGTGCTTCTTGGTACTCAGACATGTTGATCGTGACCATGTTTCGTTCGCCGCCGTACAGGATGTCGGCCAAGGTCAACGACGTTTCGGTCTTGCCGACGCCACTGGGTCCGACCAGTAAGAACACGCCGACCGGGCGGCGCGGATCAACCAAGCCCGCGCGGGCGGTGCGAACCCGCTGAGCAATCGCATGCAGCGCGTTCGACTGGCCGACGATCCGCTCTTCCATGCGTTCTTTCAGCGTGAGCACGGTTTTGATTTCGTCGGTCAGCATTTTGCCAACCGGGATTCCGGTCCAAGCCGACACGACTGCGGCAATCGTTTGGCCATCGACGCAGGCTTGCATCAACGGCGATTCGCCTTGGAGTTCGCGCAACTCGGCGTTGAGTCGGTCGAGTTCTTGTCGAAGCTGCGCGATCTCCGCCTCAGACAGCGGCGCGGGCGCGACCGGTTGAGCGTTCGTAGTCCCGCCTTCAGACGCTGCTCCCACTGACTTCGCGGGTGCCGAAACAATTGGCTTCGCAAGCGGCGCGACGGTTGCTTCCAGCTTCGCACGCACCTCACGAATCTTTTTGACGAACTCGGCTTCTTGTTTCCAGCGAGCCTCGGTCGCGACGAGCTTCGTTTCGGCGACGGTCTTGCGCTCGTTCAGTTCACCGAGTTGTTCGCCGTGCGTCGCACCGGCCACGGTCTCGCGTTCGAGAATGTTGATCTGCACCGTGACCGCGTCGATCTCGCGCCGCAGGTCTTCGATCTCGCCCGGTGTCGCGCAGTGGCCGATCGCCACGCGAGCACACGCGGTGTCCAACAGACTGACCGACTTGTCCGGCAATTGTCGCCCGGCGATGTAGCGGTTCGACAAGCGCACGGCGTCGGTGATCGCTTCGTCGAGCACTCGCAAGTTGTGATGCTTCTCCAGCGTCGCGGCGAATCCGCGCATCATGATCGCCGCTTTCTCTTCGTCCGGCTCTTCAACTTTGACGACTTGGAATCGTCGAGCCAGCGCGGCGTCTTTCTCAAAGTATTTTTTGTATTCCGACCACGTCGTCGCCGCGATCGTGCGCAGTTCGCCACGAGCGAGCGCCGGCTTGAGCAAGTTGGCCGCGTCATTCTGCCCCGCCTGCCCGCCCGCACCGATCATTGTGTGACATTCGTCGATGAACAGGATGATCGGCTGCGGCGACGCTTTAACCTCGGCGATGACCGCTTTCAGCCGATTCTCGAATTCCCCTTTCACGCCCGCTCCCGCTTGCAGCAGTCCAAGGTCGAGCGAACGGAGCGACACGTTTTGCAGCGGCGGCGGCACATCACCGGACGCGATGCGGAGCGCGAAGCCTTCGACGACCGCCGTTTTGCCGACGCCCGCTTCGCCCGTCAGGATGGGATTGTTCTGCCGACGTCGCGTGAGAATGTCCACAACTTGCCGAATCTCGAAATCGCGGCCGAGAACGGGGTCAATTTGTCCGGCTCGCGCGCGAGCGGTCAGGTCGATCGTGAATTGATCCAGTGACGGTGTCTTGCCGCCAGGAATGCCTCCCGTTCCGACCGGACCAGCCTCACCGGTGCTGGCCAACGTCGCCGTCGAGTCTTCGCTCGAACCGGCCGAGATATCTCGGAACTCGCGCTTGATGGACTCGGCACTGATCTTCGCCAGCTCCGGCGCGATGTCGCGGACCAACCGAGCCAAGTCGTCCTGAACCAGCAGCGCGACCAGCAAGTGCCCCGACCGAATCGCCGGCACACCATATTCAATGGACGCCAAGAACCAAGCGTGCTTCACCAAATCAACGATCATCGGCGACAAACTTGGCGGACGGCTGTTGCCAGTCTTCAGCCGATCGATGGCTTTGGTCAATTCGCGATTCACCCGCGACGGATCGACCTCGTAGTGCCGCAGCAATTTCGACAGATCCGTGTCGGAGGCTTCCAGCAACTTCATCAACCAGTGTTCGACCTCGACGTTGTAGTTGGTCCGCGACAAACACAACCCGGCCGCGCCCTCGAGCGCCCGCCGAGTTGTGTCGTTTAATTTGCCGATCAGAGACTTCAGATTAATGTCCATCCGAGTTGCCTTTCACTAGATGATTCACGAGAGGAGCGAGATGCGCAGAACGTCCGACCAGAGCATTGAATCGCACCGGCCCCCGAAAATTCAAGAATGGCAGGAATTCTACGATCGCGGCATCACTGGTGCTATTGAAGCTCTCGCTTGGGCTATATTTTAGCGGCGGAACCAAGGTGTTCCGATCGACAGGAAAGAATGGCACTTTGATTTGTTGCCTTCTTTCATTCGTTCGACCCTCCGGCTGGTCCCGACTCCGCCAACGGAGTTCAACGGGTTTATCGCGTAGTCGGTTCTCCAAGAAAGTAGTCACTTCTCCAAGAAATACTACGGGCGAGTCCAGTGCAGTGATGCCTTGATTCTCACTTGCTCGACTTGCATTTCGACTGAAATTTCTAGAGAGCACATTTTCCACCACCCAACTTGAATTTGCCTGAGACGGACCTCAATGACTTACCCGGTTTGAGGGCGAACGTCTTACCCCGTTGACTGTACTCACTGCTATTTTACTTGTGGCGGATTCGTGGAATTCGAAGTCGCCGGAAATCCGACAAGCTAACTTAAAGACTATTGCATGTAACTCCCAAGTCACTACTGCGACGATCTTTCCTGCAAATGGAATTCTCGAAACTCCGCCGCCCAGAGAATTCCCCTCTCCCCGTTCGTTTTCAGGTCCAGCCGTCATCGTCAACCGATGACGGATTTTTGTTTGAGCGCCTTCACTTTGCTGCTTGCTGCTTTCGCAGGTCGGAGATTGGTTGCGAGCAACCTTCGACGCGGTTGCTGCTCAGGTTGATGTTTTTTGTTTCGGCTCCTAGGCGGATGCCGACACGCTTGGCGGGACCGCGTTGTTCGACGATTCGGTTTTCGATCAGTTCGATGGATTCCGTGCCCCCTTGAATGTCGATGCCGACTCCTTCATCGCCTCCGCTGTTGATGATCTCGTTGCGTTCGATCCGATTGCGATGACCGGCGAACGACGGGCCGCGCTCAGGGCGGAACAGGACTCCAGCCACGCCGCTGTTCTTGATGACGTTATCGCGGACGATGTTGTCCGTGTCGCGATGGCCGATCGAGACGCTCGCGGTGCGGATGCCTTCGATCGTGTTCTTCTCGGCGAGACCGTATTTCACGCCCCAGCAGAAGAAGATGCCGATGTTGCAACGCTCGATCCGGTTGCCGCGAATCAGCGGCCGCTGCGATCCGCTGCCGGGATGCAGGCCCAGGTCGGCATTGTCGTGGCTGTGACAATTCTCGACGACGACATCGTGACAAACCTGCCAACTGATCCCGTCGCCGTTGTTGTTCCGAGCTTCGACGCCTCGCATCGTCATCCGGTTGCAGTCCTGCAAGAAAATGCAGCCGGAGTAGTTGCCGTCGAAGTGATCGTTCTTCTCGCGGTTGCCGTCGAGCGTGATGTTCTCGATCACGCAGTCACTGATGAACTCGCCGCTGATCAGCGGGAAGGAAGTTGCAATCGTCGGTTCGCCCACTTGCCAGACGTTTTCTCGCAACGCTTTGTCGAGCTTGAAGCGATTGCCCGATCGAGCCACCAACGTCCGCTTGAGCACGGTCGGTCCGCCGTTGTGCGGATTCTTGGTACGGATCACCACACCGTCACCAACGCGGAAACCGTTCGCGTCATCAAGCGTCACTTCCTGGTCGTACCAGTCCGAATCGACGGTCAGCTTCGTCTTCGTGCTCGGTTCCTTGATGAGCACCGACTCCGTCCCGCTGCCGACGAACCGCACCTTTGACGCGAGATACACCGAGTTCCGCAGCCGGTAAGTCCCCGGCAGCACTTTGACCGTTCCGCCACCGAGACGCGCAACGGAATCGACCGCCGCTTGCAGTACCTTTTCGGTCGAGCCAATCAATTCCCCCTCTTTGTTGCCGACGGTGATCGTCACTCTTTCGTCCCATTTCGGTTCGACGGCCGAGTCCCCAGAGGTTGCTCGCGGCGATGTGACCTTTGGACGGCCATCGTCGTCGGCTGGCAGTCGTGAGGCTGCGCAAACAGCCAACACGAGGATCGTGAGAAATCCACAGCGAGAGATCAGTTGACGAGTCATTGCGAACTCCCTGATTGGCTGAAAAAGACATCGACAATCGGCGGCGTGTCCACGTTTGGGTCCGGCCTCAAAGCCTGGCCTATCCGCCGATGGAATACATCGCGCGTTTCGGCTGGATGAATCGTGCAGTGTTGATTTGGTGCCCTTCCCACTTGGCCGTGACGCAAGCTTTGACGGCGGCGGCGATGTCTTCGTCGGTTCCGCCGTCGCGCAACAGGCCACGAACGTCAGTCTCTTCGAGGCTGAAGAGGCAATTGCGAATCTTGCCGTCGGCGGTGATGCGGAAGCGGTCGCAGTTCATGCAGAATGGCTGGCTGACGCTGGCGATGAAACCAACACGGCCGATGCCATCCTCGAAGACGAACTCGGTGGCTGGTGCGTGCGGGTTTTGATCGGGGATCGGAATCAACGGCATGATCTCGGCCGACAGCC
>CAMDRI010000036.1 GCA_945906725.1 Candidatus Kuenenia stuttgartensis | reverse complement strand
CCGAGCTACGTCCCCGACGGCCGCGACCATTGGGGCGGAGTCTATTTTGCTCTCTTCGCTGGAGCCGGCGTGCGCGGCGGCCAAGTCATCGGTACCTCCGACTCCATCGCCGCCTACCCTGCGGCGAATCCCTATTACCCGTCCGATCTTGGAGCGACGATCTTTTCGACCCTCGGCATCGATCCGAAAAGCATCATCAAAGATCGAGTCAATCGCCCCAGTCACGCCAGCGAAGGGGAGCGAATCGCGCCGCTCTTCACCGGTGCATTGAGCTGAGCGACCGCATTCGGACGAGGGCAAGACCATGTTGACGGTTCTCGGCAACTCCCGGCGAGCGTGCGACGGAATGTCGCGGCGCGAGTTGCTGCAGATCGGCGGCACCGGGATGTTGGGAATGAGCCTGCCTAAAGTGTGGGCCGCAGAGAGCATCGCACCAGCGTTGGCGGCACGAGCGAAGTCGGTGATGTTTGTGTTCCTGTACGGCGGGCCGAGCCAACTCGAAACGTTTGACATGAAGCCGGACGCGGCGAGCACGATTCGCGGGCCGTTCCAGTCGATTACTTCGCGAACTCCGGACCTGCGAATCTGCGAGCACTTGCCTCGACTGGCTGAGCGGTCTGACAAGTACTGCGTGGTTCGCACGGTCAATCATCCGCAGAACGATCACAATGGAACGCACGCTATTCAGACCGGCCATCCGATTCCACCCGCCGATCGAGGAGCGGCTCAGGTCGATGCGACCGACAAAGACTGGCCGGCGTTTGGTTCGGTGATCTCGTATCTCGATGCTCAAGCGAAAGGGAGATCGTCGCAGCCGTTTCCAAGCTACGTCTACTTGCCTCGGTTGCTGGGGCACTTTGCCGGGTACGACATCAATGGGATGTACGCGGGTTGGCTCGGCAAGGCGTACAACCCGATGGCGACTCGGATTCAGAAACGGGACGCGGGAGACAATCCCTATTTCCGTGACTGCACCGACGAAGAGCTCGACTTTCGTTTGAACGGACTCGAACAGTTGCCGGGATTATCTTTGAATCGGCTTGATCAGCGTCAAAGTTTGCTGACTCAGTTCGATGCGGAGCGTCGGCGTCTCGACGAGAGCGCGGCCATTCGCAACTACAACGGCTTGCAAGAGCGGGCCGTGTCGCTGTTGTCGTCGCCGCAGATTGCCGAAGCGTTCGACATTCGCCGCGAGACGGCCGAATTGCGAGATCGCTACGGCCGCAACTTGTTTGGCCAGTCGCTGCTGATGGGCCGCCGCATGATCGAAGCCGGAGCACGATTCGTGACGGTCGCCTGGGATTTGGCCGTGCGCGGCGATGTCTGCGGAAGCTGGGACATGCACTCCTGCCTGGAACGAGTGATGAAGGACCACTTGCTGCCGGGGCTCGACACCGGGTTCTCGGCACTGCTCGATGACATGAGCGACCGTGGACTGCTGGATGACACGCTGATCTTCGTCGCTGGTGAAATGGGCCGCACGCCGCAATTCCAGAACCGAGGCGCTCAGGACGGTCGCGATCATTGGACCTATTGCTTCCCCTGCCTCTTCGCCGGAGCCGGCACGCGCGGCGGCATCACCTTCGGCCAGTCCGACAAAGACGCGGCTTACCCGATCACACACCCCGTCTCGCCGGCGGACTTGGCTGCGACGATCTACGAATCGCTGGGCATCTCACCGGACCTGCGGATCCCCGACGCACAAGGCCGTCCGGTGTCGCTTGTCGAGAACGGCCACGCACTCCGCGAACTCTTGGAATGAAGTTGGAGACTCATGAACGTCTACGAATCGCTGGGGGTGACTCCCATCATCAATGCTCTCGGAACCTTTACTCGCCTGGGTGGCACTCTGATGCCGCCCGAAGTTCTGCGGAGCATGCAGGACGCCGCCGGCAGTTTTGTGTGCATGGAAGAATTGCAGCATGCCGCCGGAAAAGTGATTGCTGCCATGACCGGTTCCGAGGCGGCCTACGTGACCTCTGGAGCACAGGCTGCGCTGGTCCTCTCCGTCGCCGCCTGCATCACCGGACTGGATGCGGCGAAAATGGACCGGCTCCCCGAGACCACTGGCCTGCGAAACCAAGTCGTGATGGCTCGGTTGCACCGCAATCACTACGACCATGCCGTCGAAGCAGCCGGTGGCCGGATCGTCGAAGTGGGCAGCGAACGCGAATGCCGTCCCAAAGACCTTGCCGCGGCCTTTAATGATCTCACGGCGGCGATTCTGTATCTGCCCGGGCACGAGGATCGCTTGGCGCTGACGGACGTGGTTTCTGTCGCGCATCGTCATCACGTCCCCGTCATCGTTGACGCGGCCGGCCGTTGCGATGAACCTCGCAATCTGACGCGCTTCGTGGCGGACGGAGCGGATCTCGTCTGTTTCAGTGGAGGCAAATACATCCGTGGCCCACAGGCTTCGGGATTCGTTTGTGGACGGCGCGATTTGATTTCAGCGATCGCCTGGCAGCATCTCGATATGGACTTCACGCCCAGCGTGTGGGCGGCACCTCGCGAGTTGCTGTCGGCCGATCAGCTCGCATTCGTTCCGCGACAGGGGATCGGTCGCGGGTACAAGGCCGGCAAGGAAGAAATTGTCGGACTGCTCACTGCGCTGCGACTCTACTTGGAACGCGATCATGTCGCCGAGAAAAGGAATTGTCTCCACAAGTTGCAGTCGATCTGCGATGGACTGCTCGAAGTCGCGCACGTCACGGCGGAAATCATCCCGGCTCATCCGGTCCGAGGCGGTTTTCCGTTAGCCCGCATCACCATTAATCGCGACGCGCTTGGACTATCCGGATACGACTTCATCCGGGCACTCATTCAAGGCCGACCGTCCATTCATCCGGGAGAACGGGAGTTGGACCGCGGGGCCGTCATCATTCATCCGTTTGGCTTGCAGGACGGCGACGAGCAGACCATCGTGCAGCGAGTCAAAGAAACTGTCAGTTCTCATTCCACCGCGTAAGGCTCCTCATTTTCAGGAAACAATCATGCTCTCTCGAAGATCGTTTCTCTCCACGGTTGGTGCTGGACTGGTCATCGCTCCGAGTGCTTTTTCCGCCGAGACAGCGCCGAGCAAACGCAAACGACTGGCCGTCGTCACCACCGAGTGGCGATTTTATTCCCACGCCTGGCACATGGCCGAGCGGTTTCTGGTCGGCTATCCGATCGATGGCCGCTGGCATCGGCCACCGCTGGATGTGGTCGCGGCGTATGTCGATCAAAAGCCGGAGAACGACCTGAGCCGCAAACGCTCCGAAGAGTTTGGCTTTCCGATCTATCCGACGATCGCCGAGACGCTGCGATGTGGCGGCGACAAGCTGGCGGTCGATGCCGTGCTGATCATCGGCGAGCACGGCAACTACCCGAAGAGCGAGTTCGCTCAAACGAAATATCCGCGCTACGAGTTCTTCAAGCAGGTGACAGACGTCTTTCGCCAAGATGGCCGCGCGGTTCCGGTTTTCAACGACAAGCATCTGTCGTGGAAATGGGAGTGGGCCAAAGAGATGGTCGACATTTCGCGCGAGCTGAAGTTCGCCTTCACGGCCGGTTCGTCGCTGCCGGTCACTTGGCGGATGCCGGCGATCGACATGCCGTATGGGGCCGAGGTCGAAGAACTCCTGGGCGTCTCGATCGGCAGCATCGACAGCTACGACTTTCACGCGCTGGAAGTGATCCAGTGCATGGCCGAGCGGCGGCGCGGCGGCGAGACCGGAGTCGTCTCAATGCAGGCCCTGCGTGGCGACGCCGTCTGGAAAGCGATGGACGCGGGGAGTTGGTCCGGCGGCGGCTGGGATCCAAAACTCTTCGAGGCGTGTTTGTCGCGCAGCCAGACTCTGGCTCAACCCGCGACGTTCAGTCATCGCTATCCGACCCCGGCTCAAATCCGCGAGTGGGTCAAAGAACCGATCGCGTATCGCTACGAATACGCCGACGGCGTGAAGGCTACCATGCTGATGATGAATGGCCTGATCGGCGACTTTACGTTCGCCGCGCGGCTGAAGGGACAATCCGATTCCCTTTCGACGTTGTTCTACCTCCCGCCGACCCCGAACGTGACCTACTCAGCGTCGCTAATGTCAAAGGCCGAAGAGACCTTCCTGACCGGCAAGTCGCCGTATCCGATCGAGCGGACATTGCTCACCACTGGCTTGGTCGAAGCGGGCGTGCGATCGCTCGGCACCGGCCAGAAGCGACTTGAAACACCGCACCTCTCCGTTCGTTATCAAGTACCACGCGAATCGACGTTCGCACGGTCGTAGTAAGGCAACCAATTCCGAGTCGAGGGCCAGACGATGGATGTGTCATTCACCAACTCGCGCGAGAGCATCGCGTCGGCTAAACGAGCCGACACTGATTGGACGACGTTGACGACCGAGCAACGCATTCGTTCGATCGAACTGGACGGCTACGTCGTCGTCCCTGACCTGTTGTCGCCCACTCAAATGGATTTAATTCGGACAGAGTTGTCTCGGCTACCGACGACGTCGGTGGATTACAGCGAGCATCAGCGCGGCCACTCCAACGTGCAATGGACCGATTCGCCGGCGGCGATTCGCGTCATCGCCTTGCCGGCCATGATCGAGTTTCTTTCGACGTTGTTCGGTGACGAGTTGATCTGCACGGCGTGCGATTTCGCGTTGTCTCGACCGGGGCATCCGGGAATCGCGATTCACACCGATGCGCAGCCTTACGGCTCGAATATCTTTGGTCTGGGGGCCAGTTCTCCCTGCCTGGTGCGCGTGCTGTATTACCTCGACGATCTGACTTCCGAACGAAGCCCCTTCAAGGTGATTCCAAGATCGCATCTATCGATGCACTCGGACGGCAATCCGTATCGGCGTTACTTGTCGCACGAGGACGAAGTGATGGTCACCTGCCGAGCCGGCTCGGCGGTGATCATCAACCAGAAGGTGTTCCACGCGAACTATCCCAATTACAGCGACAGCGACCGCCGCCTGCTGGCCATCGCGTATCGCCCCGCCTGGGCCGGCCCCATCGGCGAAGTCCTCGACCACGCTCCGGAACGCATCGCCACTTTGCCAACCGAAGTGCAACAATTCTTCGGCAGTCTCAATACCCGTGCGATCCATTACGATTTGCCGAATCGCCCAGAGAACATGGCCCGTCATGCGCTCGGAATCAGTCCGGAGCGTTGGGATCGGAGTCTGCTTAAGGACAATCCATGACCTCTGTCACCAGCACCAAGCGAGAACGTCCGATGCCTCGATCCGCAGTTCTCACCAATTCAACCCCTCGCTGGCACATCGGGCGAGTGTGTCGGATTGCTTCCTCTGTCTTGTTTTTGGCGGTCGTGTCGGCCGTGAGTGCCGTGGAGCCGACGGTCGTGGTCGAACGATGCAGTCTGTTCGATCCTGAGTCCGGCAAGATGTTGCCGGAGCGGACGATCGTCATTCGCGGCACGCAGATCGTCCGCGTGTCCGGGATCAACGAGGTCGGTGATATCCCCGCTGACGCGACGCGAATCGACGGCCGCGGCAAGTTCGCGTTGCCGGGATTGATCGACGCGCATGTGCATGTCGTACATGTGCTCAACCTCGCGCATGTGACTGGAGACGAGGTGCTGCCGCTGTATCTCGCGGCGGGCGTGACGTCGATTCGCAGCACCGGGGATGAACTGATCGCCGGGACGCTCGTGGCGCGGATCGCCGCGGCGCATCCTGAATGGAGCCCACGCGTCTTTACGTGTAGCCCGCTGCTCGACGCCGATCCGCCGATCCATCGCGATATTGGCCGCTCAATCACTGACGCGACCAAAGTCCCGGCACTGTTCGAGGAACTGGCGAGGTGGAATATCACAACGGTGAAAATCTATGCTGGCACCTTGCGACCCGTCGGCCGAGCCATCATCGACGAGGGACATCGTCGCGGTCTGTTCGTGACGGCTCACCTCGGCAGCTATTCGGCGCAGGACGCGGTGGCCGATGGCGTGGATGGCCTCGAACATATTTGGTCGGTGTTCAATTATGTCATTCCTCCGGAATCAGCGAAGCAACCGGGGCATCGCGGACGGCTCGATCTGAACAACCCGCTCTGTGAGTCGCTCGTGGCCGAGTTGGCTCGACGCAAGACTTTTGTTGATCCGACACTGGCGGTCTTTCGCAACATGATCCTGCTGTCGGACGTATCAGAGGTCCGCGATCACCCGGACAACGCAGTCGTGCCGCAGCGACTGCGAAACTTCTGGCCCGATTACCTGAAACGCAGCGGCTGTCCACAGGGCGGGCTGCTGGAAGATCGCCGCCGCGAGTTCGCCAAGTTTCAGGAATTGACGGGCAAGCTGTATCGCGCCGGGGTGCCGTTGCTCGTCGGGACCGACTCGCCCGAACCGCAGGTGCCACCGGGCTTCTCGCTGCATCAGGAACTGGAGATGCTGGTCGAGTCAGGCTTGCCGCCGGCCGCCGCGCTGCGCGCTGCGACTCTGACCAATGCCACTGTGTTGGGCGAGAAGGAGCACCTGGGCTCCATCGCGACAGGCAAAATGGCTGACCTCGTCCTGCTCACAGCCAATCCGCTGGACGACATCCGCAACACACGGCGGATCGAACTGGTCATTCACAGCGGCCAGGTGTGTCGCCCGGACATCTTGCTGAAGCGGGTGCCGAAACAATGAACTTCTGGAAAGGACAAGGATCTCTCTATGAAACCACACAGACTGACTCGCCGCGAGTGGCTCGCGACTGCCGGAGCAATGTCGTTCTCAGCGTGCGGAGGCGTTCCGCCGGTCACCGGCGCGGAAACGAAACGTCCGCGCATCGCAGCTGTCATCACCGAGTTCACGCATCGCAGTCATGCGCATGTGATCCTCGAAAACTTTCTGGAGCCGTATTACTTCAACGGCAAGTTGACTGAATCGGGAATAGACGTTGTCAGCTTGTACGTGGACCAGTTCCCAGCCGATCGCGACATGGCTCGCGACGTGGCGAAGCAGTACGGCATCAAAATCTACCCGACGATTGCTGAGGCGTTGCAATTGGGCGGCAATGAGTTGGCGGTCGATGGCGTGCTGTCGATCGGCGAGCACGGCAGTTATCCCAAGACCGACCGCGGGGCCATCATGTACCCGCGAAAACGTTTCTTCGACGAGATCGTCGCCGTGTTCCGGAAGAGTGGACGAGTCGTCCCGCTGTTCAGCGACAAGCATCTGTCGTTTCGGTGGGACTGGGCCGAAGAGATGGCAAGTGTCGCGCGAGAACTCAAAATCCCGTTCATGGCGGGAAGCTCGGTGCCGTTGGCTCAGCGCCGTCCTCCGCTCCAACTGCCTGAGCAAGCGATGATCGAAGAAGCGATCTCGATCCACAGCGGCCCGCCCGAGGTCTACGACTTTCATGGCTTGGAAGTGCTGCAATCGATGATCGAATCACGACGCGGCGGCGAGACGGGCGTCGCGGAGATTCAATTGCTCGAAGGGGATGCCGTCTGGCAGGCCGCTACGGACGGACGCTGGAACTACGCGCTGGCCGAAGCGGCGATGCGAGCCGAGACAGGCAAGGACGTCGGCCGGCTTCAGGACTTCATCGAGCCAGCGGACGGCAAACAGCATCCGGTCCATGCGATTCTGATCAAATACCGCGACGGCCTGCGGGCCACGGTGCTGCGCATCGGCAATGTTTCCACCCGCTGGTGTTTCGCTTGCCGACTCGCGGGAAAGCCGGAACCGCTGGCAACCAGCTTCTACGTCGGCCCGTGGGAGAATCGCAATCTATTCAAAGCCCTCTCGCACGCGATTCAGACGCACATCCGCGAGAAGCAAGCTCCGTATCCCGTCGAACGAACATTGCTGGTCACCGGAATTCTCGCCGCTGCGATGGACTCGCGCTTCGAGCAACACAAACCGATCGCGACGCCGCATCTCAACGTCCGCTATCAGCCTCGCGATTTCCGAGCGATGCGAGAAATGGGCGCGTCTTGGAAGATCATCACCGAAGACATGCCCCAACCGCGAGGCATCAATCCTGGTGGCCCAAGGTAAGTTGCCGATCCGAGTGGTCCAACTTCATCCACGGCCGTAGACCAGGTCCAATTCTGTTTGACGCCGTTCAATCGGCCAGTTCGTGAATCGTGTTGTGAATGGTCCCTTGAACCGGCGTGCCGTTGGCGGAGCGAAGCGAGTAACTGATCTCCATGCACCATGTCGGATGCAGGTCCGCGACGTCCAGGGTGTGTGTCTTCGAGTCTTTCGACAACCTCGCGCTGCGGACGGTGACAGACTTCTCGTCGAAATGCTTTGAGTCATATTCGGCCGTTCGCTTGAGCGACCACGTTTTGACTCGCAGATGCTTTAACAGCCTATTGAAAAAGCCGTCGTTGTCTTGAGGTTTGTGACAGGGTTCCATGATCTGCGGCGTTGAGGGACTCGCGAGCAGGAGGATTTGGGAATGGCGATGGGACATTGGCGGACGGAGCAGCAGCAAGAGTTTTGGATTGCGACCGAGGAATTGTCGCAGACGCCTCGGCATGTGTTTTATGAGCGGGTGAATGAACTGCTGGCAGAGGCCGGGTTTGACGCGTGGTTGGAGCAACTCTGCCGGCCACACTACTCCCAGAAGGGCCGTGGATCGATTGCTCCGGGGCGCTATTTTCGGATGCTGATGATCGGCGACTTCGAGGACATCGACTCGCAACGCGGGATCGCCTGGCGGTGTTCTGACAGTTTGTCGCTGAAGAGTTTTCTGGGCTGTCAGTCTCACGAGGCGACGCCCGAGTATTTGAGTCTGACGCGGATCACGTCGCGGTTGCCGCTGGGGGAACAGACAGGGGCCAGGTCTCATACATCAATGAGGCCTGGCCCCTTGCGTCCTGAAGTTCGGTAAAGCGGGTTGAGGGTGGATAGTCGGTTTCAGGATTCGTAGGGCGGCCAGTCGCAACGTGCCAAGGCTCAAGACGAGCGTAAACGCTCGCGGTTTGGCCGCTCCGCAGAGGTTTCGCAGGATCAGGCCCAGGTTGTGAGACAACGCCAGCACTTGGTAGCGCTTCGTCACCTTTGTCAGACTTCGCAACCAGGTTCGGCGACCTACGCCGTCTCGGAGATGAAGGAATCGAGAGTCGCTTGCAGTTCGGATTGCACCGGATCCAAGTATTGCTGCTCCGCCGCCGTGGAATACTGATCCACCACGGCATCCGATTGCGTCACGGTCGCGTCCAGGTCTTCCGACGCGCTCAACATCACCCGCGATTCCACGACCTCAACCGACACACAACTCCGTTCCCAAGCGCGCCGCCGAGAGCGCCGATGTCGGGGGGGCCTGACAGGGCTGACCACTGTGCCAACGAACGTTTCGCGAACGACGACAACCACGGCGAGAACAGCATGGCGGCTCCTTCACAGTTGAGAGGTGTTGCCAGATCATGTGAAAAAATGACCTGATCGCGAAATGTGAAGTCACGGTGGACCGCGGTCAAATTCATCCGTCAACCAACTGCATCGAATCATTTCAGCAGCCTCGTGAGTGCTTCGACGCCCGCCTTGAGTCCGACGGAATCGGAACTGGCCAGCACAATGACGTTCTTCTCGACGGCGAACGGACTCCAGCAGAGACTGACCAACGCTCCGCCGGGGCCGGGATATTTTTCGTCGGCGATTTGCGGTAACAGTTCGCTGGCTTGCAACACGGCGACGGCATGACTGGTCGTGCTGTTGCCCAGCACGATCAAATGCGAATCGGTCGTGTACGCCTCCGGCAACTGCGCGGGGAGCTGATACGCACCGACATGCTGAGTCAGCTTCGACCATGGTTTGGCCCAACGAGCACGGAACTCCGCAGATGTCTTGGCTTCCATGCCATCGGCGTTGAGAACGGTGATTTGGCGTTCCTCGTTGACGTGCAGTTGGACCCCCGGTTCGTAGCATTGCTCGACGTCACCGCTGAAATCGACGAAGCCTTCGCCGACAATCGTGATGCGAGCATTGGGCAGCCGCCAATCGTTCGAGACGTCTTGCCCGTCGGTGGTCTTTGCGGTGAACGAGCCATTGGCGGCGAGGCCCAGCGTGATCTCTTTGTCGAACTTCGCAGCGGTCGGCTCCTTCGTCTTCGAGACGGTGAAGACCTTCGCGTACGGATTCCACACGCGAGGATATGCGACCTGGCGCAGCACGTCCGATTCTGGTTTGACGGTCACCTTTAAGCCGGCGATCGCCAAGCGGTCGGTCAGCAGACGCACGAGGTCAGGCGGCGTGTCCGCATTCGTGGCCACGACGATCTCTGGCTTGGTGAGCAGGAAATCCTTCAATCGTTCGGCATCGAAGACACGGACGTTCGGGACCGCGCGCGGTGTACGAGATTTGGACTGGTGTGCCACTTTGGTTTCACCAGCAAGGTTGGCGACCACGCTGGTCAACTTCACGACGTAGTCACCGGCCGGAGCATTCGCACCCAGCGGAAACGTCTCGTGAAACTTGCCAGTCAAATTTGTCGAGCGGTTGACGCGATACAGCTCGTGGCCGGTCGGATCGGTGACGGAGACGACGATTGGCCACGGCATACTCAACCGCTTGAGTGCCGCTTCGATGGCGAGCACTCCGTTGTGAACCGTTGCGGCTACGGCGATCCCCTCCGGCTTGCGCGGCGCGACGAAGTAGATTTTCATTTCACCCGGCTCAAACTTCGCCGTGATCGGCGCGGCGGGATTTGCGAGTTCGGTGGAGCGGTCGAAGTTCGAGCCTTCCAGTGTGAGGACGATCGGGGTCGGCGGAGGATTGGCTCCCTCATCCCGGCCATCTCCCAGGGGGAGAGGGGGTAAGCGCAAAGCGAACGTCGGCGAGTGTGTCGCGTAGTTGTAGATCGGGTATTTCTTATCGTCGGCGATGGCCGGCAGTTCTTCGTAGCCGTTAATCGCGAGGAGGATGGTTCCTTCGCCGCCGCGCTGATGCTCGATGAGCAGTTCCGTCGAATCGGTCTCGACCCAAGGCTTCGCCGCGGCTTGACGCATCGCAGCTTTGAGCGGCGCGACCGCATTGCGAACCGGTTCGTCCATGAAGTGATTGGTCTGGTAGAGGCTCGCCTCTCGCGGCGCCTTGAACGATTTCGCGTCCTGCAAGAACAGCACGCTCCAGCGATACGACAGTCCTTTCAGATCGACATCAGCGACGACGGCGTTGTCGAATTTCTGAGTCGTACTTTTGTCGACAACGATCCGGCCGCCTGCGTCGGTGAACTTTTTGAGGTGCTCTTTAATCGCATCCGGCAGGTCGTACGTTTGACCGACGATGACCAACGTCTTGAAATTCTTGAGGGCCGCGTAGGGCAACGTCCGTTCGTGGATGATCTGAGCTGGAAAGCCGGATCGCGCGAGGGCGTAGTGGGCAGTGAGCACGGCCTCTTTGTAGTCGCCGCCGATATTGTAGGCGTTGATGTCGATCTCTTTGCCCTTGAGCGCGGTGTTCTCTGGCAGCGAGGCGATCATCAGTTTGATTTGCTCGCCGGACTTCTTGCTGGCCTCTTTGAGCGTGATGTCTTTCTCACGCATCGCCAATTCGGTGAAGCTCCACAGGACTGCGACATCGTGGCCGGTGAACAGCGTTTCTTTCAGCACGGGGCCGATCTTCTTCGCGGCGTTGTTGACCTCGGCAAGATCGGCCGGCTTCATGGCACCCGTGTTGAGCCACCAGTTGCTGGTCAGCCCGGCCGCGAGCATTCCGTTCATGCAGGCGCGATAGGCATAGGTCTGCTGAGGCGGAGCGACTGTGTCGCCGAAGAGCTGTCCGTTCATCGCGTGAGCCATGCGCGACGTCGGATCGTGCGATTTCTCCAAATGCACGCCGGAGTACGCCCCCAATCGGTCGATGCCCCAATCGACAAAGACGTGCGAGGACGGGATGTCGTTGACTTCCTGGTTGAGCGGATCGGTGCCGTCCATGATCGCGTGCGGTGCGTACAAGTCGGTGCTGAATGTCGCATGCGGCCACGGAGTCTTGATATCTCGCCGAGCTTGCCGCTGGCAGTCCTTCATGATCTCGCAGCGGATCGTCATGTACTTGAGCCAGTCGTCGTCGGCTCGCGAGGCGGGGTTGTCCGTGAATTGCCAACCGCGCTGCTCGTACCACGCCTGCTCGTCCCAATCCGGAAAGCCGGATGCCGTGCCTCCGGCGGGTGTCTTGCCCCAGCCGAGTCCTGGTTCATCGAGCGTGCCGATGCTGATGATGTTTGGCGTAAATCGCCGCAACCGTTGCGAGGTGTGAAAACTCAGTAAACGCGTGGCGTCGTTCATATCGGACGCAGCCCAACTCTTCATCGAGCCGAACGGTTTGTGAGTCACGTAGCCGGTCCAATACATGTAAACGATGGTCGGCAAGTTCGCGGCAATCGCGTCTTCGAAGACTCGCATTCCGATCGTCTTCGTCCCGCGCGGCGTGAGGCTCGGCCCGTTTTGCTGCGGATTGAGCCGGCCGTAGCTGAAGGCATTGCCGAGCAGAAAATTCGCACCGCCCGCTTTGAGTTCGTTGAGATTCGCTGTTTGTGACACGAGCAACGTCGAGTCGATCACTCCGCTGCTGATTGTCAACTTGCCAATCTCTTTGGCGTCGAGCTTCACGACATACACATCCGGCGCGAGCGTTCCCGAAGTCAGTTCGACTGTCGTCGTGCCTGACTTGCCGAGCACTTCAAACGACATCGGCGCGACGCCGGTACGAGTTGGCACGAGCTCGACAACCCCCTTCGAACCTTCAGGGAGTCCCGCGACCGCCAGCTCAATTGGTTCGAACGAGTAAAACGCCTGCCGCTCTTGCGGGAACAACAACTCGGCGGCTGGAAGCGGCGAAAAACAGGACGCGAAAACAATTGCTGCGACAACGAACATACGCAACATGGGCGGGAGCCTCCAAGGTGGGGAGCGAATCGACCGCATTGAAGCGGGATCACCAGAGCGAGGCAACGAATCGCGACGCCGGTCACCCGCGCAGCCGATGAGCGAACTTTTGCCGAAATTTTCCTACCTTCGGCGAGATGACCGCCTGGCAATAACCCTGAGCGGGGTGAGTTCGGAAGTAACCCTGGTGGTAATCCTCGGCCGGGTAAAACTCGGCAAGCGGTGCGATCTGGGTGACGATCGGAGCGTTCCAGATTTTCGCCGTGTTGAGTTCTGCGATCTTGGCGATCGCGACACGTTGCTGATCTTCGTCGTGGCAGAAGATCGCCGAGCGATACTGCGTACCGGCGTCCGCCCCTTGCCGATTAAACGTCGTCGGGTCGTGCGTTGCGAAGAACACGTCGAGCAGATCGGCAAACGCAATCTCGGCGGGATCAAACGTGACCTGGATCACTTCGGCATGTCCCGTGCGCCCTGTGCAGACGTCGTCATAGGTTGCATTCGGGACGGCTCCGCCGGTGTAGCCGGAGATCACTTTGTGAACTCCACGAAGCTGCTCGAACACTGCCTCCAGACACCAGAAGCAGCCACCACCAAGCGTCGCGAGTTGCAGAGCCGAGTTCGACACGATCATTGCTCCGAGCGGAAACTATTTCCCAACGCAGTACAAAAACTTGTCCGATCGAATCAGCAGCCGTGAACCGTCCACGGCCATGCTGCCGTTGAAAACGCTGCGGTCACGCAAGTCGTTCACGGCGAGTTGCTCAAACTTCGGGTTGGCGGCGAGCACGAATGTGCGACCGTCTCGCGTGAGGTAATAAAGTCTGCCATCCGCCAACAGAGCCGACGAATACACCTGCCCGGCTTGTTCGAGCCGCTGCTCGTAAACGACTTCGCCGGTTTCCGCCTTCGCGCAATACGCGATGCCGCGTTGCTCGTGCATCCAATACAGATGCCCGTCGAGATAGGCCGGCGACGTGACGTTGGAACCTTTGAGACTCGTCCAAAGACGATGTGTTTTGGTGACATCCCCGCTGCCACCCGCTTGCACGGCGAGTCCGGCCACACCAGAGCGACCTCCCAGGCAATAGACGATGCCATTCTCCGCGACGACGCTGGGAACCATGTACCAACCGATGTCGGTGTTGCAGGACCAGAATTGCTCACCTGTGTCGGGATTCAAAGACAACACATTTCCCTTTGCCGCCACGATCAACTCCTGCCGGCCGGAATTGGCGGTGATCACGAGCGGAGTGTTCCACGATTGGCGAATCCCTTTCGCTCGCCATTTCTCCTCACCCGTGTGGCGATCGAGCGCGACTAGCGAATCGCTTTCGACGCTGGCGTTGATGAACACCAAATCCTTGTAGATCACCGGAGACGCCGATGTCCCCCAGCCGTGTGTCTTGGAACCAACGTCTGCCTGCCAAAGTTGCTTGCCGCTGTGATCGAATGCAAAAACTCCAGTCTTGCCAAAGAATGTATAAATTCGTTCGTCGTCCACAGCGGGTGTATTCGCCGCAAAACCGTGATCGCGAATCCGATCCTCTTCGGGCAACTTTGCCGCGATCGCTTGATTCCAAATGACGCCGCCATCGCTACGCTTCACGGCAATCAAATGCCGCTTGAGATCCTCCTGACTGCCACCTGATTGACCGGGGATGAAGAACCCCGTGTAGCACGTCAAGTAGATGCGGTCCTGAAATACGATCGGACTGGAGGCCCCCGGCCCCGGCATCTCGGCCTTCCAGACAATGTTTTCGGTGTTACTCCAATTAAGCGGCAATCCCTTCGCATCACTGGTGCCCATCCCACTGGGACCGCGGAAACGAAGCCAATCGGAAGTTTTCGCCGCGATCTTTGAGGTCGCAGGCACAGATTGCTTCGCGATGCCGGCCTTCGTTTGCCGTTCGTCTGCGAGACTCGATGGTGTCAGGCTCAACGAGGGATCGAGGCCAACGATCAGCAGCAGCAGTAATCCTGGCAGAGTCGAGGTTGCCAGTTGCCGCATCCACCATCGACTTTTTTTCGCCACGCTTCCACCCTGGGCGCTCGTCATCGCTTGGCTCCTCACGACGGAGTTCTCGATCGTCCATTGGACACACCAACAGATAACTCTAACGAGCGAGGACAAAGCCCGAAACTTGGTGCCGACCAATCGAACCGCCACAACGTCGGCGAAAGCAAGGAGCGCCGTCCGCTATTTTTTCGCCGATTCCGGCAGAGTTTTTCTCTGTCGAATCAACCTGGCGATCTCGTCGGGAGCAAGGGTCAAATTGCCCTTTTTCATGACGGCCCGCAACTTCTTGAGATCGACCATGGCTTTGATCTCCTTCTCAGGAATCCCCAACTCAACGGACGCCTCACGAAGTGTTTTCATCGGTAGCGGCATGGAAGGGTCTTCTTTCAGAGAGAGATGCCAAAATCCCTGCGACATGCTCATCGAAGGCTCATGCGATGAGAAAAAGCAAAGTCGACAGGGGCGGGATCGAACCGCCGACACCAGGATTTTCAGTCGGTCTGTCATCCGCTCCTGATTCACTCTTAACGAGCCACAACTTATCGGGTTGCGATTCGAGCGGCAACGGTGAGGAATCTGGCACGCAGCAGAAAGCGCAGCACTTGGACGGGTATCTCACTCGGAATGACCCGCGACTGGCTCGGTTGATCGAAGTCTGGCCGATGCTCGCCGAAGACGTGAAGCGGGCCATTCTCAGACTCACGCGGCTTGTGGGTGACGACTCCGACGACTTTGACGACGTGATGATGGCGACGGAGTGAGCGAGACAATTCTGGCGGTCGGACTTTTTGAAACGGGCCGGGGTCGCGCGGATGGCCGGGACTGCGAGTTAGCTCGTGTGTCGAGAAGCTATTTTTTCGGAGAGCATCATGCAAACGCACGAAAAGAGGGACTACGAACGGCTCCGAGCGGAAGGACGATGGTCGCAAGCCAGTGAGTTTCGCGAAGCGGAGCGAAAGGGACTGCGTGCCGCCGACTGCCCTGCCGAAACCGGTGCGGCACTGGTCGCTGACCACGCTGCGGGAGAAGCTGATTAAGATCGGGGCCAAGGTCACCCGGCACGCCAAGTACGTGACGTTCTAACTGGCCGAGGTGGCGGTGACGCGAAACTTATTTACCGCGATGCTCGACCGCATCGCGCGACTGGCGATCCCGCCACCGTTGGTCACGTGACGTGACTCGGAAGTGGGTCAAAGAGTGGAACAGGAGATTCCCCACGGAGAAGGTCTGAGCAGAACCAAGGATCGACGCGGGAAAACGCTCCGGAGTTCCCCTTTCTCGTCGCGCGGATTGGGCTGAGCCGGGATGGGAGGCTGGAAAAATGACAAACGGTCCGCACACGTTGGGCGTGGGGTATGGGTCGTTGTTAGGATGGAGAGCGTTGCGAGTCTGCATCGGATCATGGCTCAACTCATCTGGGAAATGTCGGATAATTAGCCTGTCCGGTTCGCCTCGCCGAGCCTCGGCAAACCCTAATTCTGGAGTCCACAACATGCGTTCGCTCGCACTCGCCGCCCTGTGTCTGGCCGCCACCGTCCTCCCCGCGCAGGAGAAACCCAAAGTGAAGGCCACCGCGTACTGCCGCTTTCAGGCCGGCGACACCATCGCTTACGGCATCGTAGAAGGCAAAAAAATCCGCCAGCTCGATGGCGATTTGTTCAATTCACCGACACCCACGCAAACAACGTTCGACCGCGCCGACGTCAAGCTCCTCGTCCCTTGCGAACCGAAGAACGTCTACGCGATGGCCGGCAATTATCAGAGCCATCTCGGCGGCGGCAACATCACGACTACCGTGACGACCGTCACCCGGCTTCGAACCGATCAGAAAACCGGCGAAACGACCTCCGACACGAACACCAAAGTCGACAGCGAAGCCCCCGGCACAATCCCCTCGAAATTCCAGATCGTGCAGCCGTTCCTCAAGCCCGTTTCGTGCCTCGTGCCGGACGGGGCCGACATCGTTCTCCCGAAAGACGCCGGCGCCGTCCATTACGAAGCCGAAATGGTCATCGTCATCGGCAAGATGGCGAAGAAAGTCACGAAAGAGAAAGCGAAGGATTACATCTTCGGCGTGACGATCGGCAACGACGTCTCGGCCCGCGTCTGGCAGAAAGCCGACGTCCAATGGTGGCGTGCCAAGGGCTCCGACACCTTCGGCCCTGTCGGCCCGACCATCGTCACCGGCCTCAACTACGACAACCTGCGGCTGCAACTCCGCCACAACGGTGAAACGAAACAGGACGAGCGGACGAACAAACTCATCCACGATTGCGCCGCCCTCGTCGCCGGCATCAGCCACGTCTGTACGCTCTACCCCGGCGACATGATCTTCACCGGCACTTCCGGCGTGACGCAGCCGATTCAACCCGGCGACACCATCGAAGTCGACCTCGAAGGTGTAGGCGTGCTGACGAACAAGGTTGTGTCGGAGGATTGATGTTCTTAGCGACATTCGCAGCAGCGTTGTAGTTCCAGTCGCGACCACAGCCCGGCGGCGTGAAAGTCGTTTATCGCAATCCCGTTCGTCGCGCGGTGCCGCATCCAAAGGAGATGCTGGCATCACAGGTACATCCTTCATCACTGGGTCGGGCACATCAAAAGCGTGCGGGCCTGGACACCAAGCAGTCAGGCAACTTCCACGGTTCCATTGCCGGATGGATCGATTCTCACCGCATTCGGAACTGGATTTCGTTGTGCGGCAGACAGAAATATTCCTTAGGATGTTGGCCTTGGGCAGTGGAAGCTGAGCAAGGAATCGGTTAGCGGCGAGAAACGAATTTGCGATGCGGCCCCTGATTCCGATCTCCGCAACGGGCTCGATCCACGCACCGGTCAACCAACACTGCCAGCCCAGTGAGATTCGGCTACACAACAGGAGTTATCCATCGCGATTGATCAGGAAAGTTCTGAGAATTCCTTATCAAAAGCACCGACCCAACCTTTGTCGTCTGGAGAGAGCAATGATGTACCCATCAAATCGCCCTGTTTCAAATCGTCGGATGACACGACGCACTTTACTAACGGCCGGCGCGACAGGAGTCGGCTGGAGCAGAAGTCCCATGAGCTTTCGGCAATCGCAACCCATATCGAGGACTCGTGTGCGTCATCTGCTGGTCACTGTTTTGCTCGTCGTCGGCCTGGCAGCCGGGCAACTTGTGGCCGACGAGAGCAACCGAGCAGAAGTCCCCGATGCGAAAGGGGTCGAGTTCTTTGAGGAACGCATTCTTCCGATTCTGAAACAGCGCTGCTACGAATGTCACAGCCACGAATTCGGCAAGGCCAAAGGCGGGTTGGTTTTAGATTCTCGGCATGGCTGGGAGAAGGGTGGAACATCAGGGCCAGCGATCGTTCCCTTCAAGCCTGACGAGAGTTTGGTAATCCAAGCCATTCGATATGACGGCTATGAAATGCCGCCAAAAGAAAAATTGTCGGCAGACGAAATTGCGGTATTCGAACAATGGGTCTTGACTGGAGCACCGGACCCACGTGAGTCTGAAACAAGCACGGTTGATGCCAACCGGCTCTGGGCGTTCCAACCCCTGCAGAAACCGGAAATCCCAGCCGTGCAGGATGCCGATTGGCCCATCGATGACCTAGACCACTTTCTTCTATCAAAACTCGAACAGCAAGGTCTTCAGCCTGCGCCGCAGGCCCCCCGCTCCACGCTGCTGCGGCGCGTCACGCTGGATCTCACAGGCCTGCCACCGACGCCGCAGGAGATAGCCGAATTTGCGAATGATCCATCCGCACATGCATTTCAGGACGTCGTTGATCGTCTCTTGAACTCACCAGCGTTCGGCGATCACTGGGCGCGACACTGGTTCGATCTGGGCTGCTATGCGGATCTCGCCGATGTCCAAGGCAACATCCTGATCCGCGATACGTGGCGGTACCGCGACTATGTGATTGCCGCATTGAATGCGGACAAGCCGTTGGATCTCTTCATCCGTGAACAGATCGCGGGCGACCTGCTGCCATCTGAGAGTATCGCACAGCGGCGCGAGCAAATCATCGCCACAGGGTATCTGGCGATCGGCCCTTGGACGCTGCAAAACTACATCAAAAAACAACTGGATGCCGATGTCGTCGATCACCAAATTGATCGGATCGGACGCACTTTTTTGGGGCAGACAATTTCGTGTGCACGGTGTCATGATCACAAGTTTGATCCGATTCCTACCGGCGATTACTACGCTCTGGCCGGGATTTTCCATAGTACGCGCACGACCAGTTATGACGGTCCTGGGGTTTGGAGCCAGATCACGCATGTCACACTTCCCCAACCCGAAGTCTCAGCTGAGGAACTTTCCCAGCGACAGCAGAGACTTGAGGGGCTGAACTTGAGACGCCAGCAACTGCAGGCAGAACTGAATTCCTGCATCATCGGAATTCCGGGGGCCTCCAGTGCGAACGTATTGACGTTGCAAGCCGGAATTGCGGCCAACGAAAAAGGCCGACACTATGCCGTGAACTTCCATGCGGCACCAAGTTCTTGGGCGGATGCGTCACAGCAAACGACGGCAGCCGATGGTCTGCAAATCGATATTCTGCGACCTGACGGAAACTTGCTGGCAGGATTTCGACATAATCCGGGCCCATGGATGAGTACGCGGGATGCCCAGACGCTGAAGCCCGGAACTTTTTCCTACGAGGGCGACGGATCCGGCGACATTCGAATCCGCATCACCAGTGCGAATCCCGGCAGTGGCCGCTTCGGTGGCGCGGTGGATGATGTTACCGTCAACTCGAATGGTGAAATTCTGCTGCAGGCCGACTTCAACAATTTGCTGCCCGGTGCGATCTTCGGGGCTCAAGCCGACACGCAACTGAAGGTCCTTGCGGGGACAACATTGCCCGGCTGGACGGCAGCGGGAATCAATCATTCCCATGCGGTGGATCTGGGCGAAGGCAACTACGCAGTGATGTTCTTCGGCGGCGAGATCGGTTCACTGGCTTCTGCCATGCCCATCACCGAGGAAGAAAAGCGGGCGCATACGAAAGGGCTCGAGATCGAAAAGGAGAGGGGAAGCGTTGCCTCTGAAATCAATCAGTTGGAAATGTTGAGTGCTCCTGAAACCGCATTGGCGGTTCGCGACATCGATGCGCCAACTGACAGTCCAATTTATAAGCGTGGAGACTTTCAATCGCCGGGGGAAGTTGCTGCGCGTGGCTTCCTCAAGGCTGTTCCGGTTTCAGCACAGCCGTTGATTCCGCCGGGAACTAGCGGGCGGCTGCAATTGGCGCAGTGGCTCACTGCCCCTGACAACCCGTTGACGGCACGAGTCTTGGTCAATCGAATTTGGCAGCACGTCTTTGGCTACGGGCTAGTGCGTTCGGTCGATTACTTTGGTGTGCATGGCGAAACTCCCAGTCACCCGGAACTTCTGGATTTCTTGGCAGCGCGGTTGCGTGACGACGATCACTGGTCGGTCAAGCAGACTGTACGTCGCATGGTCTTGTCTCGTGCTTATCAGATGGCGTCTGTTCACAACGCCCATGCCGTGGGCCTTGATCCGGACAATCGTTGGCTATGGCGGATGCCCCGTCGTCGGCTCACGGCAGAATCAATCCGCGATGCGATGCTCACGGCTAGTGGTGAGCTTGATCCTGGACGTGGAGGTTCATCGCTTGGGCTGGAATTGGAAGGCAATATTGCCGGAGCTGGCGGTAACGTAAATCCTGCCGCATGGGTTGGCAAGGTGCCAGAGTCGATCAAGAACCGGCGTTCCGTCTATCTGCCGTTGAGACGAGAACGTCCGGTGGAGGACCAAGAGATTCTCAGTATCTTTGACTTTCCTCACCCGAATGAGATCGTTGGCGCGCGTCCTGAAACTACCGTCGCAACACAGGCCTTGTTTTTAATGAACTCGCCATTCGTAAAACACCAAGCGATGAAGCTGGCCGAACGTTTGGCGAAGGACGAGCCCAGCGACGAACGTGCTCGGATCAACCGCCTGTATCTTCTCACTGCCAGCCGTCCTGCCGAATTGGATGAAATTGAAAGCACACAGACGTTCCTAAATCATTGCGTCGAAGATTTCCAGGTCAGCACTGAGCCTGCGGCGGCACGTTCGGCAGCTTGGGTGCAGTTGTGCCATGCCATGCTGGGATCCAACGACTTTCTTTTCCGCGAATAGATCAACCTATGACTCGACCACATTCAAGAGCGAGGACGTCTCGACGTCATGTGCTGAGCGCGTCCGCGGGAGGATTTGGGGCCTTTGTTCTGAATGCTCTGCTGCAACAGCAGGCAGCAGCGAAGCCGACCGCAATGAAGAGCAGAACGTCACCCCTCGCTCCGCGGCAGACGGACTTTACTGCCAGCGCAAAACGCGTCATTTTTTTGTTCATGTCTGGCGGTCCGTCTCAGGTGGACTTGTTTGATTACAAGCCTCGTCTGGCAAAAGAATCCGGCCAGACTCTGCCGTATCAACTCCCGCAAACTGAAGCGACTGTAGGGCTTGAGAACACGCGTCTGCTTGGTCCAGTTTCTGGTTTCAAACAGTATGGCAACTGTGGTCTTCACATGAGCCAACTGTGGCCGCATCTCGGTCGACACGCGGACGATCTGTGTGTGCTACGCGGACTCCACACCGACAGCCCGAACCACCCTGTCGCCATTCGTCAGCTTCACACGGGAAATCTGTTCGATGTCGTTCCATCGATGGGTGCGTGGTTTTCGTATGGGTTGGGCACAGAGAACCAGCAGCTACCGTCCTACATCACGATTCTCCCGGGAGAAGGCGAGCGTAATTACAGCAGCGCATTTCTCCCGGCGATTCACCAAGGCACGGCGATTCAGCATGTGGGATCAGCGCCGGACCAAGCTCCGATTCGTCATCTTTTAGATTCTGCGGTGCCTAAAAATGTGCAGCGGCAGCGAATCGATTTGATCCAGAAAATGAATCGCCGCCAGCTGGATCGTTTGCAAGCCGATCAGCAGATGGAAGGTGTGATTGAGTCGTTTGAGTTAGCGTTTCGGATGCAAACCGAGACTCCTCGTCTGGTCGATCTTTCTTCGGAGTCAAAGAGCACCCTAGAACTTTACGGGATTGATGGAAGTCCGACAGATCAATTTGGACGGCAGTGTCTGCTGGCTCGCCGTTTTGCGGAAGCCGGAGTTCGATTTGTGCAGGTCTCACTAGGCGGCTGGGACCATCACAGTGGGCTCGCTGGCGGTATTCCTGAGCGATGTGCAGTTTCCGACAAACCCGTAGCGGGGCTTCTTTCCGACCTGAAAGCTCGAGGCTTGCTGGACGACACACTCGTGTTATGGGGTGGCGAATTTGGGCGTACGCCGCATACCCAGTTTG
The DNA here is from genome assembly GCA_945906725.1 of Candidatus Kuenenia stuttgartensis. GTDB lineage: Bacteria > Planctomycetota > Planctomycetia > Planctomycetales > Planctomycetaceae > SXKJ01. The sequence goes on along the minus strand of CAMDRI010000036.1, from coordinate 15,556 downwards.
GCGGCGACGGTCGTGAACACAATCCCCATGGTTTCACGATGTGGCTAGCCGGTGGCGGGATCAAAGGCGGCATGACTCACGGCGTGACGGATGATTTTGGCTATTATGCCGTCGCCGGAAAAGTCCACATTAACGATCTGCACGCCACCATGCTGCATCTCATGGGCTTGGATCATGAGCGGCTGACATTCGAACACCACGGTCGTCCATTTCGATTGACAGACGTGGCGGGCAATGTGGTGCAGGAAATTTTGGTCTAGCCAGGAGAGCAAAGGTGTCAGGAACCGTTTATTGACACACGCGACCCTCTCCGTTAGTCACCTGCCCCTCCTGCCACCAGAAGCGGACGTTGCTGACCTCGCTGCACGTCAAGAGTGGGCGGGGCATGCTTACGGAGGGTGATTTGGTCTTCCATTGCGAACAACCTACAAGTACCGATTGGGTAAGACCGGTCAATGGTACTCGCACGCCTACGAGCTCAACGCTGCTTCTTCGAATGTCTCGCAAATGTGACCAACGTCGAGTTGAGTACATCAGTCTTGGGATTCCCTGGCGCTGGTCGCTACGATGGCCGCGTCCAGGGAGGCTCTGCGATGAACGATTTCGACAACGATGACCCCGATGTTGCTGTGATGGAACCGCAGGTCATCGTCCGTCCGAAGCCGGCCCAGTCCGATCCAAAGTCGAAGCCGAAGCGGCAACCGCCGTATGCCGTCATTCTGCACAACGACGAGCAGCACACGTTTCAGTACGTCATCGACCTACTGATGAAGCTGTTCGCGTACCCGCTGGAAAAAGCGTTCGTGCTGACGAACCAAGTTCACACGCAAGGCAAAAGCATCGTCTGGAGCGGCACACTGGAACTGGCCGAATTGAAGCAGGACCAGATTCGCGGTTTCGGCCCTGACTTCTACGCCGTGATGAAAGTGGATTTCCCGTTAGGCGTAACCATCGAACCTTTGCCGGAGTGACGAAGTTCGATGCTGACTCGTCGAGACATGCTGCTGGCGATCATCGCCACATCGCTGGGGCGGACGGTTGTCGCGCAACCGAATCAAAAGAACCTCGTCACGCCGCAGACACAGTTGACGATTGATCGAGGACTCGCGTGGCTGGCGGCGAAGCAACGCGAAGAGGGTTCGTTCGGATCGGGCGGGGGATTCGGCCGCAATGTGGCTGTGTCGGCGTTGGGAGGCATCGCGTTTTTGTCATCGGGCAGCACTCCCGGACGCGGACCTTTTGGCGCGAACGTGAACCGCGCGGTAGACTTCGTATTGTCGGTGGCCAAGCCGAATGGATTCCTGCACGTCAAAGAACAGGAGTCCTACGGCCCGATGTACGGCCATGGGTTCGCGACGCTGTTCCTCGCCGAAGTCTACGGCATGTCGCGCAGAGTTGACGTGCGCGAAAAACTCGACCGTGCTGTGCGGTTGATTGTGCAAACTCAAAATAGCGAAGGTGGCTGGCGCTATCAGCCGGAACCGAAAGAGGCGGATATCTCGGCAACCGTCTGCCAAATCATGGCGTTGCGAGCCGCTCGCAACGCGGGACTGCATGTCCCCAAGGAGACGGTCGATCGCTGCATCGACTACGTCAAAAAGTGCCAGAACTCCGACGGAGGTTTTCGGTATCAACTGGTCCGCCGCGGGGAGAGTGCGTTTCCTCGTTCGGCCGCCGGCGTCGTCGCGTTGCATTCGGCCGGGCAGTACGAAGGCAAAGAGATCGATCGTGGACTCGGCTATCTCCGCCGCTTTGCTCCGCAAGGGCAGATGGCTCGGTACGAGGGACATTTTTCCTACGGCCACTATTATGCCGCTCAAGCGATGTGGCGGGCTGGCGGCGAAGCTTGGAACGAGTGGTATCCGGCGATCCGCGACACGCTGCTTCGCGACCAACTCCCCGATGGAGCCTGGACCGACTCGACCGTCTGCATCGAGTACGGCACTGCGATGGCCCTGATCATCTTGCAGATGCCGAATAACTACCTGCCGATCTTCCAACGATAAGAATACGGTCCCTTCTCCCCTTGGGAGAAGGTGGCCGAAGCCCGGATGAGGGAGCTAAGAAACGATTGGCTCCCTCACCCCGACCCTCTCCCAAAGGGCGAGGGAGAAAATCCAAAGCTCCGCCCAATCAAGGACGCTCCATGCCGCTCAAGCTCGTGACGTTTGGCGAGGTGATGCTTCGCCTATGCCCTGAAGAATTCTTGCGGCTGTCGCAGGTCATCCCTGGCCGATTGGAAGCGACGTTCGGCGGCGGCGAATTGAACGTCGCGGTCGCGGTCGCTCTGCAAGGGGGGAGTGCGTCGTACCTGACCGCTTTGCCGGACAATTCGGTTACCGACTGCTTGGTGCAGGAATCGCAGAAGTTGGGAGTCGGAACCGAGTTGATCCGCCGAGTGAAGTCGGGCCGCTTCGGCATCTACTTCGTCGAGACCGGAGCCAACCAGCGCGGCGGCACGGTAACCTACGACCGCGAGGGAAGCTCGATCGCGTTGCAACCGGCCGAGTCGTATGACTTCGAGACTGCATTTCGCGGTGCGAATTGGTTTCACATCACCGGCATCACGCCGGCGATCAGCGCGAATGCGGCGGAGGCGGCGAAGCTCAGCGTGAAAACGGCCAAGCGGTTGGGACTGACCGTATCGTGCGATCTGAACTTCCGTAAGAAGTTGTGGAACTGGCGGCCCGGCACGAAATCCACTGATCTTTGCCGCGAAACGATGCGCGGGTTGATGCCGTTCATCGACGTCGTCATCGCGAATGAAGAGGACGCGGAGCACGCTCTCGGCATTCGCGCCGCGTCGACCAACGTGGATGCCGGCGAACTGAACGTCGCCGGCTACGAAGCGGTCGCTCGCCAAATCGTTACCGATTTCCCGAACATTCGCCAAGTGGCGATCACACTCCGCGAAAGTTTTTCGGCGTCGCACAACAACTGGGGCGCGTTGCTGTTCGACGTCGCGGCCAACCAAGCGTTTCTCGCACCGACCGGCGCAGCCGGAAACTACCAAGCCTACGAAATCCGCAATATCGTCGATCGAGTCGGAGCTGGCGACAGCTTTGGCGGTGCCTTGATCTTCGCGCTGAATACTCCGGAGTTGGCGGCTCCCGCGATCGCAATCCGCTACGCTGTCGCCGCGAGCTGCTTGAAGCACAGTATCAAGGGAGACTTCAACACCGTGACTCGCGCCGAGATTGAAGCGCTGATGGGCGGCTCCGGTTCCGGGCGGGTGCAGCGGTAATCTTTGAAAACTGAAATCGGCTTTCGGCCGTCGGCTCCCAGCGTTCAGCCAAAAGCCTAGAACGGTTGTCTGTTTCCTTCTCACTAACGAGACCTTCATGCCTGACCTTCTCGACCGTTTTCTGAAGTACGTCCAAATCGACACGCAAGCCGACGAGCACAGCGAGTCGTCACCGAGTACCTCCAAGCAGCTTGATCTCAGCCGGTTGCTAGCGGACGAGTGCAAGCAACTCGGACTCAAGGACGTCTCGCTCAGCAAACACGGAGTCGTGCTGGCGACGATCCCGCAGAGCGTTACGCATCATGCACCAACGATCGCGTGGGTGGCCCACGTCGATACGTCGCCGGAGACATCGGGCACGAATGTCAAGCCGATCGTGCATCGCGAGTACGACGGCAGCGATCTCGTCCTGCCGGGTGATCCGACGAAGGTCATTCGGGGCGAAGAGAACCCCGATCTCTGCAACTTGCTGGGCGGGACAATCATCACGTCCGACGGCACGACGCTGCTGGGGGCCGACGACAAGGCAGGTATTGCGGTCATCATGTCCGCCGCCGAACAATTGATGAAACGCCGCGATCTTGCTCACGGCCCGATTCGGTTGGTCTTCACCTGCGACGAAGAGATCGGCCGAGGGACTCAGCACCTTAGCCTGAACGAAATCGGCGCGGCGTGTGCCTACACGTTGGATGGTGACGGACAAGGCAAGATTGACAACGAAACGTTCTCGGCGGATCTCGCCATCGTGACTGTCACCGGCATCAACATTCATCCGTCGGTCGGCAAAGGAACGATGGTCAACGCGAACCGCATTCTCTCCAACTTCATCGCCGCGCTGCCGAGCGATCATCTCAGTCCGGAAACGACCGATGGCCGTGAGGGTTTCATTCATCCATACTCGATCGAAGGGGGAGTGGCTCGTGCGGAAGCTCGCATGATTCTGCGGGACTTCGAAGTTGACAAACTGTCTGAATACGCGAGTTTGCTTGAACAGATCGCGTCCGATCAACGGAAAGCGAATCCCAAGGCGAGCATCGACGTCGCGATCAAACAACAGTACCGCAACATGCGCGAGGGGCTCGCCAAAGAACCGCGAGCGGTTGCCAAAGCGGTGGAAGCCACTGAAGCGGCCGGACTTGAACCGCAACTGTCGATCATCCGCGGCGGCACGGACGGCTCGCTGCTGACCGCGCTGGGGTTGCCGACTCCGAACCTTTCGACCGGCGAGCACAACCCGCACTCGCCGCTGGAATGGACGAGCCTCGACGAGATGCAATCGGCCGTCAATGTGTTGGTACAGCTGGCGATCGCGTGGGGTCGCGAAGAGGAATAGATCGCAGGCGATAGCCACAAAAGAACGCAAAGAGACGTCCACTGCGGAAGTTCTACATTTTTTGTTCGCTTTCAAGATCTTTTGTGTTCTCTTGCGGCCATCAATTCTGCAGCTTGAGCCGCAGCAGATCGAGGGCAGACTTTGCTGCGCGGTTGCGGGCAAACGAGACATCGGCGACGGGAATGTGCTCCTGCACTTCGACTCCGTTCGAGTCCGCCAGAGCGAGACCGAGTCGAGGGATGCCATCCGTTTTCAGTGAGCCGGCAATCGCGAGCGCGAAGTCGGAGCCGAATCGCTGGCGGGTTAGTTGTGCCAGTTGGCCAGCGCGTTCGTGGGACAGGTTTTCAACCTGCCCGGCCGGAACGGGCACGTTGAAAACGTGCCCCACCGCCGAGCCGATCACTCCGCCCAAAAAACAACGTTCGCTGTCTGGCACTGCCGTCAGCCACAACGACAGCACTCCGCCGGTGACTTCGTCGGCGGCTGCAACCGTCTGACCTCGGCGATTCAACTCGCGGACGATGACATCTTCGAGTTGCTCGTCCTCTTCGCCGAAGACGAGTTCGCCGAGTCGCTCGTGAATCAATTGTTTCGTGGCAGAGATCTTCACGTCGCATTCGGATTCAGTCGCACCGTGAGCTTCGATGCGGAGCGTAATCGTTCCTTCGTGGACGGTGATGCCGACTTCGGGGTCTCGGCCGCGAGCGGTCACGTCGCCGAGCATCTCTTCGCAGGCCGATTCGCCGACCCCGTAGCAATTGACTCGCGCGCGGCGGATGACTTTGTCCGAGCGTGGCAGTCGCGGCAACACACGATCTCGGAACATCGGCTTCATCTCGCTGGGAACGCCAGGCATCGCCGCGATCCGGCAGGTCGAACCGTCCGGCCGAGGGAGTTCCCACCAAATTCCTGGCGCGCTGCCATGCGGGTTGTCGATCGGTTCGCTTCCGGCAGGGAACATCGCTTGGATGACGTTGCGCTCCGGCATGATTCGTTTGCGTTTGGCGAACATGTCGCGGATGTATTGCAAGCTGGGCTCGTGCAGGACAAGTTCCACTCCGACCAGATCGGCCAAGACCTGTCGCGTGAGGTCGTCGAGCGTAGGGCCGAGACCGCCGCTAATCAGCACGATGTCCGATCGCCGTACGGCCGCTCGCAGAGTTTCCAGGTTTGCCGCGAGGTCATCGGCGACGGTCGTGTGCAGCAACACCGGAATCCCGATGGAGGCGAGTTCGATGCTCAGCCATTGGCTGTTCGTGTCCAGCTTGGCTCCGGTGGTCAGTTCGGTCCCGATGGCGATGATTTCAGCGTGCATGGTTGGGGGAAGTCAGAAGGCGGAAAGTAGAAGTCGGAAGGCAGTCAGAGCGACATGTTGATGGATCGTCGTCCGCTTGTCTGCCCTCGCCGCCTTCTGCCTTTTGCATTCGGCCTTCTGTGTCGCGGTTGCCGGTCGTACCGGTCATCCGCGTGGCTCAAGCGGCGAGAAGTTTTCGCAAGGCGGAGCGGTCGTGGCTCCGAAGTCGAAGACACGGAATGGTGTGTCTCGAACCAGGCTCTTGCCGGATGGGGGAGCCGCCGTCTAGCTTGATGTCTTGAGACTCGCCGTCCGACCTTGCCGGAAACCGACCGTGAGAAAGCTGCATCTAATTCTGCTGTCGCTCGTCCCCGCGTTGCCGGGAGGCTATCTGTGCTATTTGTTGGGGACGGCTCTGACTGTTCCCCGGCACGACCTTTGGAACAAGCCGCTGCTGGGCATCGCCGTGGTCTCGACGGGCTTGCTTGTCTTGCTGGCGGCGGTGGTTTGGCCGCTACTGTACGCGGTTGCGTTCTACGACGATCCCAACAAAGTCAAGAAATCCGAGGAAGCTGAGGCTGGTGAGGACAGTGAAGGCGTCGCAGCAGAGGCAGGAGTCGAAACGCCCAAGACTCCGCGCGACGACAGCTTCGAGGAAGAAGACATCGACGCCTTTGAACGCGAAGGCATCAAGCCGGGTGCCGATGAAGGCGACGAGTTTGAGGAGGCCTCAGAAGGTTCCGAATTCGATCTCGACGAGGAATCCATCGACAGCGCCGAGACCGCTGACTTCGATCTGGGCGACGATGAATTCGCGGACCTCGACATGGAGGAGGAGGAAGAAGAAGAGACTCCGAAAAAGAAGGCCAAGAAAAAGAAGAAGTAGCGGTCTCGTGGGGCACGTTTTCAACGTGCCGGCGCATGGGCACGTTGAAAACGTGCCCCACGGTCACGCTTCTGGCTTGGTGAGGAAGCGGTAGCCGGTGCCTCGCACGGACAGGATGTGGCGTGGGGCCGACGGGTTGAGCTCGATCAATTTGCGGAGTCGCAGCACGAAGTTGTCGATGGTCCGCGGCATGACGTTGGAGTCGCTGCCCCACACGTCTTCCAAGATTTGTCCGCGCGAGAGCACTTTGCCGTCGTTATCCAGGAAGTAGCGCAGCAATTGCACTTCCATCGTGGTCAGGTCGTGCGTCTGGTCGCGGACGGTCAGTTCGAAGCGGCTGAAGTCGATCTTGGCGTTGCCAAACTGACGGACATCCGGTTCCGGCTCCAATTCGCGTGGCACGGCCGGCAGCGAAGAATTGTCGATCGGGTGCCGCTCGATCAAATTGCGCACTCGGCTGAGCAGTTCGTCCAGATTGAAGGGCTTGCTCATGTACTGATCGCAGCCGGCGTCGAATCCTGCAGTGCGGTCCTCACTTAGCGTGCGAGCGCTGAGCACCAGGATCGGCACTTGCTTGTCGATCAGCCGGATTTCGCGACAGATTTCGTAGCCGTTCATTCCCGGCAACATCAAATCCAACAAGACGAGATTGAACCGCGGATTAGCCTGGCGAAACGACTTGAGCGCGGCGTCTCCATCGCCGGCGACAACGGCCTCGAAGCCTTCCTGCTCGAAGTTGAACTTCAAGCCGTCGGCCAGAGCGGATTCATCCTCGACGATCAAGATTCGCATGAGCGTTCAATCTGCGTGGAAGTTGATTCGGCAGACGAGTCGAGCGACTCACTGATGATCGCCCGGCCGGGAAGGTTGACCTCAAACAGGCTGCCCGATCCGACCGGACGATTCAGCACGCGGACTTTGCCTTTGAATAGTCCGACCAGCGTTCGCACGATGTACAGGCCGACGCCAGTCCCTTTCTGCCGGCGTTCCAGTTCGCTGCCACCTCGGTAAAAAATTTTGAAGATGCGGCTGCGCAAGTGCGGAGCAACCCCTTCGCCGTTGTCGATGATCTGCGTGACGACTCGGCTATCTTCCGCCAGTCGGACCTGCACGTCGACGTGCGGTGGAGTCCCGCCATACTTGATCGCGTTGTCGATCAGGTTGCCGAAGATCATTTCCAGCGGCATTCGCCGCGCTCGGATGACGGCCGGCTCGATGTCGAATGTGAAGACTTCGTCCACGATTTTCTTGTGATGTCGAGCCGCCAGTTCCGCGCAGCGATGCAGCAGCGGTTCGAGTTCGATGTCCTCCGGATCCGCCTCGTGCCCAACCGCGTCCAGTCGAGCGACCTCCAACAACTGGTTGATCAAGTGGTCGAGACGGATCAGCTCGCTGTCCATGACTTTCAAAAACTCTTCCTGCTGCTGCGGCTCGACATGTCGCATCCGCAGGGTATCGAGATACAGCCGCAGTGAGGCGATCGGCGTCTTCAGTTCGTGCGTCACGCTGTCGATGAAATTTGACTGCCGCTGGTTCAGCCGAACCTCTTTGACCGTGAGGAACAAATAAAATCCAGAGACCAGTAGGATCAGCGCGAAGACGACCGTCCCAATCGTCAGCGCGGGCCAGGCGCTCCAATTCGCCAGCAGGACGATCCAGCAGACCATCAGCGCGACGTTGAGCACCATCAAGACGACGCTCAGCGTGATCGGCAAATGCAGCGTGCGACGTTTGCGGGCGTAAGACATGGCTAAGAACGAGGGGTGAGGGGCGACGAGTGAGGGGCACGCACCGGCACGCGACACAGTCTGTCGAGACCGAGCCGAAAAATCACCCACAACGCGGCGACCGACTCTTTCCAGTTGATCTTCGACGTCCCGAAGCGGCGATCCTCGAACGTGATCGGAGTTTCCTCAAACGAGCAGCCGACGGCGCGGCAGCGGTACAGCAACTCTTCCTGAAAGGCGTAGCCGCGAGCACGAATACGGCTCCAGTCGATCTCGGCCAACTTCGCAACTCGACAACAGCGGAAGCTCCCGCTGTTGTCGAGCGTCCGCAGGCCGAGAAACAGTCGAGTGTAAAAGTTGATGCCGCGACTCATGAAGTGCCGTCGCCAATTCCAGCCGACCACTCCGCCGCCGGAAACGTATCGCGAGCCGATCGCCACATCGACGCGGTTCAGGCACTCACGGATCGCCGGCAAGTGCCGTGGATGATGACTGAAGTCGGCGTCCAGGTTGAGCACCTGCTCGTAGCCATGATCGATGGCGAATCGGAATCCGACGACCGTCGCGGTGCCGAGTCCCAACTTGCCGGCCCGATGCAGCACTTTGATCCGAGGGTCGGCAGCCGCCATCTCATCCGCCAATCGCCCAGTTCCGTCGGGCGAGTTGTCATCAATCACCAGCACGTCCGCGTCCGGCGCGATCGTGTGGATGTCGGGAATCAGCTTGGGCAGGTTCTCGCACTCGTTATACGTGCAGAGCGTGATAAGCAATCGCGGCACGTTAACGGTTCTCTTCCGGCAAGTAGATGTCGGGCAGGATCAACTGGCGTCGAGCAGGTTCCGGAGGAATCTCCAGCGCGGGAAGTTTTAAACCACGAGCGTCCCGTTGCGGGAGAGGCTGCGACTGGCGAACCTCAGTCTCGACCGGCAGCTCTTCTCGTGGCACCGGAGGGGGCGGCAACTCACGACGGTTCGCGATTGGAGCGGCGGGAATCTCCTTCGGCGGCGAACCGGGAGCTTGTAGGAACGCCTGAATGTGTGGTCCGCGCCCCGCCAGTTTCCAAGCGGCACTGAGGAACTCGCTGGCTCGCGAGTCCTCGTCGAAGTGCAACAGCACGCCCATGAGGAACAGTCGATCGGGATCGCGCACGTCGGCGCTTGTCCAATCGGCGACTCGTTGCAGATAATCGACTTTGTGATCGACATTCTCGACGCCGTACACCGCGTCGAGCGACTGGCCGGTCCGCGCGGACTGTGGATCGACCTGCAACCCACGTTTCAATTTCGAGACCGCGTGCGAGTACCGGCCCATCGCGACCAGTGCGAACGCCTGGCGAAAATAAACCTCGCCCCGATCTTCGGCCTCACGCTGAGCTTCGAGGTATCGCAAATACGCCTTGACGTTCTGGCCCTCGTGCAGCCAGCGGTCCCCTTCGGCTTGAAACTTTTTGCTGCGCTCTTTGCCCACTCGTGATGATCCGCTGACGGTTCGAACGACGGCCTCGTCATCCGGTGGAGGCGGAAGATTTTTACGCCGCTCGGCGTGTTGCTGTACGACGTCGAACACGTTGGGTTGCTTCGGCTGGAACGGATCGGCGACCACCACTCGTTGCCGAACGAACGCAGGGTCGCGAGGAGGATTCACGATGGTCAGGTCGATCGGTATGATCGTCTGTTGCACGACCACTCCGGAATAAACCGGATAGACCGTCGGTGCCCAGCCCCACGGCGAATATCGCACTCCGGAAAAGCTGGAGCGATAAAAGCCACCCGACGACAAGAAGTAGCTGTTGTCAAAGCCCACCATCGGAGCGTGCCAGCCGTAATAATCAGTGACGCAATGCGGCCGAGCGTAGTAATTCATTCCGAAGTGAAAATGACCGGCCTGCGTCTGCTGAACCCGAAGGCTCAGACAGGCCGCCAGAATCAGCACGCTCATCCAACCGTTTCGCATGTTGGGACTCCCCAAGTAGGCCAGCCTTTCCAGGCTGACCCGAATGCTTCAAACCGAATCGATGCCCAATCGAGTCAGCCCGGAAAAGGATGACCTACGAAAATCACGCGGTGGATTATCGAGGCAGCGGGGCAATCAGGTCAAATCGGTTTTTCGTGAAGCGGGAACAATTGGCGAGGGAGTTGTCGCTTGATCCGCTGAAACCGCTGTGACACATTCCCGGTATGAGCGGGGTTCATGATCGCCGAGTTAGCCGATCACGCTTCAGGAGATTCCAATGCTTCGCGGTTTTGCGGTCTGCGTCTGTTCTATTCTGTTGCTATCGAATGGGCTCGCTTGGGCTGCGGAAGTCTCTGGAAAAGAACGCTTGGGGCGAGTCGTCTCCAACGCGGCACTCACCGATTATCGCGGCGCGAGCGTGTCGCTGGCGGATGTGAAGGAAAAGCCGATCGTCGTGTTGGCGTTTCTCGGAACCGAATGCCCGCTGGCGAAGTTGGCGGTGACGAAGCTCAACGTGCTGGCCAAAGAATTCGAGCCACGCGGTGTCGTGGTCCTCGGCATCAATTCGAATCGACAGGACTCGCTCGCCGATCTCGCTGCGCAGGCGAAAGAGCAGGACGTTTCATTTCGGCTGTTGAAAGATGCCGGCAACAAATTGGCGGACGCGGTTGGAGCGGTTCGCACTCCGGAAGTCGTGGTGCTCGATCCGCAGCGAGTGATCCGCTACGTCGGCAGGATCGACGATCAAGACGGCATCGGGTATCGCCGCGAGTCGGCCAAGCGGAGTGACCTGAAGGTCGCGATCGAAGAACTGCTTGCCGGTAAGCCGGTTAGCGTGGCGACGACCGAAGTCGAAGGTTGCTTCATCGGCAAGGTCCGAGAAGCGAAGCGCGAAGCCGAGGTGACGTACTCGAAACATGTCGCTCCGATTTTGCAAAACCGCTGCGCGAATTGTCATCGGACGGGACAGGTCGCTCCGTTCGCGATGACGAGCTACAACGAAGTCGCCGGCTGGGCCGAGACGATCGCCGAAGTCGTCGAGGAGAACCGGATGCCGCCGTGGCACGCCAGTCCCGATCACGGCAAGTTCGCGAACGCTCGCAATCTGCCGGAGAACGAGAAACGAGTGCTGCTCGATTGGGTCCAAGCGGGTGCTCCGGAAGGAGACCGCAACGATTTGCCGCCGCCGCCGTCGTTCACCGACGGCTGGCAGTTGCCTCGCGAGCCGGACTTGATCGTCCAGATGCGGGATCGACCCTACGACGTGCCGGCATCGGGCACCGTGCGGTATCAGTACTTCTCAGTGGACCCGAAATTGACCGAGGACAAATGGGTCACTGCCGCTGAGATTCAACCGGGCGAACGCTCGGTTGTGCATCACGTTTTGGTCTTCGCGAAAACCGATTCCGAGCTGCGCAAGTTTGATGGTGAGGGAGCGTTTCTCGCCGCCTACGTCCCCGGCTTCCTGCCGCAGCAGTACCCAACCGGTATGGCCAAGCTCGTGCCAGCCGGAGCAAAACTGATCTTCCAAGTTCACTACACGCCGAACGGCAAAGCGACGAAGGACACCAGTCGCATCGGTTTGCTCTTCGCCGATGAGGCGTCGATCACTCATGCCGTGATAACCAGCGAAGCTCGCAAGGCAGGGGGCTTGATCATCCCGCCGCACGCGAACAATTCGCGCCACGAAGCGGACTCTCCGAAGTCCTCGGTCGATGTACAACTGTTGAATTTGATGCCGCACATGCACGTCCGCGGCAGATCGTTCCGCTACGAGTTGCAAACACCCGACGGCCGCAAAGAGAGGGTGCTTGATGTGCCACGCTACGACTTCAACTGGCAGACGTCGTATCAGCTCGCCGAACCGCTGCACGTCCCGGCGGGCAGTTCAATGCATGTCCTCGCGCACTACGACAACTCGGAGAGCAACCTCAACAACCCAAACCCTAAAGCAACCGTCCGCTGGGGCGAGCAGACTTGGGACGAAATGCTGATCGGCTACTTTGACGTTGCCGTCCCGCGAGAGGCATTCGACGCGACTCGCAAGACGGCGGCCGGATCGAAACCGAAAGCCCTCGGTGCGAACTTGCCGCCCGCGCTTCTCAAACAAATCGTGGAACAACTTCAACAACTCGATGTAAACAAAGACGGCGTCCTCACGACGAGCGAAGTCCCGGCCAAGTTGATGCCGATCTTCAAGCGGCTCGACGTTGACGGCGATGAAAAACTGACCGTCGAAGAAGTTCGCAAGGCCATTGAAAAGAAGCGATGATCGGCCGCCATGACTGACTCACCGGCACCTCTGCGTTTCGCGATCCTGGGCTGCGGCCGCATGGGGCGAATGCACATCGAACGGCTGATTGCCGACGGCCGGGGCCGAGCAGTCGCACTGTTCGACACTCAGCCTGATGCGGTCGAATCACTGCGGAGAGAACTTGTTCCCGATGCTCGCGGCTTCACGAACTTCGAGGAATTGCTGAATCAATCCGACGCCGACGCCGCGATCATCGGCACGCCGACGTCGCTGCACTTTGACCACATCCGTTCGTGCCGAGCACGCGGGTGGCATGTGCTCTGCGAAAAGCCGCTGGCGGATCGGCGCGAGCATTTGCTGACGCTGATCGACGAGTCGCACAGGGGGCCGGCGTTGTCGGTGGCCTATCAGCGGCGGACCTGGCCGGTCTATCGAGTGCTGCGTGACGAAATCCAATCTGGACGCTGGGGCGCGGTGCGAGCCGTCACGTCGATCAACTCGGAACGCTGGCAGCAAACGATCGGTGGAACGTGGCGAGACGATCCGGCGATCAATCTCGGCGGGTTTATTGGCGATGCCGGCAGCCACAAGATCGATCTCGCGTTTTTTCTGACCGGTCTGAAACCGCTCGACGTGTTCGCGAGAAATCAAACGTGCGGCAGCCGCGTCGAAATTGTCTCGTCGCTTTCGGCGCGGCTCGAATGGGACGTTCTGCTGACGATGCACTTCACCGGCCATGCCCAGACGTTTCGCGAAGACTTCCACATTCACTGCGAGCGCGCCGACCTGCTGGTGCGCGACTGGCAAATCTGGCTCGGTCGCAACAACACGCTCGAACCGTTGATGGTCGCCGATCCGCGACTGCAAGCTGCGCTGGGAGTCAGCCCACTGACGCATCCCGATCTGGATCGCCTCGGCAATCCGGTCAGTGGATTCCTCGACCAACTGCTGCTCGGCGTTCCGCCGGTTGCTCCGCCGGAGTGTGCGCTGCCGGTGTTCGACTTCACGCAAGCGGCCTTACGTTCGGGACGCAGCGGAAGAGTTGAAGCGGTCTCCTGACGTGGGGCAGGTTTTCAACCTGCCCGTCAAACTTTGATTCTTCGTCTTAATGCTAAAAAGTTCATCCACCGCCGGTTGTCTACGGAACCGAAGGATGCTGGTCGATTCCTAAGTACAACATCGTCATGGTTCTCCTGCTGGGGAAAAGGGTTGATCGTCTCCCACCGGCACAGGACAACCACGGCTCGATCGCAACAAACGCACTTTCATAGATATCAAAGGCTGGCGTCCGTTCAGAACAGCTCGGAGATCGGTTTGCCGGTGTCGAGCATGTTGGTCGGACGCCCGGCTTGGTTCGTGTACTGCAAGTCGAGCGGCATGCCGAGGAATTGGAAGAGCGTGGCCAGGAGATCGTTCGGCGAGACAGGATTGGAGAGCGGAACGTCTCCCTTGGCTGTCGATTTGCTTGTGCAAGTGAAGCTCGTTTGCCAGCGATTTCGCGCCGTTCGTGAGGAGTGCATCAAGCTCTTTCTCGCGTTCCTCAGACTTGGATTCGTCGATGACTGCTGTCAGACGCGGTGTGTCGTGCTGTTGGGGCATCTTCTCGCGTTCAGAATTCACGACGCCACGCAAAAGGTTCTCGAAATCGCCCTGAAATGTGTAAGCATCGGCTTCTCGTTTCCCCGCTTCCTCTCCGCGAATTACCGCCTCAGCCGCTGCACCGGTGAGCGAACCAAAATTCTCACTTGGCCATCGTCGTGGGTCTGGACTGTTGGTGGTGAAGCCCCGCGTGATCATTGCAAACCTCTTGCTGAAAGCCTAACCCGTCACCGTCCGACACGAAACCCGCTGGATTGCCCGCATACTGCCCGCACCGCCCATGCCCTATTTCCAGGATTACCCCGCCCGTACCGGTGACCGAACCCTCTTCAAGATGGCACATTACCTGCCGCTTTACGACGATCTGCTGGCGCCCCTGCAGGGCCGCGACATCAGCTTTCTGGAGATCGGGATCTACAAGGGAGGCTCCATGCCGATGTGGCAGGGCTTCTTTGGCCAAGGCGCGCGGCTGACCTTTCTGGACATCGACCCCGCCTGCCAGACGCTGCAGCTTCCCGGCACACGGGTTGAGATCGGTGACCAGTCCGACCCCGCCTTTTTGGCTCGGATCAGTTCCGAACATGGCCCTTTTGACCTGATCGTCGATGACGGCGGCCACAAGATGCATCAGCAGATCACCAGCTTTCGCCACCTCTGGCCCCAGCTGAACGACCGTGGCCTCTACATCGTCGAGGATACGCATACGAGCTATTGGCCCGGCTTTGGCGGCGGCCATCGCAACCCGGCCAGTTTCATCGAATTCGCCAAGGACCTGATCGACCAGATGCATTCCTGGTATACCGAGGATGACGCGGCCTTCCCTCTCCACCCGCTCGCCCGGGAGATTGGCGGCATCCGGTTCCATGACTCGCTGGTCATCATCGAAAAGCGGCTGAAGGAACCGCCCCTGTCGATCACCGCCACCAATGGCCAGGCCACCGGGTCGCGCAAGCTGCTGCAGGTCCGGGGCCGCAAGTCGATCTTCTAGCCGACATTTCCCAGATGAGTTGAGCCTGGATCCGATCCAGACTCGCAACGCTCTCCGTTCTAACAACGACCCATACTCCACGCCCAACGTGTGCGGACCGTTTGTCATTTTTCCAGCCTCCCATCCCATCCTGTCGTTTATACACAACTCTGACAATTCCAACGGCGATGGGCCGACCCACGGCATGAGATTTGCGCCAGAGCTTGAGGCAGAGATTGATCTGCCAAACAAGCATGGAGCGAGCTGATGTGCGAAGGGATTGTCGAGGAGCTGCGGGG
>CAMDRI010000035.1 GCA_945906725.1 Candidatus Kuenenia stuttgartensis | reverse complement strand
TTTGCTCAGGAATTTCGGGATCAACGCTTGTTTGACAGCTACCCCGAACTTATCGCAGCCTTCCACGCCTTTCAGAGCCGCTTGGTGCCAAGACATCCTCCATACGCCCTTAATTGCTTGACCACTTTTATCTTTGGCTTCTCGCGATTTGCATCGCGTCCACCGTTCAAGCTTATTCACCTTGGACGCTCGCGCTCCAATTGGAGCGCATTGAGATTGTGTATTGCAGATTTCACAACCACCGAATTGTCAAAGAGCTACGTCGAATTCTGCGACCGCATTTTTGTGCGGCAACAAAAGGCGAGCGGGGATGTTACGGGCATCCTCACTGAGGGTCAACTGATCGGCCCGACTTTTTGGAAATCGGGTGTAGATCAATTGATTTTCACTGGAGACGACCGGGATCGAACCGGCAACCCCTGCCTTGCAAAGGCAGTGCTCTCCCAATTGAGCTACGTCCCCGAAGTACCACACGTTCGCGGACGAGGCTCGGCCCCGGATCGCCTACGGACGTGAGCGAGTGGGCGTACTTGGATTCGAACCAAGGACCTCAGCTTTATCAGAGCTGCGCTCTAGCCAACTGAGCTATACGCCCGAATGCACAAGGCGACGGATTTTGCCGTCTTGTCGTCGCAGTGTCCAGCCTCCACTCAGCTGAAACAGAACCACGTCGCCGCCGCCTTCATGATTGTATCTCTTGTGAGTCGTATCGGCTGCGGCTAACAAAGCTCGATATCTGTTGCGACCGAATTCTCGTTTCTTTGAATCTCGGTGCCGATTGGTGTTTGAAAACCACCGATCAGTGTTTGTCGATTCTTTCGGGAAATTGAAATCGTCAATTTCAGCGCAAAGGTCTCCGTAACTTGGGGTCGTCTTTTCGAAGTTTCAACCCGCCATGATCGAGCCAGCTCAATCCTACGAACAGGCAATCGGTTTCCTGTTTGACCGAATCAATTTTGAGCGAACACCGGCTGGTAGCGAGCAGGATTTTAAGCTTAGCCGAATGCGACAACTGTTGGGGTTTCTCGATAACCCTCAGAAGCGCTTACCAACAGTCCATATCGCCGGAACAAAGGGAAAGGGTTCAACGGCAATCATGCTGACCGAAGTACTCTCTTCGGCTGGCTTCCGAGTCGGACTCTACACTTCACCACATGTGGAGGCCTTTGAAGAGCGGATGCTGGTTGGCGGCCAGCGTCCGACACCAGATCAAATCGTCGACCTCGTGCGGCGCATCCAAGTTGCTGTCAGTCACTGTGAGTCAGCTGCGTCGCCATTCAGTCCCACGTTCTTCGAGGTGACGACTGCCCTCGCCTGGAAGTTCTTCGAAATGCAGCGGGCAGAGATCGTCATTTTGGAGGTTGGACTCGGTGGGCGGTTAGATTCGACGAATGTTTGTTCACCGATTATTTCTGTCATCACGACGATCAGCCGCGACCACACACAATTGCTCGGCAGCACTTTGGCTCAGATTGCCGGTGAAAAGGCTGGAATTGTTAAGGCGGGCATTCCGGTAATTAGCGGAGTGCAGCCCCAGGAGGCACAAGAAGTGATCGTTGAAAGATGCCGCGAGCAACGGGCCGACCTTTGGCAGCTTGGCCGGGATTTCAGCTATGCGCACACTTCCCATGGTTGTTTGAAATCTCGCCTCACTGGTCCGGAGTATTCGCTGACCAACTTCGGAACGGTTGACATTGAGACTCGTCATTCGCGGTGGCCGGCAATGCCACTCACACTGGCCGGCGAACATCAAGCACACAATGCAGCGGTTGCGTTGGCGACAATCGACAAACTCCGGCAATTGGGGTGGGGCGTCTCACGGGAAGCAGCTCAGATTGGACTCGCTCGTGTGCGTTGGCCGATGCGGATCGAAGTCGTGGCTCGAAGTCCAACTGTCATTGTCGACGCCGGCCACAATTGGGAGTCCATTTCCGCACTCGGCCAGACACTCGAAGAGTCATTTCAATCGCCCGGGGATCCGGCATCTCGTCGCGTGTTGATTTTCGCGGCGACGAGAGACAAGGACGTGGTCGGAATTGGTCGTCAGTTGTTGCCTCGCTTTGACGCCGTCATCTTGACGCAGTATCTCAACAATCCTCGCGCGGTTCCTCCACGGTCCTTGTTGCGATTGATTCAATCGGTCAGCGACTTGCCATGCCATGTGGCATCGACTCCAGCCGAGGCTTGGAAACTTGCTCGGCGAATTACCACCTCGATAGATCTGATTTGCGTGACCGGGTCGTTCTTTATTGCCGCCGAGATGCGAGAGTTGATTTTGCGAGAAGATCGACACTCTGATCGATCGGGAGCGAACTCGATGGATTCGAACTCTTGATCTTCACAGCACGATCTTTGGTTTTGCCCAACGGCGGTTTTTACATGAGAGACGTGACTACCATGAGAGAATCGAAGAATCGATGGGAGTAGACATGGCGGCGGATATTGGACGCTGGATTGAACAGGCTCGCGCGGGGGACAGTGCCACGCTCGGGCAACTGCTCCAGTCGTATCACAACTACCTGCGATTGTTGGCAAGGATTGAAATCGGCCGGCGGTTGCAGGGCAAAGTCGACGCATCCGATGTCGTACAGGAAACATTTCTCGAAGCGCATCGTCACTTCCCCAACTTTTATGGGCATGCCGAAGGCCAGTTCGCACAGTGGTTGCGGACAATCTTGGCGACGACCCTGTCAAACATTGTGCGGAGGTATTTTGGGACGCAGGCGCGCGACTTAAGATTGGAGCGCCAATTGGCGGAGGATCTGGATCAATCGACCTGCGCCCTCGGACAGATGCTGGCCGATCCACATAGCTCACCGAGCGAGCAAGTGATGCGTGGCGAGCAAAGTTTGCTGGTGGCCGAAGCGATGTCCCGGTTGTCGGAGGATTATCAAACGGTGCTCGTGTTGCGACACCTGGAAGGGCTGACGTTTCCGCAGGTCGCCGAGCGCATGAGTCGCAGTGTGGACAGTGTCGAAAAGTTGTGGCTGCGCGGCCTGACAAAATTGAAGAAAGAATTCAGCGAGGCGAAGCCATGAAAGCCCACCAAGACGACCTCATGCAAGATGATCCGCGAATCCTGCAAGGATCGCGCGAGTATCTCGCCGAACTGGAAGCGGGGCACAAACCGGATCGTGAGATTTATCTCGCGCGGTTTCCGGAGTTGGTCGATCAACTATCGGAATGCTTCGACGGGATCGAATTGGCCCAGTCGTTACGGCCTCCAGTGCCGATTCCTCAATTGCAGCCGGAGTTCACCGCGAGTCCACTGGGAGACTTTCAGATTCTGAGCGAGATCGGTCGTGGCGGCATGGGAGTCGTCTACGAAGCGATTCAGCTTTCGCTCGGACGTCGCGTCGCGCTCAAGGTGTTGCCGTTCGCGGCGGCGCTCGATGCCAAGCAACTGCAACGATTCAAGAACGAAGCGACTGCGGCAGCGCAGTTGCATCACACGAACATCGTGCCGGTGTACGCGGTGGGCTGTGAGCGCGGTGTCCATTTCTATGCGATGCAAATCATCGAGGGGCGTTCGTTGTCGGCGTTGATTCGAGAATTGCGTGGCGACTCGCCGAACGATCTGAGTTCCTCGTCGCTCGCCACGACAGCCGCATATCACGCCAGCGCGACGGTTGTGAAATCCTACGCAACGAGCGGCACTCAGCATTCGGGTCGCAGTCGCGAGAGCTTTCGGACTTCGGCTCGCATTGCGGCTCAAGTTGCCGACGCGCTGGAATACGCTCACGAGGCGGGTATCGTGCATCGCGATATTAAGCCCGCCAATTTGCTGCTCGATGCCAAGGGAGCGGTCTGGATCACGGACTTCGGCTTGGCCCAAATTGTTGCCGATGTCGGCGTGACGCAGACCGGTGATCTCGTCGGCACGCTGCGCTACATGAGTCCCGAACAAGCGTCGGGCCGTCGGATTCCCGTTGATCATCGCGCCGATGTGTATTCGCTCGGTGCGACGTTGTACGAGATGCTGTCGTTGAAGCCGATCTTTTCCGGCTCGGACCGTCCAACGTTGTTGTTGCAAATTCTCAACGAAGATCCCCGACCGTTGCGGCAGATCGACCGTGCGATTCCGATCGAGTTGGAAACGATCGTGCTCAAAGCGACCTCAAAGAGTTCCGCCGAACGTTACTCAACTGCGGGCGAAATGGCGGCCGATCTGCGGCGCTATCTCAACGAAATCCCGATTTTGGCTCGTCGTCCGACGCTGGTGGACCGCACTCGCAAATGGATGCGGCGGCATCCCTCGTTCGTCGGCGCGGCGGTGTTGTTGTTGGTCTGCGGAGTGATCGGGTTGATGGTGACGACCGCAATGGTGGCTCGCGAGCAAGCCGCGACCAAGTCTCGCGCGGTTGAGGCCGAAGCTCGCTTCGAATTGGCTCGCCGAGCAGCCGACGAAATGATCCGCGTCGCCGAAGAAGAGTTGTCGGACAATCCGTTCCAGGAAGGCTTGCGCAAACGACTGCTCGAAGCCGCTCTCGAGTACTACCAGGAGTTCATCAAGCAACGGGAAACGAAGCCGGAAGCACAAGCGGAATTGGCTATCGAACGCGATCGAGTGAAGACGATTCTGGACGATTTGGCGGTCTTGAGAGCCGATCGACAAAACTATCTGCTGAGAGAAACAGGGGTGCTTGACGATTTGGAAGCGACGTCCGAACAGCGCGAACAGCTTGCGGAAATGAATGCGCGTTCCGACGAGCCACGTGGTAGGCCTCGCGAGTTACCGACACAAGAACAACGTCAGCGCACGCTCGTGGTCGCCCGCGAGCATGAGACTGCACTGTCGGTGATCCTGACGACCGAACAACGGCACCGGCTGGGACAAATCGCGCTGCAATGTCAGGGGACACGAGCACTCCGCGAACTGGACGTGGCCAAAACCTTGAAGCTAAACGCCAATCAGAAAGAACGTCTGCGTGCCATCGAGGCCGACGCATTTCGCGGCTTCTACGAGTTGATCCGCAACGAATCGAAAACACCTGAGACGTTGGTGACTCATGCCCAAGAGGCGTTGCAACGGATGTTGGCGGTGCTGACGCCGGATCAACTGCAACAGTGGCGAACCATGACGGGCAAATTGTATCGAGGCCCGCTGGGCAAGTTCTTTATTCCCGGCAGTCAAGGCCGTCCGCCTCGCGGATAACTGACGCTCTCTCACGATTCCGCGACAAAACGCGAGACCAATTTGACGGTCTTGGGTTTGTGTCCGTGACTCAAAGTGAACCAACGTTGGATGGGCACACGTGCCCATCTAACAGCCGAACGGAGATCTTTATGCGCTGGCGAACTCTGATCTGCCTGGCGACCTGCAGTCTGGTATTCGCCACGACCGCGCTGGGCCAAGGCTTTCGAGGAGGGGGGCCGGACGGTCCACGTGGTCCCGGATTCGGCGGGCCAGGCGGCGATCCAATGGGTTCGGTCATGCTGATCGGAAGCCCGGAAGTGCAGCAAGAACTGAAACTCTCTGACGAGCAAAAGCCCAAGGTCGCCGATGTCATCGGCAAGATGCAGGAGCAATCTCGCACGGTCTTCGAAGGATTCAACTTCCAAGAAGTCTTCACGCTGGAAGAGAATGAGCGCGATGAGCGCTTTGCGAAGATGCGAACTCAGATGGAAGGGATCACTAAGCAGGCCGAAGAGCGGCTCGCCAAAATTCTGGATAAGTCACAATCCAGTCGCTTCTCCGAACTCCAATTGCAGCGCGGCGGCGTCGGTTTGCTGCTGCGTGACGAAGTCAGCAAGCCACTGAAACTCAGCGACGAGCAGCGCGACAAGCTCCGCGAATTGATCGAACAGAATCCGCCATTCTTCGCAGCACCCGACCAACGCAAGAAAGTCGAAACCGACGCGATCGAGGTGCTCAGCGCGAAACAGAAAGAGCAATGGACCAAGCTGAGGGGAGCGGACTTCAAGTTTCCCGAACAAGGATTCGGTTTCGGACCGGGTGGTCCTAGAGGCTTCGGGCCCCCAGGTGGTGGCCCCGGCGGGCCGGGTGGTCCGATGCAGCGCGAACGGGCGCTCGTCAAGCAGTTCGACAAAGACGCCGACGGTCGCTTAAACAAAGACGAACGCCAAGCGGCTCGCGATTCGATGAAGACCGAAGGGGGCCGGCGCGGCGGCTTCGGTCCTCCGGGCGGTCCCGGCGGCAGCCCAGGTGGCCCCGGCGGTCGCGGCCCATTCGGAGGGCAACCCGAGCCGGGCAAGCCTGGCCCGCGCGTCTCGCCCGATGGTGTCTCGCCGAGCGATGCACCCCTCTACGACCCGCAAGTCTTGCGCACAGTCTTCATTGACTTCGAGGACAAAGAATGGGAGGCGGAACTCGCCGACTTCAACAACACGGATGTCGAAGTCCCCGCGACGCTGACGGTGGACGGCAAGAAATATCCGAACGTCGGCGTCCATTTTCGAGGCATGTCGTCATTCATGATGGTCCCGGCTGGCTCGAAGCGATCGTTGAATCTGTCGCTCGACGCTGTCGATTCGAAACAACGGCTGCTCGGCTACAAAACGCTGAACCTGCTGAACGCTCACGAGGATGATTCGTTTCTCAGCTCCGTGCTGTACTCGCACATCGCCAGGCAACACATGCCGGCTCCGAAAGCCAACTTCGTAAAGGTCGTCATCAACGGCGAAAGCTGGGGCGTGTATGCCAACATGCAGCAGTTCAACAAAGAGTTCCTCGCTGAGAATTTTCCCTCGACGAAAGGGACACGCTGGAAAGTGACCGGCTCGCCGATGGGCGGCGGCGGATTGGATTACCTCGGCAACAACATCGAAGACTACAAACGCCGCTACGATATGAAGTCGGGCGAAGACAACAAAGCCTGGAAGAAACTCATCAAACTCTGCCGCACGCTCAGTGAGACGCCTGCCGACGAACTCGAAGCCGCGCTCGAACCGATGCTCGATATCGACGGCCTGTTGTGGTTCCTCGCGCTCGACAACGCGCTGATCAATTGCGATGGCTATTGGATTCGAGCCAGCGACTACAGCCTCTTTCTGGATGCGAAAGACAAATTCCACATCCTGCCGCACGACATGAACGAAGCCTTTCGTGCGCCGATGGGACCGGGCTTTGGATTCGGCCCGGGTGGACCCGGTGGACCGGGCGGCGGCCCTCCCAGACGAGGCGGTTTCGGTGGCGGACGACCGGGTGAAACGCGTCCCGATGGACCTCGCGGCGAGCCACGCCGTCCTGAAGTCCGACAAGCGGACGGAGATCGTCCTAATGGTCCACGGCCCGGTGACAATGCTCGACCCGGCGGCCCCAGCTTTGATCTCGATCCGTTGATCGGACTCGATGACGCTCGCAAGCCGCTGCGCAGCAAGGTGCTTGCCGTGCCGAGCCTGCGAGCACGCTACTTGCAACACGTCCGCACAATTGCCGAAGAATCGCTCGATTGGAAAAACCTCGGACCGGTGGTCGCGCAGTATCGGTCGCTGATCGCGCAGGAAATCGAAGCCGACACTCGCAAGCTCACTTCGTTCGCCGATTTTCAGAAGGCGACCGCTGATGTCGTCGCGAAAGAATCGAACGACAAGGCGAAGACTGAACCGCCGCGCCGTTTCGGCCCGCCACATCACTCGGTCAGCCTGCGAGCGTTCGCCGACCAGCGTCGCGAATTCCTGCTCAATCACGAAGCGGTCAAATCGGCCAGCGCGAAATGATCTGTCGCTGCAACGTCCGGTGTAGCCACGTTCGTCGGAATGTGGGATTCTTCGGATCGGCCTACGTTCTGGCGAACGTGGCTACAGTTTTGAAACATCCTCGCGCATTCTCCGAAATGAATTTCATGTTTCCGAAAGCGTGTTGTCCTGATCTGCCGCACTCCGAGTCGCTGCGAGCGGAAGGCGCCCTCGGAGCGGTTCCGCGATTGGCCTTGCCACAAGACGATGTGGTGGTCGATGCCGGCAGCATCCTTCATTCCGGATTGACGCCGCTGGCCGTCTCGCCGTCGCTCATCAGTCCACGTGGAGCCAGCGAGATGAAGTTTGTGGTGGACGCGAGCATTGCTGACGCCATCGCGGCTTGGGCAAAACAACATCTCGCGGCAGACCCACGCGCCGGCGAAGGTGAAGACGGATATCGCGTCAACAGCCTGTATCTCGACACGCTCAACTTCGACACCTATCGCCGCCAACCCGGTTTTCGCCGCCGCAAATTTCGCCTGCGACGCTACGGGAATGAATCGACGATCTGGCTCGAACTGAAACGCAAACGCCACGGACTCGTCAGCAAACGCCGAGTCTCCATCGCCGAGACCGAGTGGTCTCAGCAAATCTGCCAGCCATCCGATCTCGATTGGGAGGGAGCTTGGTTTCGACGTCGGCTCGACCAACGCCAACTGCGACCCGTGTGCCAAGTGACCTATTGCCGTTCGGCTCGCGTCGGGACGTCTGCGAACGGACCAATTCGATTGACAATCGACCGCGATCTGTTCGCAACCAATGCGGCTGACTGGCGTGTTCCGTCCGGCCCTCTGTTTGGCGAGCCGCTGTTGAACAGTCAAAGGATCGTAGAACTCAAGTTTCGCGACGTGCTCCCGGCATCGTTTCGCAGCCTGATCCAAGATTTGCGATTGGCACCCACATCATTCTCGAAGTACCGTGAGAGCGTAGCGTCATGCATCCCCTTGTCTCGTTTGACGGGCGAATGCGACTGAAGAGTGCCGCTCAAGGAATGAACGATGCCCGACTGGTTGCGACAAACTTTTGGCAACGCCCCGACTGACCCGTGGCAAACATTGCTCGTTCGGCTGATCGCCGCGCTGCTCTTGGGCAGCGTAGTGGTCGTCATCCACCGAGCCACTCGCGGCCGCACGTCCGACCACTCCACGACCTTTCCCGCCACGCTTGTGATGCTGTGCGTGCTGATCGCGATGGTGACACAAGTGATCGGCGACAACTTCGCCCGCGCGTTCAGCCTGGCCGGAGTCCTGGCGATCGTCCGCTTTCGAACCGTCTTGCGTGACACCAAAGACACCGCGTTCGTGATCTTCGCGGTCGTCGTCGGCATGTCAATCGGAGCCGGACAACCGATCGTCGCGCTGATCGGCTTGGGGACCGTCGCCGCCGCCGCTGCGATCTACCGTGACCGGCCACACGAGGCGGCGACTGTGCTCTACAAGAAACTCTTGATCGTGAAGCTGACCTGGTCGCCGGAACTGGAATCTCAGCTTCGCGACGTGTTGTCGAAGTATGCCTCCGACGTGCAATCGCTCGCCGCCAGCACGATCCGGCAAGGCTCCGCGATGGAATTGCACTATCGAGTCGGCTTGCCGCCAACCGCTTCGCTGCCGCAACTGATCGCCAACTTGAATCGCCTCGAAGGCATTCTCTCGGCCGAGTTGCGATCGGAACATTCCGAA
The DNA here is from genome assembly GCA_945906725.1 of Candidatus Kuenenia stuttgartensis. GTDB lineage: Bacteria > Planctomycetota > Planctomycetia > Planctomycetales > Planctomycetaceae > SXKJ01. The sequence goes on along the minus strand of CAMDRI010000035.1, from coordinate 28,752 downwards.
GACTGACCCCGTCGGAGGGGCACTCTTGCCCGTCTCCAGACCGGACGGGCAAGAGTGCCCATCCTACTGAAGTTACCGGTCAATTCGTTGTTTTCCTGGACACTTCGCGCTGATCCCGACAGCTTCCCACCGAGCTTGTCTCGGTGGGGACGATACTGATAAGTCGCTGTCGGGATCAGCGAGACGACTCTTTTCCTGCGGCGATTTTTGTTTTTTGATTGAAGCCACAACCTGCGTTTCAAGCGAAAATCAAAATCATCAATCGAAAATTAGCTCCAGCCCTCTGCGGCTTCGCCGCGCTACTTCCCGTCACTCGACATGGCACTTTCGTAGAGCTTCGCCAGTTCAACCAGCAGCGGCTCGATTAGACCGAAATACTCGTCTTCCGAGATTTCGGCCTTTCGCGATCGCAAGTTCGCCAACTCCAGTTCGAGATGATCGCGCCGCTCGCGAGTCTCCGCCGGAAGCTGTTTCTCGCGAGCGCTGCGCACAAGATGCCATTGAGCGGCTCGCAGGCCATCGACGGCCGCACCGCTCTTGGCCGACTTGACCGCTCGCACCCCTTGGAACCAGTCGGCCGGTGTTCCCAGCTTGTCGCCGTTGTCGTCGAGCAGCGCGTGCTCGGTCATCAGCCGTCCTTCGTTGGCGTAGAACTCGCGGACGCGCGATGACGTCAGCAGGAATGCTTCCAGCAACGACGTTTGCTCATCCTTGTCGAGATCGGCCTGCGGATCGCTGATCGCGGCCGACAGAAAATCGCCGAACCGAGCGAAGTTGTATTCATGACCGCTCTGGGTTGCCGTAATGACGACGCGGTTTGGCCCCGACAGTTCATTCAGAAACGGCCCGCTGCTGCTGGCACAATTGATGACCGCGATTGGCCGCTCAATCGGCTTGAGCCAGTCGGCCAGCTCGCTTGCGGCAACGTCCGGGCCACGCAGATTGAACCGCGCGACTTTGCCATCGAACGTCCCGTGCCCAATCAGGATCAACCACAACGGTGTTCCGCGCGCTCGGCGCGGGTCTTCCGACCCCACCGCTTCGGCCAAGCGTTTTTTGAATTGGTCACGATCGGACTCCGAACCGGCTTCGGTCAAACCAATCTGAGCGACCTCCGCGCGTCCAAGTTTGGCCGCATCGCGCCACCGAGTCGCCCACACACGAAACTGCTGGCCGTATTCCGCCGAACCCCCCGCGCCGACGACGACCAGAACCGTTGATCGAGGTTCGTCGGCACTGTCGGCGAAGGTCCAATTTTCAAATCCCAATTCCCAAAAAAAGACGAATGACGAAAGGCCCATTGACGAAAGAATGACGAAGCTCGAATGACGAAGGAATTGCCGGTGAACTGGTCGCAACGGGTGCGGGCCTGTTTCGTGATTCGTCATTCGGGTTTCTTTCATCATTCGGGTCATTCGTCATTTTTCTACGGCATTCCGCGCCAACGACGCAGGCCCCATTCGCCGATCAGGCAGCCGACCGCCAGCAGAAACACCGACGACTGATGCCACAGCGGGTACGTCCACGTTTCGACGATCGGAATTTTGCGGTTCGGAAGACTTCCGACGAACTGATCGAGGTCGGCGGCGTCGATCAACTCTCCACCGGTGTCTTTCGCGAGTTGAGCCAACAGCGAACGATTGACCGCGAGCGTGCGGAACTCTTCCGTCTGCGGTTCGGCGGTCCATCCGATCTCACGCTGGCCGACTTCGCTGCCATCCGCCGCCGTGACGGTGATCGTCGCTCGATAAACGCCGGGAGCGCGCGAGACAAACGTCGCTTCGTACTGGCCAGGTGAGCGATCGCTGCTCTCGGCGACGAGTTCGACTTTGCGATCGTCCGGCGTCTGCACTCGCAGCGCGACGTGAGCATTATCGAGCGATTCAAATTGAGCGTCGCGCGCTCGCACCAGCACTTGCACAGCCGGCAGAGCACCGGCGAATGTGCGACGTGTTTCGACTTCGACTCGGCCCGGCACATCGGAGACCAGCCAACGGACCGTTTGCCGCCACGACTTTTCGAGATCGCTCTGCGTGTGATCGCTGCGTTTCAAATTCCAACGCCAAAGATCGCCAATCAACAGTGCCGCCGTGCGGCCTCGGCCGAAAGGCTGCACGACCAGCGCGGGCCGTTCGGTTCCGTCAGCCGAAGTCACCTGTGCGAGCACCGACGCGCCCGGCTTGATCGCTCGCACGCTGTTGAGGCTTTTGAATTCCGGCATCGCCGCGAGACGCTTTTGTTCGTCTTGTTCATTGGCCCGCGTGCGGACCCACGGCTGCAACCAGCCCTCGCGAGTCAGCAGCAGCCGATAGCCCGCGTCGATCATGGCTGGTTCGGCTCGATCCAAATAGACCGGCAACATCTCGCCCACGGCCGCTCGCTGATACCCCCCTTCGACGAACGACTCTTTGCCGCCGAGCATCAACAACCCGCCGCCGCGCCGACTGACGAACTGCTGCAACAGAGACATCTGGTCCTGCGTGAAGAACGCCGCCTCGATGTCGTCCAAGACCACCGCGTGATAGCGAAACAAGTCGTCCGAGTTCTTCGGAAACCCACCGATCAGCTCCTCCTTGTTCTCGGTTCCCAGCCGCAGCAGCACCGGCTGGTCGTATTGCTCCGCCTGCTCATCCTTGTTGCCGAAGCCGCGGAACAGCGGATTGGTCCGCTCACCCGATCGGCTGAGAAACGTGAACTTCGGCTCCTTCTTGGCGATCCGCACGAGACCGACCAGTTTGACTTCGTCGTCCTCATCGAGTGCTCGCCGCAGAAATTTGAACTCCCAATTCGGTCGGCCACCAACGTACAGCACTCGGAACGGCCCGCCCCCACGATCGACCGTTACCAGCCGCCGATTGTTCGCCAGCGTCGTCTCTTTGGACATCGAGTCGCTCTCGCTCAGCTTTTCCTCACCGGCCAAAAACACCTGCACGGTGTAGAAGCTCAACCCCGACTTCTCAGGCCGCAGCAAGAACCGCAGCACCGATGGCTCACCGTCGAGGATCTTTTCGACCTTGCGGCGCTCGACTTCCTCCCCCGCCTCGTTGAGCAACCGCACTCCGACCTCGTGACCGGCAACCGAGCGGCCATCGAGCGTCGCCGTAATCGTGACCGGAGCCGCTTCAAAATTCGTCTGACTCACCGCGACGTGCGAGACCGACAAATCGACAAGTCCCCGGTCGGATCCGATCGCCACTGAATACACCGGCGGAAGTTTCTTCGCGTCGAGCGGCACGTCGGACAAGTCGGTCCCGTTGCCATCGGTCAGCAACAGGATGCCGGCAACCGGCTGACCTCGAAAGCGATCGACCAACGCCGCCAGCGCCGTGTTCATCGCCGACGCTTCGCCGTCAATTGTCAGTGCGGAAAACGATTTGGCCGGCCGCAGATTCGTATCGAACACATACCGCCGCACATCAAAATCCTGAGCCAGCCGAGTCAACCACGTCGACTCGTCCGCCAGCAGCCGTTGCATCGACTGACCTCGCGACGCCGTGGTGTCACCGTCCGACAGTTTTAAACTGCGACTGTTGTCCGCCACGACGAGAAATAAGTTGCTCCCCGGCCGCGGCCGAGTTCCCGTGAAGAGGGGCTCAACCAAACAGACCGCCAGCGCGACGACCGCGATCCCTTTGAGCAACGCTGCCAAACCGCGCACCCACGAGCGCGCACTACCTCGGCGATACGACCACACCAACATCGCCAGCGTGACCGCCGACAACAACACCGCTCCGCCCAGCCAGTGACGCGCTCCGAGAGTCACTTCGGCGAGAATCGCGATGTCGAATTGCTGTGCCATCCTGATGGCTCTCCACTCCAACATTGAATCCAGCGTCATCACTATCGTTCTGCCCCCATCGTTCTGCCTGAACTCGTTGATTACAGAACGATAAAGCACGTCATTTGCCGCTCCCCAAGCGTTCGTAGTAGCGGCGGGTCTTCTCGGAATACTTGGGGGGCACCGGATCGCGGTCGAGCGGCACCATCGCTTGTTTCGACGTGCGTCGCAGCAATTCGTCGGATACTCGATTCGACAACTCAACGAGCGGTTGAGCCACATTGACTCGGACGAGATTCCAATTCGGTTCCTTCGAGTGCCGTTTCATCTCGGCGCGAATCGCACGAGCTTCATCGCGGATACGAGCGGCTTCGGCACGCAATTCTGGATCGTCCACCATTTCCTCGACGTCACGCAGACGGTCGGACCAGTTGAGAAAATCCTCGCCGGAGATCGGCGCGAATTCGCGATTCGCACCCTCTTCCGATTGCCTCGCACCTCCGGTTTGATTGCCATTTGCCAATCGCGGCGGGCCGCGTTGATCGGGTTGCGATTGGCCAGGCTGACGTTGACCCTCTTGCGGTTGTTCGCCCCGCTGTCCCGGTTGCTGTCCGTGCTGAGGTTGATTGCCCAGCTCTTGTCCGGGCTGTCGCTCGCCAAGTTGTTGGCCGGGTTGAGCTTCTTTCGGTTGTCTTTCGTTGGGCTGTTTTGCGCCGCGCGGCTGACCAGGTTGTTGTCTTTCTTGCGGTTGCTGTTCGCCCGGTCGCTGACCATTCGGCTGTTGACCGTTCTGCCGCTCTCCCGGTTGACGCTCACCATTCTGCGGCTCGCCAGGCTGCCGCTGGGATGGCGGATTCCGCTCGTCGCCTTTCTCCCCCTCCCCTTGTCTCCCCCTCTCCCCCTCTTGCTCCGACCGCTCGCGCGGCAACTGCGCCGCATCCTCCGGCGAATTGCGAGCGACCTCGCGGTTCAACTCCTGCGACAGATTCTTCAACTGCTCTCGCGCACGTAGCAGCGCTTCGGTCTCGTCGCCGAGCACCGATTCGGCAGCCTTCTCGACTCCCTCACGGAGTTGCTTGATCCCTCGGCCGGCGATCTGTTCGACCTTCTGCGCGTCCTCGATCAGTCCGCGTTGCAGCGAGCGGCCGGCGGCTTCGAGCGCCCGATCGACCTTCTGATCCTGCACGTTGCGAGAGGCGTCGTAGAGTCGTTCGGTCAGCAGCGGTTCGGTTTGCTCCGCCTCTTCGATCGTTTGCTTCATGCGTTCGGTCAGGTTCGAGAGTTTTTCTTTCTGCTCGCTCAACCCTTTCATGATCTCTTCGCCGCGGTTGTCATCACGGAGCGATTTCTTCGCGGAGGGATCGGGCTTCGTGACCTCGGTGAGCTTCTCCGACAGCTTCTTTTGTTCCTGAGCGAGATCGCGAGCCGAGTCGCGCATCTCGCGCATCTCTTCGTTGAAGCGGTTCGAAGCTCGGCGGCGGAACTCGTTGCGGAGTTCCTCGAACTCCTTCTCGGCGCGAGTCCCCGACGCGGCTGCCTGAGTGACTTGTTCTTTCTCCAGTGCCTCGGAAGCGCGTTGGACTTGATCGCGAGCCTGTTCAAGCTGCTGCCGTTCCTCGGCCATCCGTTCCTGGTTCTCCGGGGACTCCATGCGCGACTGCAACTCGTCGGTGTCGCGCAACACTTGCTTTTGCTCGTCCTGAAGTCGTTTGAGTTGCTGCTTGATTTCCTCTTTGCGTTCGGCGGTCTGAGCCTCCTGCAACGCCGATTGCAAATCCTTCAGCCGTTCATTGAGGTCATTCTGCCGCCGAGCCAGCTCGCGCAGCCGGTTGAGCACTTGCCGAGTCTCACGGTCCTCCGGCGACTCTTGCTGAGCCTGTGCCTGCCGCTGCGATTCGTAGCGATTCTCCTCCTTCTTCAAGTCGAACTGCTGCATCTGCTGCCGCTGCTGCTCCGAGCGGGACTGCGATTGGCTCTGTGAACTGCTGGCTTGTTGCTGCTGTTGCTGACGGACGACTTCGTGCTCGCGAGCACGCAGCTTGAGCAACGCCTGATAGGCGGATTGCTCGGCGGCCAGCGCTGGTTGCAGCGGTGTCGAGGACGATTGCTCGTGGGCCGCCATCAATTGTTTGACCGCTTCCAACATTGAGCGGATCACCGCCTCGACGTGTGCCTGCGATTGCTCGTCGCTGACTTTCTCGGCGAGGGCTTTCGATTTCTCCAGCAAGGCGTTCTGGGCTTGAACAAGTTGCTCGACGTCCTCGGCGAATGGCTCGGTCGGCTTCGAGCCGATCTCGCGGCGGATCAGTTTCCACGTCGCGTTGATGATCTCCTTCTGCGACTGAGCCAACTGCTGAGCCTGCTGCCCGGGTGGGCTGTTCTGCTGTTGTTGTTGCTGTTGCTGTCCGCCAGGAGGCTGCTGGCCCTGACGAAAGATTTCCTCGAAGTGCCGCACTTCAGCGAAGTACATGTCGCTGGACGTGCGACGCACGTTGCCGTCGGGGCCGAAATCCTCTGCCCAGAAGAAATAGGACAGCAACTGATCCGGCTGGGCTTCGAGTTCCTCGAACTTGATCGCGTTGGCCAGTTCGTGTTTCTGCTTTGCGGCGGCATTCTCGCCCAGAACAACGTCGATGGCGGCTTTGCCGGCCAGTGCGAAGCTGACACCCATGCGTTTGACGCCGAAGTCGTCCCACGCGGTCGCTTTGATGTCGAGTTCTTCCAGCGGCGACACTTCCATGTCCTTGGCAGGTTGAACGAGCTTCAGCGTCGGCGGCTGATTTTGCACGACGTTGAGCGAGATATCGGCCTGCTCGACGTTGCGGCGGCCGGCCTCGTCGATCAACTCCAACTTCAGACGTCGAGACTTCGTGGCAGTGATCGTCGCCTGATAGACCGGCAGTTCGCCCGGCGCGGCGACGAGTGCGAGCGACTCGCCGCTCTTTTCGGTGAGCGTCGCCGATTTCACGGGCTTGTTGAGTTTGCAGGTCAGCGTCACCTGCGTCCCTTCGACGACCGAGATTGTGCGGACGTCTTGTACGACTCGCTCTTCGAGACCGGTGTAGCTCGGATAAACCAACCGCGCGTCCGCGCGTTCGAGTCGCGGGTACTCGAAAACGGTGACACGAAACGTTGGCGTCGTTTGTCCGCCGAGTTCGATTCGATAGTCGAGCGAATCCGTGACGGCTGCGATTCGACCACCGAAGACGGGGTCTTCCAGGCTGCGTGTCATCTCCAATTGCGTCGGCTCACCGGCAGCCGGTTGCGTGATGAGCATCGCTTCGGCGGGCACTGGCCCTGTGATACGAGCCAGAACCAACAGGCTGGTCCCCTTCTCGATCTCGGTTGTTCCCGGTTCGATCTCGACGGAGAACTCCGACGTGTTCGCCTGCAGTTGCGGACCTTTTGGCGACGAAGCGATCAACGCACCAGTAACTCCGATCGGCACGTTGGTCAGGGCCAACACAAACAGCGCCAATGTCGCGATCTGCATCCCCACGGCCCACGCGAGTCGTCGAGTCGGCACGACCCGCGCCCAAGAGTGACACGCCGCATGAACCAACGCTTGCCGAATGACGCTCTCTTGCAGGAAGCCAAAACGCCCATCGGCCAATGCCGGCTGCTGTTCGATCGCCGCCAGCAAGCAACTTCCGAGGTCGGGAAACTCGGCCTCGATCTGCCGAGCCACCCACTCAGGGCCGGGCTTCCAGGCATGTACTGCCCAGGCGCAGAGCACCACCAACACCGTTGCCACACTGCCGAGAACCGGCAAGAAAATTGAAGGCTCGCGCGAGGTCACGACCCCGACGGCACTCAGCAACAGGACAATCGCCGCAGCGATCACCCAGCCGACGGCGAGTACGCGCCAGAATCGCAAGCGGTGGTAGCGATCCGCCACTCGCTCCACTTCCAGCCACAGTCGATCCTGAATCATCGGATGACCTCTTTCGTCCGAGGCAGCACAGGCGCCTTGCCGGTGTCCGTGCCAACAACAGGCGAGACACCTGGCGCTACAAGGTGATCTTACGCTCGGCCCTTCCCGCCCACCATGTTTCCAAAACGAGCAATCCCAACGCCACGACAATCAGCCAGCGCCAGACTTTTTGTCGGCTTTCGAGTTCCGTATCTCGTTGTTGTCGGACTCGGTCGATGCGTTGCGCGCGAGTCTGTTCGGTCCCCATGTAGACTCCGCGTTGTTCGAGCTGTTCCAAATCTAGCGGCGCGGTGAGGCTCTCGGCGGCCGACAGGTTGACCGTGAATCGCGTTTCCGTCGAGCCGAGTTTCGCTCGATAGATGCCCGGCTGATCGGTTTCGCTGAACGTCGATACTTCGGCCGCGAGCCGGACCTCTCGGCCATCGGGAGTTTGAACAACGAACGGTTCCGGCTGTCCGGAGGACTGCAACGTTACCGGCTGACCGACCGAAACGCTCTCGGAGACCTCGGTGCCGCCGCAGGCAAGATCGAGCAGCGCTCCGACCAGCGGCACGAACTTGCTGGACAGAGCCAACTGGCTGTCCGCCGGTTGCCAGCCGCTCGTCAGTGCGAGAACACGGCCTTTGTCGATACTGCGTTCGAGCAGTGCTGGATCGCCGTTATCAAACCGCGCGACGACGCGCGTGGTTGTCGGCAACTTGAGCGTCACGATGAGATGCTTCCAAAAATGAATCTTCGTAAAGTCACTGTAACGCGGACCGGCAAACGGCGTGAACAACGGATGCGTGAAGTCGATCTCACCCAGCAGCAGGAATTTCTCGCTGCGAGACTCCCCTGCCCCAGCGGTTTCGGCCACGGATCGCGCGTATTCCACATCGTCGAAGAACGAGAAGACCGATGTCGCCGCTTCGTCACCGTCCGGAACGAGCAACAGCAGGCCTCCTTGCTCGACGAACTTCGTCAGCGCGGTTCGCAGTTGCTCCGTGACCGGCTGCGACACGACGACAATCTTCGGCTCGACGTCGCCCGGCGCGGTCAGTGGTTTCGTGACGTCCAGCGGGCGGACCTCGATCTGCCGCAGCGGATCGTTCGCCACCGCCAGCCGGAGATAAAGCTGAAGCCCTTCCGGATCCTCGGCTGCATCGCGACCGGCATACAGCAGCGTCGCCGCCAGCTTGCGCGGCGGGACGACGAAGAACGTGTTGTCGAAGTCGTGATCGTCCCCTCGCAGAAGAACGCGATCGGCTTGCAAGTTGTCGGTGCCTCGCGGCAAGCGGATGATTCGTGTCTGCCCCGGCGGGACGTAGACGTCGGTTGGAACTCCCGACGATTTCGGTTCTGCCCACTCGACGGTGAACTGATCGCCGCGCGAGTCGGCTGAGTTGACGACTCGCACTCGGACGTCGGCGAGTTCATTCACCTCTTCCGCCGGCAGCACCTGCGCGTGGGCGTTCGTCGTGTTCGTCGGCGCGACGGCCAGAGTCACCACTGGCACGCGCTCCGGCCATTCGAATGATTGCAGCGCCTCGATGCGGCTGCCGCTTTGGAAATCGCTGATGACGACGATCTGCGGTTCGAGCGGCGACTGTCGAATATCGCTGGCCGTGTCGAGTTCACTGGCCACCGCCACCAGCGCCGTTCCGAGATCCGTCGAACCCCACTCCGGTTGCAAGTCCTTCAGCCGGTTACGAACCACTTGCGGCTTGTCCGAAATTGGCGCGGCTCCTTCTTTCTGAAAGTCGATGATCGTTCGCAGCCGGTCACTAAACGCGAAGAGCGCGACGTCGTCTTGCGGGTTCAAATCATCGAGTTGCTTCTCGGCCACTTTGATCGCCTGCTGCCAAACATCGCCCCGTTTCATGCTGGCGCTGGTGTCGATCAAGATCGCCAGTCGTTTGCCGGTGAGATCGGCAAACGACAACGACGCCGCTTCTCGCAAGAACGGCCGGCAAAACGCCAGCGTCACGAGGGCCAACGCCGCCAGCCGCAACAGCAACAACAGAATCTGGTCCAACCGACTGCGCCGAGTCAGTCGCGGCGGTGTCGGAGACAGAAACATCAGCGAACTGAATTCCTGCCGACCACGCGGCGTCCGCCGCACCAAGTGCAAGATCAACGGCAGCGAGAGTGCCGTGAGACCAGCCAGATACAGTGGAACCAGAATGCCCATCAACGACTCCAGCAGAAAGTGCAAAGTGCAGAGTGCAGAGTGCAGAGTACCGACAACGACCCCAGTCGCTTTCATTCTGCACTTTGCACTCTGCACTCATCACTTTGCACTGCCTTTCGTATTCCTGCATCAAACTCTCCGCCGTCGCGCGACCTGCCGTCCGCGTCGCATCCGCGAATTCAACAAATCGAACAACGCCAAATCGATCGGCCCGTCGGTGGTCAGGTCGTAGACATCGACCCCCAGTCCTCTGCACACACGAGCCAGCGCCTTCGCGTGCTCGGCGAAGCGTTCTTGATAGCCGGATCGTGCTGCTTGCGGATCGACGTACAACTCGCGACCCGATTCCAGATCGAAGAACATCGACTCGTCTTGGAATTGGAAGCTCACCTCGGTCGGATCGAGGATGCGAATCACGACCACCTCGTGACCCTGCGACCGCAAGTAGCCCAGCTTCGTCTCCAGCATCTCGACCGGTGCCAGCATGTCCGACAGCAGCACGACCACGCCTCGCTTGCGAGCCGTCCGGGCAACTTGCTCCAGCGGCAAACTGAGGTCCGTCGCCGTGCCCGCCAATTCGTGCTCCAGGCAGATCATCAGCCGATGCAAATGCCCGGTGCGGTATCGTGCCGGCAGGTACTCGCGGATCGCCTGGTCGAACGTGATCAGCCCCACCGCGTCCCGTTGCAGCGTCAGGAAGTAAGCGATCGTCGCGGCAACCGTCTTGGCGTACTCGGCCTTGTCGTAGCTGAGCGAATGAAACCCCATCGAGCGGCTCAGATCGACCAGCAAGTAGCAACGCAGATTTGTCTCGTCCTCGAAGCGTTTCAAGTAGAAGCGATCCGACCGAGCGAACAGCCGCCAGTCGAGAAACCGCAGATCATCGCCGGGGCTGTATTGTCGGTACTCGGTGAACTCGACCGAGAAGCCGTGATACGGGCTTCGATGCAGTCCGCTGAGGAATCCATCGACAACCAGCTTGGCACGCAGTTCGAGATTCTTGATCCGCATCAATGCCGCCGGATCGATGTACGAGGCTCGTGTACGGGCAGGGGTCAGAGCTTCCAGTTTCACCTTCTACGCTCCAGTCGCTATTCGATTGTCCGGCCGGCCGTCGGCTGACGGCTGACGGCTGACGGCCCTCGGCTCTCGGCCAGTCAGGATCCGGGTGGCACGACGGTCTCCAACAGCCGGCCGATGACGTGATCGACCGAGACCCCTTCGGCCTCGGCGCGATATCCGACGAGAACTCGGTGACGCAATGCCGGAGCGACGAGCGCACGAATGTCTTCGACGGTGGCGTGGCTGCGGCCGTACAGCAGCGCGCGGGCTTTCGCTCCCAGCACCATGTATTGAGCGGCTCGCGTCCCTGCACCCCAGCTCACCCACTCGTTGATGAAGTCGGGCGAGTTCGTCTGGCCGGGACGGCTGGCAGCGGCCAATCGGACCGCGTAGCGGACGACGTCTTCGGCGATCGGGACGCGCTGCACGACTTCGTGGAAGCGGCGGACATCATCGCCGGTGAACAGCGGCTCGATCGGTTCGGGACGACGCGATGTCGTCTGCTGGACGACCGCGACCTCGTCGTCTTCCGGCAGGTAGTCAATCAGCACGTTGAACATGAACCGGTCGAGCTGCGCTTCGGGGAGCGGATACGTCCCTTCCATCTCGATCGGGTTCTGAGTGGCCAGCACAAAGAACGGCTCGTCGAGCGGATACCTCACGCCGGCGATGGTGACTTGATGCTCCTGCATCGCTTCGAGCAGTGCGGCCTGAGTCTTCGGCGGCGTGCGGTTGATTTCGTCGGCCAGGATCACGTTGCCGAAGATCGGCCCTTTGACGAACTGCATCCGGCGATGTCCCTCGGCGGATTGTTCGAGGATCTCCGTCCCGGTGATGTCGGCCGGCATGAGGTCAGGTGTGAATTGAATGCGTGAAAACTTGAGATGAAAAATCTGCGCGATCGACCGCACGAGCAGCGTCTTCGCTAATCCGGGCGCACCTGTGATGAGGCAATGTCCGCCGGCAAACAAGCTGATGAGCAACTGCTCTATCACGGCGGCTTGTCCGACGATGACCTTCGAGAGCTGCTCGTCGATCCGCCGGCGACTGCTGCGAATCTGCTCGACCGCTTGTTGCTCCTGCGCAAATTCGTCGAGATGCGTTTCCACGTCGACGACTCCTTTCGTTGACTCGCTTTTTAGACTTTGCGATGCACGGCCCAGCCTGGGATCGTGGTTCGTGACTGATACAGCGTCTTGCCTGCGGTAACGTAGAGCGTACAGAGATCGTCGCCACCGAACGTCACGTTCGTGATGACGTCCTCCGGGATCGGCAGTCGGCCGAGCAGCTTGCCGTCAGGCCGGATGATCCAAATCGCGGGTGGCACGTTGGTCGATTCGTGAGGGCCGCGCGGTCGGGAGATGCCTCCGGCGATGTAGAGGTTGCCCTTCTGATCGACCGTCATCCCGTCGCCCCCTCTGCCGGGAGCAAAGTCGAACACGACGCGCTGCCGGCTCGGCTCGCCACTCTCGGACAAATCGAACGCCCAGATTTTGCGGTTGCCGCCGACGATCGGGCAGCTATCGACGAGATACAGCGTCTGCTCGCCGGGACTGAGATGAATGCCATTCGGCCGCTGAATCGCCGGCTGAGTCAGGATGCGATGCACCGAACCATTCGTGTCGATGCGGAAGACAGAGTCGTGGTCGAACTCCATCGTCGTGCGATCGTCGTAGCACGGGTCGGTAAAAAAGATCTGCCCGTTCGATCGAGCCGCGATGTCGTTCGGCGAATTGTACCGCTTCCCTTCAAAGCGTTCGGTGAGCACTTCGACTTTGCCGGTGCTCATGTCGGTGCGAGTGATTCGGCGGTTGCCATCGTTGGGGCCGAACTCATTTCCCTCGCACGCCAGCAGGCGGCCGTTCGCGTCGAACAATAAACCATTCGTTCGGCCGCTGGGCGTTCGCCAGACGGACCGTTCGTTCTTGCGCGGATCGAACTTCATGATCCGGTTGTTGAGGATGTCGCTGAAGTAGACGGCTCCGTCGGCGGCAGCGGCCGGTCCTTCCAGAAACGCCACAACGGTCGCGGGAGTGACCGAAACGTGCTCGAAGAATTCGTTAGCCAGCGGAGCGTCGTGCAGGTCCATGCGGCGTGGTCCTTCTATGCGATCAATTCGTGTCTCACTTGCCCGTCGCCGGCAATCGGGTACGGGCGGTTTTGTTGGTCGTAGACGACAGCATGCGGGTCCAGGCCGAGCAGGTGAAACGTCGTCGCGTGGATGTCCTTGGGAGAGATCGGCGTGTCGGCGACCATTCCGCCGATGCGGTCGCTGTGGCCGACAACCGCTCCGCGATGCGTGCCTCCGCCGGCGAGCGCCATCGAATACACCTGCGACCAATGGTGCCGAGCGGCTCCAACCGGCTTCGAGTCAATCTGCGGCGTGCGGCCATGCTCGCTCATGCAGAGGACGAGTGTGTCGTCCAGCAGTCCGCGTTGTTCGAGATCGAGGATCAAGGCGGAGAACGCCACGTCGAAGCCGGGCAACAGATACTGCTTCATGCGGGGATAGTGATTTTGGTGAGTGTCCCAAGCTCCGCTGAAGTAGGTTCCGTAAGCATCCCAGAAGACCGAGACAAATTGCGTTCCCGACTCGACCAACCGCCGAGCGGTGAGGCACGACTGACCGAACAGCGTGTGACCGTATCGCTCGCGCAGCGTCGGAGCCTCGCGGCTGACGTCAAGTGCCTCTCGCGTTCTGGCCGAGGTCAGCAGTGACAACGCGCGGCCTTGATTGGACGAGTACGATCGCTCGGCCAGCGTGTCGGCCGACAGCCGCGCGGCATCGAATTGCGACAGCAACTCGCGGCGCAGGTTGAAGCGGTCGAGCGACACGTTCTCGGCGAAGCGGCCCGCTCCGTCGAACACAAAGCGGCAATCAGGATCAACCGCCGCGTACGGGTCCGAGTATTCCTTCGGCTGCTCGTGCCGAACCTTCGGAGCGATCCGCAGCGACTTCCCCTCGAACTTCGCCCAAACCGGATCGAACCGCTGCCCTAAGAACGCGGCATACGGCCCGGCGAGCACTCCGAGATCATCGACCTGCGAATTGAAAACCCACGGCAAGCCGACATGTCGCGGAGTCCATTCACTGCTCGTCGATTTCGGAGCGGACTGCGACCAGAAGTAGTCGGCGATCGAACCGAAATACGGCCAGTGAACCGGGTCGCGCGGCTTAGTCTCGATGTCGGTCGTGTAGGTCGGCATGCCGCTCAGCGCGTACGCGACGCAGTGCAATGGAAATGGATGCGTCATCGACCGCACGATCGTCAGCCGGTCGGTGATCTTCGAAGTCAGCGGCAGTCCCTCGCAGATCGGCACACCGGAGAGTGCGGACGGGATTCCTTTCAACTCGCCCTGAATCTCAACGGGAGCGTCGTTTTTTGGATCGAACGTCTCATGCTGCGAAGCGGCTCCAAAAAGAAAGAGCATGATGCAGCGCTTCGCTTTTCCGAAGCCACGCAACTCACCACCAGATGCGAGCGATTCCGTTGCCAATGACGCGGCTCGCTCGGCGGTCAGTCCGTACAACCCCAGCCCGCCGATGTGCAGCAAATCGCGACGACTCATTCCGTCGCACAATCGCCGTTGAGAACCCAACAATCTCAACATCGCAGCAGTCTCATTTGTGGGGGAGCACTCCCAGCTAAAACGTAGATACAACGTACAGTGGCGACGATCGCATGTCGATCAAGATCGTCCTGCCCTCATCGTTCTGCCAATCAGACTTGGCAGAACGATGAGGGCAGGACGATGGGTAATCGCGTACGAACCAATTGAAGATCGACTTTCTCATCTGTGCAGGCTCGGTTGCCGAGTTTTCAGCCGCTATCATTCGCCGCTTCACCGTTTCGTGGTTTGGGAGTTTTCGTGATGAAAGTTCTGGTCATCGGCCAAGGGGGCCGAGAGCATGCGTTGTGTTGGAAGCTGAAGAACTCGCCGTCGGTCGAGCGAGTTTATTGTGCTCCGGGAAATGCCGGCACGGCGCTGGAGGCGACGAATGTCGACATCGGCTCGACCGACGTCGAGCGGTTAGTACAGTTTGCGAAGTCCGAACGGATCGACCTGACTGTTGTCGGTCCCGAAGCCTCGCTCGTCGCGGGTGTTGTCGATGCGTTTCAGGCAGCGAATCTGCGCATCTTCGGCCCGACGAAGAAGGCGGCCGAGTTGGAAGGGAGCAAAATCTTCTCGAAGGAATTGATGCGGAAGGCGAACGTGCCGACCGCTGAGTTCCAATCGTTCTCGCGGCATCAGGATGCGGTCACGTTTCTGGAAGACCGCGAGGAAACTCCGCTGGTCGTGAAGGCGGACGGGCTCGCGTCGGGCAAAGGAGTTTTCGTTTGTTCGAACCGCCAGGAGGCTCTCGACGCGGTCAAGCAGATCATGCTCGAACAAGCCTTCGGTGAGTCAGGCAAAAAGATCGTGATCGAGGAATGCCTGCACGGACACGAAGCCAGCATTCTCGCGATCGTCGACGGCAACACAATTCTGACACTCGAAGCCTGCCAGGATCACAAGCGCGCCTACGACGGCGACACCGGCCCGAACACCGGCGGCATGGGTGCGTACTGTCCAACCCCGCTGATCACCGACGAGTTGATGGACGAGATCGTCGAAAAGGTGCTGGTCCCGACGGCCCACTTCATGAACGTTGAAGAGCGGCCGTTCAAAGGCTGCCTCTACGCCGGCATCATGGTCACGAATCAAGGCCCAAAGGTGCTGGAGTTCAATGTCCGCTTCGGCGATCCCGAAACACAGCCGGTACTGATGCGGTTGAAGTCGGACCTCGGCCTGCTCCTCAAAGCCGCCGCTGACGGCAAGCTGGCGGACTTCGGCCCGGCCGAGTGGGATCCGCGTCCCGCCGTCTGCGTCGTGATGGCCGCCGACGGCTACCCCGCTGCACCGAAGAAGGGTGCTCCCATCCGTGGACTCGACGAGGCGGCTGAACTGCCCGACGCGAAAGTCTTCCACGCGGGGACCATTCGCAGGGGAGACGACATCGTCGCCGACGGCGGCCGAGTGCTCGGTGTCACCGCGCTGGGCAGCGACTTCGCCGAAGCCAAGCTCAACGCCTACCAAGCCGTGAAGTGCATCCGCTGGCAGGGTGGGTGGTGCCGCAAGGACATTTCAGATCGTGCGCGGTCGTATCTTGATTGAGATTGGACTAACGCCGTGCCTGCCGACTTTCGCCCCTCCGCGACACTCGACGTTCTGCAACTTCGCGCCAAGCTACTGGCGTTCACTCGTCTTTTTTTTGATGAGTCGGGCTACTTCGAGGTCGATACGCCGACTCTATCGCACGAGCGGGTGATCGATCCGAACATCGAACCATTCGTCGTGCCGTGGTCGGCGAGCAAGCGGCTGTTCCTGCAAACTTCACCCGAATTCGCGATGAAGCGGTTGCTGGCGGCGGGGGCCGAGTCGATTTTTCAGCTCGGCAAAGTCTTTCGACACGGCGAACTCGGTCGGCTGCACAATCCCGAATTCACGATGCTGGAGTGGTATCGCGTCGGTGACAACCACCACGAGCAAATGGACTTCGTCGAGAAGTTCGTCACGTCGTTCGCCAGTGAGATCAGAAGACTGTCTTGCGATTCCCCTCAGCCCTCAGCCCTCAGCCCTCAGCCCTTTGAACGCCTGACCTACGACCAAGCGTTCGAGCGTCATGCTGGTTCGAAAGTCCTCGCACGGCCGACTCACGAGATTGTGGCACTGGCACGACGACTGGGAGTCAGCGCTCCCGAAAGCCTGCTGCCGGGCGATCGCGACGGCTGGCTGAATCTCTTGCTGGCCGAGCGAGTCGAACCGCATCTCGGCCACGGTCGGCCGACGTTCGTCTTCGACTATCCCGGCTCGCAAGCCGCGCTGGCTCGCGTTCGAGGCGAAGGCCAAACCGCCGTCGCAGAGCGCTTCGAGCTGTACGTCCACGGCATCGAACTCTGCAACGGCTATCACGAACTCACGGACGCCGCCGCGCTGCGGGCTCGCATCCGTCACGATGCGAGTGCTAGCGAGAAGCACATCCCGGAGCCAGTTCATTTGCTGGCCGCGATGGAGAGCGGATTGCCGCCGTGTTCCGGAGTCGCCTTGGGATTCGACCGGCTGCTGATGCTCAGCCTTGGACACGATTCCGTCCGACAAGTCATTCCGTTCCCGTTTGAGATCGCTTGACCGGTTTGGGCACACTCCAGCGGATCGTGCGTTCGGTCCGTTGGTCATGTTCGTGGAAAGGTTCAAAGTCTTGCCGTTAGACTTCCGCGTCGGCCAGAGGGGCCATATGGAACTTCAACACAAGGAATCTGGAGATGCGGAACTGATGAAGGCATTCTCTTTGGCGACCAGTTTGGTCTGCACAAGTTTTGTTTTGGGTTGTGGTGGTAACGCTGAGCCTCCGATGAAAGTTTCCACTGCCGATCCCGCGGTGACCGCGGCTAACGAAGAGCCGGTGACGGCGAACTCGAAGGTTGTCGGGGCGCCGGACTCTGCATCGCCGCTCAAGTCGCGGAGCTTCACGTTTCATTACCGCTTCAAAGTCAAAGACCTGAAGTCCGCCGGGAACGCTGCAGACTCCGTCGTCCGTGTGTGGCTGCCGTCGGCGGCCTCCAGCGATGAGCAGAGCGTCAAACGGTTGGACGTGATCGCTCCCGGCGAGATCTCCGAAAACATGGACGAGCAATTTGGGAATCGCATCCTCTTCTTCGAGACCCAAATCCCGGAGAGCGGCGAGTTCAGCGTCGATGTCCCGTACGAAATCACTCGCTGCGAAGTGCAGCGCGGGCTGTCATGGCCTGTTGATCCAGCCGCCGAACAATTGGACGACGCCCGACGTCGGTTTTTCCTGCGCGAGGACACGATGGTCCCGACGACTGGCAAGCCGCTCAAACTGCTCGACATGATCGAATTGATGCAGGACAAGTTCGCCTGTGCGCGGCAGCTTTATGACATCGTCGACAATCACGTCACGTACAAGAAGGACGGGACTGGCTGGGGCCGCGGCGACACGAATTGGGTCTGCGACAGCCGCTACGGCAACTGCACCGACTTCCACAGCCTGTTCATCTCACTGGCTCGGTCACAGGGATTGCCTGCGCGGTTTGAGATCGGCTTCTCGATCCCGACGAACAAACCCGAAGGCCCGATCGCCGGCTATCACTGCTGGGCTTGGTTCTACGCCGACGAACGCGGCTGGGTACCGGTCGATATCTCGGAAGCTGACAAGAACCCGCTGATGAAGGACTACTACTTCGGCGGCCTGACACCCGATCGCGTGACGTTCACGGTCGGACGCGATATCTCGCTGGTCCCGAAGTCCGCCAGCCAACCGCTGAATTTCTTTGTCTACCCGCACATTGAAGTCGGTGGAAAAGTGTTGCCGAAGGAAAACCTCGAACTGCAAATCGCGTTCAAAGACTAAGCCTGATTCGGCCGCGCGTCACAACATCTTTCTCCCACCATTTTTTCGCCACCCTGCGTTCTTCTGACATCACGCAGCAGACAGGCGGAAAATGGAGGGCAAAAAATCGAGACCTCACTTCGGCATCGCTTTGATCCAGCGTTCGATGAGTTCGGCAGCCTCGGCATCGACGAGGTTTGACGCGATGTGCGGCATGCGGCCGAGGCCTAGCTTTTTCATGCGATGCAAGACCATCGACCGCGCCGGATCGCCGGGGACGAGGACTTTCGGATCGGTCAATTCGAACAAGCCTTGCCCCGGACGCACGCCAAGCGTTCCGGTTTCCGCGAGCGGCAGTGACGCGAGCAGGATGAACTCTGCGTTGCCGCCACCCCACTTGCGGTGGCAGTGCGAGCAGTTCGCGTGCAAGTACGACCTCGCGCGGGCATCCAGCGTTTGTTTCGAGTCGTGGTAATCGACGAGCACTTTCCCCAGTCCTTTCGCGTCCGAGGGCATCGGCTTCGTGAAGTAGCCGAGTTCGTCGAAGTGCTTCAACTGGTTCTTCGGCTTACCGTCACCGAAATCAAAGTTGCGATTCAACTGCTCGGTCGTCGCGCCAAGCACGTACTTCGCCGCCATCGTGTGGCACAGCGCGCATTCCGCTCGGCTGGGGAAGTGCCACTTCTGTTCGAGAACTCCGTTGGGTGCGGACTTGTCCTTGATCTTGAAGACGCGGTCCAAACCCTTCGCATCGAGCAACTCGGCGTCTGTTTGCTCGTCGTTCCAGACGTAGGTGTAGCCGTTCCAAACTTGAGCACCGTACTCGTCGTCGTTGCCGGGCATCTTGATGTGATGCAGCAGCCGAGTCTCCAATCGCCGCACGCTTTTCGGATTACCAGGTTCGGTTTCGAGCGAGAACGTCTTTACGAACACCGTCCCATCGGGGAATCGCCAGCCGGGCATGTTGCCGGGAGCGTCCGCAGGGTACGTCACCGCATCGAACTCGATCTTGGTATCGCCGGGCACGGCCATGAACCGATCTTTGATCGCGCCGTCGGACCACAGCGGAGCGACCACGTCATAAGGGAGCACTCCGGCCGCGGGCTTGTAATTTTTGACGCTGGCGAACAGCCCGGTCTCGCTGAGCTTGCGCGGAAACGGCGGCTTTGGCTGTGTGGTCGGCGGAACCGGAAGAAGCCGGTGCAATCCGCCGCCGGCAAAGTCCACGAACAGAATCTCGCCGTCCGCGTCGCTGATGATTTCGACGATGCGGACTTGCGTGTCGCACAACTCGCGATGCTCGGTGACCTTCTTAGCCTTGTCGTCGTAGCGCAGCATCCAGACTTTGCCGGTATCGTAGTCACCGTAGATGTACGCTCCGACGAGTTCTGGCAGTCGTTTGCCGCGATACACCCAGCCGCCGGTGATCGAACGGAAGTCCGAATGTGAATGTTCCACGATCGGTGCGACGAATTCGGCCGGACCCTTCGGTCGTTCGGGGCGGAAGGGATGCGCTCCCTCGCGGACACTCCAGCCGTAGTTCCCACCCTTCTGGATCAGGTAGACCATCTCCCACAAATCTTGTCCGACTTCGCCCCCCCACATCTGGCCAGTCGGCGCATCAAACGAGAACTTCCAAACCTGCCGATGACCGAACGACCAAATCTCGCCGCGAGCTTTCGGGTTGCCGACGAACGGGTTGTCCTTTGGAATGCCGTAGGCTCGATCGCTTGTGGGATGATCGACGTCCAATCGCAAAATCGCGCCGAGCAAGTCGCTCAGGTCTTGACCGGTCTGAAGTGAATCCGCGATGCCGCTACCGTCCCCCGTCACGAGATACAGCATGCCGTCCAACCCGAACCGCACGCATCCGCCGTTGTGCCCGCCCGATGGCCATTCGAGGATCAGTTCTTCGCTCGCTGCGTCTGCCATGAGCGTCTCGCCGCGTGCGACTGTGATTCTTGTCAGTCGGCTTCCATTTGGAGATGGATTGGCGGGATCGGCCACGCTCGTGACGAAGACAAATCCGTTCTTATCAAACTGCGGATGCGCGACGATGCCGTAAACGGTTCGTTTCAGATCGACGACCAGTTGCGGCTGCGGTTCCTTGCTCGACGCATCGAGCACCCAGATCTTCCCCGGCCGCTCGGCCACCAATAGCCGCTTCGAACCCGGGATCAACGCCGCCGAAAGCGGTTCGAACAACTTGAGCTTCGGATACGCCAACTCCAACCGATACGGATCAGGCGGCTCGGCCGAGCCAACCACCTTGGAGGTTGTCCACAATGCTCGTTCCGCGGCATGAGCGAGCAAACTGCCCGTGACCAAAATCAAGACCGCCAAAACCGTCAGCCGAGTGCATTGCCAGCGCATAATCGCCTCCGTCGTCAGGTGACCGGGAATAGTCGCATGGGAAGTCTATATCTGGCGCAGGGAATGATCTCTAGGCTACCGACCCCGGATCATCGGTCAAAATCAGACAATGTGCGAATTTCGAGTGAATATCTGAGCAGGCCGACTCATCAACCGCAGGTCGACTTCGGATCGGGAGTTCATTTGTTTGGAATTCGTCGCCAGGAATTTCCCCGCGAGAAAATATTGAAACCGATCGCTTTCAAGTCCATCCGAAGGGTTGGGTGATGTCCTCTCCGGCTGTTAGACTCCCGCCGTTTCGATTTTTCCCTCAACTGAAACTGAAACAGAAAAGGTGCGATCATGCGGCAGTGGTTGGTGATGCTGAGTTTGGTAGCCGTGGTCGGTTTCGCGATTGCTCAGGACGACGAAAAACCGAAGGCGAAAGCTCAACCAAAAGCGAAGGCGAAAGCTCAACCAAAAGCGAAGAAGTCGAACGATGATGTGGGCTTGGAACTTGAAGCCGACCCGAATGCACTGGGCAAAAAGCTGGTCGACAAGAAAGAACTGCTCCACAAAATCAGTTACGGATTGGGACAGCAGATCGGGCGGATGAAGCATCAAGGGGTCGATCTTGATCCGAAGCAGGTCATCAAGGGACTTGAAGACGCGATGCAAGGAAAGGAGGCTGAATTCACCGAGGAGGAAATCAAAAAAGCTTTCGCAGCCTACGAACCGCATCGTCAGAGCGCGATGGTCAAGGTGGGTGAAGACTTCCTAGCCGCCAACAAAGAAAAAGAGGGCATCAAGACATTGCCGAGCGGTGTGCAGTACAAGGTACTGGCGTCTGGCAAGGGAGCCTCTCCGAAAGCAACGGACACGGTGAAGGTTCACTACAAAGGCAAGTTAATCGACGGGAAAGTCTTCGACGGATCTTACACGGGCGACGCCCCGGCCAGTCGCGACAAGCCCGCCGAGTTCCCGCTCAACGGCGTCATCAAGGGGTTCAAAGAATCGCTCGTGAAGATGAAACCGGGCGACAAGTGGACGGTTTACCTGCCGTCCGAGCTGGCCTACGGAGAACGTGGTTCGCCCCCCACGATTGGGCCGCATGCTGTTTTGATCTTCGACTTGGAGCTGATTGAAATCGTCGAGTAGACGCAACTCATTCTGGAAATTCATCGGCGAGCGGAGTGCTACAAACCTCCGCTCGCCGACTTTTGGGCTCGTCAATCTTTTTGATCCGGTCTGAGATTTCCGATGGCCGAAGATTTTTCATTCGCGATCGACCGCGCGCTGCGGCAAGAGTTGGAAGGCTGGAGGCGCGCAGGCTTGAGTCATCTCCCTATGCCGCGACGCAAACGCTCTGCCGCCAGTCCCCCGTCCGCTTCGGCGAAACCGGCCACGACGCGAACTCCGCCCAGCAGTAATTCGGTTTCACGCACGACTTCACCGCCAGTGACTCGAATCACTTCGCAACCGACGACCGCTCCGACGACTCACGCGCTGCCCGTCGTGGCCGAACCGTTGCCACCCAGTCCACATTCCCTTGGCTCGCGCGAGGATCGCGAGTGGCGGTTGAATCAATTACGGCAGCGAGTCGCTGCCTGTACACGCTGCCAAGAGCTGGCGTGCGCCCGGACGCAAACGGTCTTTGGCGTCGGTAATCCTGAAGCTCGGTTTCTGTTCATCGGCGAAGCACCGGGAGCCGACGAAGATGCTCAAGGTGAGCCCTTCGTCGGTGCGGCCGGTCAGTTGCTCAACAAAATCATCACCGCTTGCGGATTGAAGCGCGACGAGGTCTACATCTGCAACATTCTGCGTTGTCGTCCCCCCGGCAACCGCAAGCCCCTGCCCGAAGAGGCGGCAAAGTGCCGCGAGTACCTCGACGGTCAGATCGCCGCCATCGACCCCGACTTCATTGTCTGCTGGGGAGCGACCGCCGCTCAAAACTTGATGGGTACCGAAGAAAGTATCGGGCGACTGCGCGGCCGCACCTTCCAACACGGCCGAGCAACCGTGCTTTGCACCTATCACCCGTCGTACTTGCTGCGCAACCCCGCCGCGAAGAAAGACGTTTGGGAGGACATGAAGCTGTTGCTCAAACAGGCGGGACTGCTCGTGCCAGCCTGATGTTCGCGCTACCTCAAGAACCTGCCGCCGTTGATGTCCAGGAGCGCTCCGGTGACGAACCTGGCTTCATCGCTGACCAGAAAACGCACGACCGACGCGACCTCGTCGGCAGTGCCGTTGCGGCCCAGCGGTGTTTCGCGGCGGTACTGTTCCATCCGTTCCGGAGTCGTGAAGACTTCGTGATGTCCAGTTTCGATGACTCCCGGCATGATCGCGTTGACACGCACTTCGGGGGCCAGTTCGCGAGCCAGCGTCCGTGTCAGCACTTGCAGCCCCCCCTTCGCGACCGCGTACGGCCCGGCTCCGTTCGCTCCGCCGGTCTGCACGGATAGCGACAAGTTGTTGACGATCGCTCCGTGACCACTCCGCTTCAAATGCGGGATCGCTCGCTGGGTGACGATGAACGCGCTCGTCAGATTTATGTCGAGGATTTTCCGCCACAGATCGAGCGGACAGTCTTCGATCTTTCGTCGCTCGATCGGACTCCCTGCGTTGTTGACCAAAATGTCGAGTCGCCCCGCCACGGCCACGAACCGATCTACCAAGCTGATCGCTTCGTCAGCGCTGCTCAAGTCCGCCTGCAAAACGACTCCATCCTCACCTCGCTGTTTGATCGCCGCCAGCGTTTCATTGGCACCATCGAGACTGCGATGACAATGCACTCCGACAAACGCACCGGCAGCAGCCAGCGACTCGGCAATCGCGCGACCAATTCCGACACCGGCCCCCGTCACAAGTGCCGCTCGGCCATGCAGCGAACTGGATTCCGTCATGAGCGTCCTCAATCTCTGACTCTTGGAGTGGCTCGTCATGCGATGAAGCTGCCCCCTGCTTCGATCGGACCGACCTCGAAAAGGCCGACCAACTTCGACTATCAGCACGGACACGCGGATTATAGTGCCGGCGAGAATTGTGAAAACTGAGGCCACGACGCCAGATTTCCAACACAGAATTGTCCCACCGCTGGACGATGCGTTAGCATCTGCACCGTTTGATGTGTCCGGCGAGGCCCCCTCCTGGATCTGCCTTCCAACCTCCCTCCGAACTTTCCCTCCCATGAACTCGCCCTTGCGAAGCACCCGCCGAGTGCTCGTTGGCTACGGTTTGAAGTCGTGGTTGATCGGCATTTTCGTTCTCGGCACTCCGCTAACGGAAGTCTTCGCGGCCGACGCGGCGAAGTCCCGGCCGTTCCATTTTGAGACCGACGTTGTCTCGATCCTGTCGCGATTCGGCTGCAACTCCTCGGGATGCCACGGCAAAGCGGAAGGCCAGAACGGTTTCAAACTGTCGATCTTCGGCTTCGATCCCAACGCCGATCACATCGCGCTGACCAGCGAAAGTCGAGGCCGGCGGACGAATCCGAACGCTCCCGAAAAGAGCTTGCTGTTGCAGAAGTCCTGCGGTGACATCCCGCACGGCGGAGGCGTTCGCATCCGCAAAGACTCCGACGAGTATCGAACTCTGCGGGACTGGATCGCGAACGGATTGCCGTTCGGCGAGCCGACCGCTCCGCGAGTGTCCTCGATCACCGTCACGCCGCGCGAGCAGGTGATGGGACTCAAAACGACTCAGCCACTGAAGGTCGTTGCCAAGTTCGACAACGGCTTTGAAGAGGACGTCTCTCGGCACGCCAAGTTCCAATCGAACAATGACGGCCTTGCGTCGGTCGACGAGCACGGCCTCGTTATGACTCATGAAACACCTGGTGACGTGGCCGTCATGGCCAACTACCTGGGCGCAGTCGACGTCTTCCGAGTACTCATCCCACGCCCAACAACATCCCCCCTCCCCACGGGAGAAGGTGGCCGAAGGCCGGGTGACGGCAGCGAATCACCATTGACGTTCATCGACCCGCTCGTCGAATCCAAACTCACCAAGCTCAACATTCAGCCGAGCGAAGGTTGCTCGGATGAAGACTTCCTCCGCCGAGTATTCCTCGATGTCATCGGCACACTCCCCAGGCCGGACGAAGTTCGCAAATTCTTCGACGACAAACAGCCCGGCCGCAGAGCACGCTTGATCGACGAACTACTCAAGCGGCCGGAGTACGCCGACTACTGGGCGTTGAAATGGTCCGACCTGCTGCGTGTCGAACGTCCGACGCTGGGACATGCCGGAGCACACGCCTACTACCGCTGGATGCGCGACAGCTTCGCCACAAACAAGCCGTTCGACAAATTCGCTCGCGAACTGCTGACCGCCGAAGGACTCCTGCGAGACCAGCCGGCCGGCTACGTCTTCAAGGCAGTCAAACAGCCGGGCGAACAATCGGCGACGATCTCGCAAGTGCTGCTCGGCGTGCGGATCGACTGCGCGAAGTGTCACCATCACCCGTTCGATCGCTGGAGCCAAACCGACTACTTCGGCATGGAAGCGTTCTTCACGCAGATCAATTTCAAGCCGACTCCACAAGGCGAGATGCTGCTCACCCGCGACTCCGGTCCCACAAAACATCCGCGAACCGGCGAGACTGTGTTTGCTCACGCGCTGGGCGAACCGATGCCAGAGAAATCTCCCGAAGGAGATCGCCGCAAGCTGCTCGCCGACTGGATGACGTCGCCGAAGAACACGTTCTTTGCCCGAAACATCGCGAACCGCACATGGGCACATTTCCTCGGCCGAGGTTTGGTCGAACCGGTCGATGACGTGCGGCTCACGAACCCGCCCACGAATCCGGAACTACTTGACGCCCTGGCGGCGAAGTTCATCGAGTCTGGCTTTGACGTCCATCAACTCATCCGCACGATCACCGCCTCGCGAGCGTATCAACGATCCTCGCGCCCCAACGCCACGAACGATCGCGACGAACAGAACTACTCGCGAGCGTTGCTCAAGCGACTCGACGCCGAAGTCCTCTTCGATGCCGTCTGCCAAGCAACCGGCACGTCGGAGAAATTCGCCGGCGTTCCCGACGGCTCGCGAGCCATCCAGCTTTGGGACAGCCAAGTCAAACACGACTTCTTAAAACTCTTCGGCCGCCCCGTCCGAGCCACGGCCTGTGAATGCGAACGGGCGACCGAACCGAGCGTCGCCCAAGTCCTGCACGTCCTGAATTCGCCTGAACTGCAATCCAAACTCTCCGACGAATCCGGCACCGTCGCCCGCCTCGTCCGTCGCTACCCGTCTGACGATTCCGCTTTGATCGACGAACTGTACCTGACCGTCATCAGCCGCCTGCCGACCGCCGATGAAAAGTCGGCGGCGGCGAAATACCTGCAAGATCACGCATCCACTCGCCGCCAAGCGGCCGAAGATTTAGCTTGGAGCTTGCTCAACTCGTTGGAGTTTGTGTTCAATCACTGATGGGAGTCCAACATGTCCTCATCCGCTCGATTCTGTGATGGTATTCAACGCCGCGATCTGTTGAAGGTCGGCTGTGCGAGCACTCTGACCGGGATGCTCTCGCTGCCAGACTTATTGGCCGGACGGGCGCGAGCGGCGGACTCGAACAAGGCCGCGCGGGACAAGGATGACGTCTCGCTGATCATTCTGTTTTTGAAGGGCGGGTTGGCGACGATTGATACGCTCGATCTGAAGCCCAACGCTCCGCCGGAGTTTCGTGGCGAGTTCGATCCCATCGACACGACCGTGCCGGGGATGCAGATTTGCGAGCACTTGCCACTCGTTGCGAAGCAGGCTCAGCACTTCGCCTTGCTGCGGTCGCTGGCACATCCGAATTCGGATCACGGCGGAGCCGACCATTACATGCTGACCGGGTATCAGCCGTTGCCGGGGTTCAATCCGAATCTCGTTCCGAACAATCAGCGACCGGCTCACGGATCAGTCGTCGCGAAAATCCTGGGGCCGCGCGGAGCAGTGCCGCCGTATGTCTGCTTGCCGAAGATGCACCCGTCGGCGGGATCGGCGTATCTCGGTTCGGTCGCCGCGCCGTTTGTCGTCGAGGCGGACCCGAACGCTCCGAACTTCAGCGTGCCGGACCTCGTGCCGCCGGTCGTCGTCGATGGCACTCGGTTGACCGACCGCCGAGCATTGATGCGGCAAGTCGATCGGTTTGAAAAGTCTGCCGAAGTCGCCGCGAATGCGAAGGCCCGCATGACCTCCGCGTTCCGAGACAAGGCATTTGATTTGATCACGTCGCCGGCAACGAAGGCTGCTTTCGACATTCATTCCGAAGACCCGAGGCTGCGCAACGAATACGGTCGGCACTCGCTGGGGCAGAGCTGCCTGATGGCTCGGCGCTTGATCGAAGCGGGCGTCCGCTGCGTGACGATCGACCATTCCAACTGGGACACGCACGCCGAGAATTTCCGCGTGCTGAAGAATGAACTCCTGCCGCAACTCGACACCGGGCTGTCGATGCTGCTGAGCGACCTTGCACACCGCAGCATGTTGAGCAAAACGCTGGTCGTCGTCATGGGCGAGTTCGGGCGCACTCCGCGAGTCAACAACAATGCTGGTCGAGATCACTGGGGCCCGGCCAACTGCATCCTATTGGCCGGCGGCGGAGTGCGCGGCGGCACGGTGGTCGGTGCGACGAATCCGAAAGGTGAGAAGCCCGCCTCCGATCCGCGCAGCCCGGAAGATCTCACGGCCACGATGTGCCACTGTCTGGGCATCGATCCCGACGCCGAGTTCCACACTCCCGAAGGCCGCCCCGTGAAAGTGGTCAACAGCGGCAAGGTGGTTCACGAGTTGTTGAGCTGAGCGGTCAACGTCAATGTGACGTCGAGACACGGAGAGATGCGAGAATGTCGTTTAGCCAAGCCGCGGCGGTTTTCCTGAGTATCGCCGCATTGTCGACCCTGTTTGGCCTGATCGTATCCGTCCAAACTCAGCCACCGTTGCATGCCCTGATGCTGTTCGGCCCGGAAGGAAAAATCGCGATCGAAGTTCAGCTACGAGGCAAAGCGGTTTGGGTCGACAAGAACAGCGACGGCCGCTTTGAGCGTGCTGAGAAATTTGCCGACCAAGACGAGATCAAGGACATTGAAATTCGTGATCCCGACGGAATCACCACGTACTTCATCCGTGACATCGGCTTTTGGAAGGAAACGCCTTCATCACTGCCGAGTCTGGATGCCAGCGTTCGGATTCAAGGGACGGCAAATTACCGGCAGTATTGCGATACCGCGATGAGACCGACCAACCAGTCTCCGGCAATTGCACACTTTCACGGGCCGCTGTCGATTGGGCCGATGACGATCAGTTGGCAAGTTTCACCGCATCTGGCGTTGAGAACTGGTGACAAGCCGACGGAGTTAGGAGCACTCATCGGCACAATGAACGCCGAGAAAGACTGCTGGACGGTCGTTCGAGTCCACGACCACGAAGACCGCTGGCTGTTGCCTGAGGGAAATTTCCCTGTGGTCGACGTTGAGTTTCCCGCGAAGACCCCTGGTGATCCTCCGATAAAGCGACGGTACCCGCTCGAGGGTTTTTGTTGAAGGGCTCAGATTCACGGCCCCGTGCGGGTTCCGGACGAAGCAGGTTTGGGGATGGCGAAAGTGACCTTCTCGTTTGATGCTTGGAAAGAAGGCCACGTCGCGCCGACGACGATCGAGATTCCCGTCCGTGAACCGGAGCCCGAAACTACCGCGAAGAACTGATCGCGTCAGGGACTGTTCCGCGCGACGATTTTCGGTTGCAACTTGTTCGTCGAAAGGCGAAAAGTTGTCGCGTGATTTGAAATCTCAGATTTCAAATTTGAGATTCCAAAAATAGCTTTCGGCCCACAATGACTCGGTTGTCGGCCAGATCAAGGAGTGACTCGTCATGCTCGGTGCGCATCTCAACCCGCAACAATATCTCGCTCGCTGTGCCGAAGAGTTCGGGCGGCTAGATCTCAGCCAGACGGCTGGGTTGGCGGACGAAATTTACTCGGCGTATCAGGACGGCCGATTTGTGTTCATCTGCGGGAACGGCGGCAGCGGATCGAACTCGTCGCACTTCTGCGAAGATCTCGGCAAGAG